>SVRL01000130.1 GCA_015064845.1 Oscillospiraceae bacterium | reverse complement strand
CAGAGGGAGGCAATTCAAGGCTCCCTCTGACGAGGGAGCTGTCAGCAAAGCTGACTGAGGGAGAGACACCGCTCACAACTATTACACCCATAAATTCCCATTTATCTTACCACACATTCCCGTCATTCTGTCATTTTTACAGCTTCCGTCAGATCAATCGCTCCCGCATAATACGCTTTACCGATGATTGCGCCGTAAAGATTCATTTGCTTCAATGCGCACACGTCATCAAGGGAAGATACACCGCCCGAAGCAATCACTTGCATTTCGGGGAATTTTTCGGCAAGTTCTGCATAAAGAGAACGATTGGTTCCCTGCATGGCGCCGTCACGGGAAATATCGGTAACGATTACGGTTTTCACACCAATCTCCGTTAATTTACGCATAAAATCGGTATAATGCAAAGCTGAATTTTCCGTCCAGCCGTGAATGGCAACAAAGCCATCGCGGATATCCACGCCGACGGCAATTTTTTCACCGTACTTTTTGACGGCTTCACGCAAAAATTCTTCGTTCTTGACAGCCGCCGTTCCCAAAATCACACGGGAAACACCGACGGAAAGATATCTTTCAACCGTTTCCATCGAACGGATACCGCCGCCGATCTCGGCAAACAGTTGGGTTTTTGAAACGATAGCGCGCACGGTTTCCAGATTCGGGGTTTCTCCCGTTTTCGCGCCTTCCAGATCGACGAGATGGATATATTTCGCGCCGCACGCTTCAAAATCCTTGGCAACCGAAACGGGGTTATCGTTATAAACCGTCATTTCATTATAATTGCCTTTATATAAACGAACGGCTTTACCGCCGTACAAATCAATTGCGGGAAAAAGATTCATAAAATTATTCTCTCTTTCATATTTACATTTCCGCAAACGCTTTCAGAATGGAAAGTCCGACTGCGCCGCTTTTTTCGGGGTGGAACTGACAGCCGTAAATATTACCGTTTGCAACGGCTGCCGTCAGCTCTGCGCCGTATTCCGAAGTGGCAATCACGCTTTCTTCGCAATCGGCGGCATAAAAGGAATGGACGAAATACACGCAATCGCCATTCTTGATATGACGGAAAAGCGCATTTTCCTTTTGGATATGGAGCGCATTCCAACCGATATGGGGAATTTTCAAGTCTGCGGGAATCACGTCCGCAATGGGACGGACTGCGCCTTTGATCAATCCCAAGCCTTCAAATTCTCCGAATTCATAGCTTTTTTCAAACAAAAGCTGCATACCCAAACAAATGCCGAGCAGAGGTTTTCCTGCTTTTGCTTCTTCACAAACAACGTCGGCAAGTCCGCTTTCGCGGAGTTTTTTTGCCGCATCTTCAAATGCGCCGACACCGGGGAGCAAAATCTTATCTGCTAAGCGGATCACTTCGGCATCTCCCGTTACCACCGTCTGCGCGCCGATTGCGGACAGAGAGGATGAAAGAGAAAAAAGATTGCCGACACCGTAATCAACAACTGCTATCATAATGGTTTCCTTTCAATCATTTTCACGTGAGTTCGATGAATGTATAATGTATAAAGATAAATGGGGATTTACAGGGATGCAGAGGGCAAAATGCAAAATTCTGCTAAACCATCCCGTCAGCGTATAGACAAACGCACAGCACTGTCATTCTGGAACGGAGCCACAGACAGCCTGCGGCGGTCTGTTAGCGAAGTGATAGAATCTCATCGCAAAACTAAACTAACCTTTTGAAAGAATCATATCTTTTGCTATGGGATTCTATCGGGCAAAGTCTTGCCCTCCAGAATGACAATAAAAAGGGTCATTTCATCGACAGACGGTACATTTTGCAAACTTTTTATTACGCGTTAACCCCCATTTATCTCCCCATCGAATCACAATTTATAAAACACCTTTTGTGGAGGGGATTTCGTTTGCCGTTTCGGGATCGATTTTCACTGCCGCGCGCAAGGAACGCGCCACGCTTTTGAATGCGCCTTCGATGATATGATGGGAATTTTCTCCCGCAAGCTCACGGATATGCAAAGTAATATTCGCGCGGCGCACGAACGCTTCAAAAAATTCCGCCACCAATTCCGTATCAAAATCACCGACCTTTTTTGTCGGAATTTTCAGATCCATGACCAATTTTCCTCTGCCCGAAATATCAACGGCAGAAAGAATCAGCGCTTCATCCATCGGCAGAATCATATTACCGTAGCGCGTGATACCGCGCATATCGCCGAGCGCTTCGGCAAATGCGTTTCCAAGGCAAATGCCGATATCTTCTGCGGTATGATGATAATCCACGTCGGTATCGCCGTTACATTTTACGTTCAGATCGAATTTTCCGTGCTTTGCAAACAAGGTCAGCATATGGTTCAGAAATCCGCAGCCCGTATCGATCTCACTCTTTCCCGAACCGTCCAGGTTCAAAGAAAGTAAAATTTCCGTTTCCGCCGTTTTTCTTTCAATCACAGATGTTCTCATACCGATCTCCTTATTGCATTTCACTTAAAATTTCTTCGGTTTTCGCAAGGAACACTTCCATTTGCTCCTGCGTTCCGACCGTTATGCGGTTATATTCACAAATACGTTCCGCGGAAAAATGACGAACCAGAACACCGCGTTTTTTGAGTTCCGTATAGAGCGTTTCTCCGTTTACGGCCTCGGATTTTGCAAAAAGGAAATTCGCTTTGGAATCGGTAACGGAAAAGCCCATTTTTTCCAGCGCTCTTTTCGTATATTCTCTGGTTTTCACGATTTTTTTGCAATTATCCATATAATACGCATTTTCACGGAGTGCTGCCGCGCCTGCCGCCATCGTCATACGGTTGACGTTATAGGGATTGGTGGAATATTTGATCGTTTGCATATCCGCAATCAAAGAAGCCGTGCCGATACCGAACCCGAGTCTTGCGCCTGCCATGCTTCTGGATTTGGAAAAGGTTTGCGTAACCAGGAGATTTTCATATTTTTTCGTCAAACAAACTGCGCTTTGCGCGCCGAAATCCACGTATGCCTCGTCAATGATGACGATATTTTCGGGATTGCTTGCAACGATCTTTTCAATTTCTTCCAAAGTAAGCGTCAGTCCCGTCGGTGCGTTCGGATTGGCGATCACGATATTTTTACCGATGCCGATATAATCGTTCGCGTCAATGGAAAAATCTTCTTTCAAGGGAATTTTTTCGTAAGGGATTCCGTTCAATTCCGCAAAAACGGGATAAAAACCATAGGTAATATCGGGAAAAACGATGGGATGTTCCTTATCACAAAATGCCATGAAAGCGAAATTCAGAATTTCATCCGAACCGTTTGTCATTAAAATTTCCGTCGGCTTTACGCCAAACAGCTTGGAAGCCTCTCTGACAAGCTCCGTACATTCGGGATCGGAATAGAGCGCAAGCTTCCCTGCTTCTTCCGCAACCGCATCCAAAACAGAAGGCGAAGGCGGATAAGGAGATTCATTGGTATTGAGTTTGATGTATTGCATATCACGCGGCTGTTCCCCCGGCGTATATGCTTTCAAATTTTGATATTTTTTACTGAAAAAACGACTCATTTTTTATATCCTAACTTTATGATACGAGAGTTTGATGGAGAGTAAATGATTAGATGTGTTCGATACCTAAAAAGAAAGATAAATGATGGTTTACGTTTGCAAAATCTCTCCCTCAGTCAGCTATGCTGACAGCTCCCTCGTCAGAGGGAGCCACTTTTTGCCTCCCTCTGACGAGGGAGGTGGCAGCCAAAGGCTGACGGAAGGA
>SVRL01000129.1 GCA_015064845.1 Oscillospiraceae bacterium | reverse complement strand
AGTAGTTGTTTTGCTTCGCAAAAGTGCAAAATATTTTGCACCACACCTCATCCGCCTCTCTTCCGATTCAAGAATCGGGAGGCACCTTCCCCCGCTGGGGAAGGCTTATAAATTCCCGTTTATCTTATCATTGTACTCATTGTACATTCTGCATTCTCATAAAAATAACAACCGTATGAAAGGACATTTCTCATGATCAGCAACGAACAAATTTTGAAAAGAATCCGTCAGCTCGTCGATTATGCGACGGAAAACGGACTTCTGGAACCCGAAGACCGCATTTATGCCAACAACACCTTGATTGCCGCGCTCGGACTTTCCGCTTACGAAGATATTCCTTCCGACGAAGCGGCTTCTCTCGAAGAAATTCTTTCGGATGTCAATGATTTTGCTTTTGAAAACGGTTTGATTCCCGACAACGGCGTAACCAACCGCGATCTTTTCGATGCCAAGATCATGGGACTTTTAACGCCCCGTCCTTCCGAAGTGATTGCAAAATTCCGCGCGCTTTATGCAAAAGCTCCCGCCGAAGCAACCGATTGGTATTACGCTTTTTCCCGCGCAACCGATTATATCCGTACATACCGCATCAAAAAAGACCTGAAATGGAGCGTTCCCTCCGTTTACGGCGATATTGATATTACGGTCAACCTTTCCAAGCCCGAAAAGGACCCCAAAGCCATTGCCGCCGCAAAAGCTTTGCCGCAAAGCTCTTATCCCAAATGCGCGCTTTGCGCCGAAAATGAAGGATATGCGGGAAATCTCCGTTCCGCCGCAAGACAGAATCACAGAATCATTCCGATTCAAATTGCGGGCGAAAGCTGGAAATTCCAATATTCTCCTTACGTTTACTATAACGAACATTGCATTGCTCTTTCCGATGAACACTCCCCCATGCAGATTGAAAGAAAGACGTTCTCCCGTTTGCTTGATTTTGAAGAAATTTTCCCGCACTATTTCATCGGTTCCAATGCAGACCTCCCCATCGTCGGCGGTTCCATTCTTTCCCACAACCATTTCCAAGGCGGTCATTATACTTTTGCCATGGAAAAAGCCCCCTCTGAAAAAGAAATCGTTTTCAAAGGCTTTGAAGATATCAAAGCAAGCATTGTAAAATGGCCGATGTCCGTCATTCGTATTTCGGGAACGGACAAAGAAAAACTCGTTGCGCTTGCGGACAAGATTCTCGTTCATTGGCGCGGTTATACCGATGAATCCGCTTTCGTTTTTGCGGAAACGAACGGCGAACCGCACAACACCATTACCCCCATTGCGCGCCGCAGAAACGGCGAATACGAATTGGACCTCGTACTTCGCAACAATATCACAACGGAAGAACATCCCCTCGGCGTATATCATCCCCACGCGCATTTGCACAACATCAAAAAAGAAAATATCGGACTCATTGAAGTCATGGGGCTTGCCGTTTTGCCTGCCCGTCTGAAAGCGGAAATGGCAACGCTGGAAGAAGCGATTCTGAACGGAACCGATATTTCCGCCGATGAATCCATTGCAAAACACGCCGAATGGTTTGAAAAATTCCGCGGCAATTATACCTTTACCAAAGAAAACACTGCTGAAATTCTCCGCACGGAAATCGGAAAGACTTTCGTTTGCGTACTGGAAGATGCAGGTGTTTACAAATGCACGGACGAAGGAAGAAACGCATTCATGCGATTCATTGATTCCGTCAACGCTTGATTTGTACGGCAGCAGAAAGGGAGATTCTTATGAAACTCAGTATTCAGACAGGCGGCGCTTGCGATACGCTCGGCGTGGATGCAGGAATGAAAGCCATTCGTGAAGCAGGTTTTGATGCCATTGATTTCGGCGCGCTTTGCGATCATTATCCATGGGAGGATGCACAGGAAGAAAAACGCTGCGCATTCTTCGATGATGAAGAAAGACTTACGGCTTTGATGCAAGAATACGTCGATGCGGCGCAAAAATACGGACTTTCCTTCGGTCAGTTTCACGCGCCGTTCCCGTCCTTTTATCCGCGAAAACCCGAAGCGACGAAAATCGCGCAGGAAATGATTTATAAATCCATCGAGCTTTGCGGAAAAGTCGGTTGTCCTTATATCATCATTCATCCTTGCTTTGACGGAAGCGCCCGTTTCCCTTCCATGACGAAGGAGGAAGAATATCAGCTCAATATCGAATTTTATTCCGCAATGATTCCTCTTCTCAAAAAATACGATATCGTTTGCTGTCTGGAAAACATGTGGATTCAGGACTGGAAGAGCAAGAAGATTTATTTCGGCTGTTGCTCGGATATGCGTGAGGCTTGCCGATATATCGACGATCTCAACGCCATTGCAGGTGAAAAACGTTTCGGCTTTTGTCTGGACATCGGACATTTGCTCCTGCTCGGACTTGATTCTTGTTATGCAATGGAAGAGCTTGGCGACCGTCTGGTTACCATCCATGCGCATGATAACGACGGCGTGAACGATACGCACACCTTGCCCTACATGGGACTTGGCAATTGGAACCGCTTCATAAAGGGGCTCCGCGAAATTGATTATCAAGGCACGCTGAATTTTGAAACTTCCGGTTTCAACGCCAAATTCCCCAAAGAACTGATTCCCGACGCGCTGAAAATGCTCGGCGCGACTGCAAAATATCTCCGCGACAGAATTGAATCGGAAGAAAAGTAATCTTATAAACTGCAAAAAGCGGTTGCTCAATACCTTTCCGGTACTGAACAACCGCTCTTTTATTTTTCAGGAAATGGCGTTATCAAAAGAGGAAGACCCGATTCTTTTTCAATTCAACGCTTATTTTATTGAATTTCCTGTTCCAAACTCAAAAAAATTTCGGTATTAAAAAATTCCGTCAGCGTAATACCGAAGCCATCACATAACATTTTTATGGTAACAATACCGGGATTCATACTCTTTCCGTACAAGATATTTTTAATCGAAGAAGGTGCAACTGCCGATTCCATCGCAAGCTTGTATATCGACATTTTTCTTTCTCCAAGCAACTCTAAAATTCTATTTTTGACTGCCGTATAGGTATCCATCATATCCTCCCGAAATCATTCAATATATTATCAATGGTCTAATTATAGACTTAATATCTTGACATTTAGGGCTATATATGATACAATTAGTCTATAAATAGCCTTAAAGGTTAAAAAGGAGGAACAGATGAAAAAATTTTTATCTTTATTCACAGTGCTTGTATTGTTGCTTTCTCTTCTTTTGACGTCATGCGCAGGAGAAGCGGGACCGAAAGGAGAAAAAGGCGATGCAGGTGAAAACGGAAAATCCGCTTATGATCTTGCAGTTGAAAACGGATTCAAAGGAACGCTTACCGAGTGGCTTTCTTCTCTTGTCGGCGAAAAAGGCGATATCGGAGCAGAAGTTCTCAGCGTTGAAAAAACATCCACAAGCGGACACACCGATACCTACACCATTACGTTCAGCAACGGACTCAAAAAAGAGTTCCAAATCACAAACGGTCAAGATGGCGTAAACGGTAAAGACGGTGCCGGAATTACCAACATTGCTTTGAAGTCTTCTTCGGGCAACACGGATACTTATTGCATTACCTATGCAGACGGAAAAACCCTTGACTTTACCATTACCAACGGAGAAAAGGGCGAGAAAGGCGACACCGGCGCTACGGGTCCGCAAGGTCCGCAGGGCGAAAAGGGCGATACCGGTGCTACAGGTCCGCAAGGTCCGCAGGGTGAAAAGGGCGATACCGGCGCTACGGGCGCACAAGGTCCGCAGGGTCAAAAGGGCGATACCGGCGCTACGGGTCCGCAAGGTCCGCAGGGTGAAAAG
>SVRL01000128.1 GCA_015064845.1 Oscillospiraceae bacterium | reverse complement strand
TGTTCCGAAAGAGGTGTGATTGCCATCCAAGCAGCCATATCGTAAACGTCAATGGGCATTTCTTCTCCGTTCAAGATTGCTTTGAAAAATGCTTTGAATTCCAAATAATCCATGCCCCCGTGCCCGAGATTCTTTTCTTCCTCTGTAATATTGCGCCAAATATCCGGCAGATATTCCGCATATCCTTCTGCACAATTCAAATATTTTTCGACCGTTTTGGAAGGGGTAAAACTTTCATGCATATTCTTATCAGCTTCCAACATGACCATATTGGTATCCTGATTGCAAAATCCTTTTGTTCCGCGAACAGTCAATTCTCTGGAATATGTACGGGGCAAGGTCGTATCCAATCGGAGGGTGATGACCTCTCCTCCTGCGCAAGTAATTGTCGTAACCACGATATCTCCTTGTGCAAAAGCGGCATCTTTCAGTGAAGGGTCGGGATTTCTGTCACTTCTCGTAAACTCCTGCAATCCCACGCCACCCTTTGTTGCCACAGACGTCAGGGAAAGCATTTTATTTCCGCGGTTGATGTTCAGAATTTTGGCAATCGGTCCCAATTCATGTGTAGGATAATTTTCACAATTTCGATGCATATAATTTTTCAAGCGGTAATGACGGTTGACATAACCGCCAAGAATTTCTCCGCGCAGTTCGTGCGCGTAAGCCCCTTGACAATAGAGCACTCTTCCGAGTTTGCCGGAACGAACCAAAGATGTGCAAAGCAATTCAAAGCGATCAAAACAGCAATTTTCCAAAAACATAATGGGAGTTTGTGTTTCTTCATAAGTATGCACCAATTGCCAACAGTCTTCAATATCGTATGCACCCCCCACTTCCAATGCTGTATATTTTCCCGCCTTCATTGATTTGACCGCCATACGCGTATGCATGTCCCAGGAAGAAGCAATGACTACCGCATCCACGTTTTTATCTTCAATCAAATCTTCATAGCGATCATATAAAGCCGGGGTATTTCCCCTGCATTCCAATATGAGTTTCTGCCCTTTTTCCATTCGGTCTCGGTAAACGTCGCACAAAGCCGTAATCTCACATTCTTCACAAACAAGCATTGTGCGAATCAAACCCAAACCTCTCGGACCAAGTCCGATGACACCAACTTTGATTTTTTCCATTTTTACATCCATTCCTTTGTTTCAGATTTCATGGTTCCATTTGAAAAAACCTTTAATGGTATTATAACATATTCTTTTTGAATTTGTCAATAAAACAGAAAAACTTGGTAATTCTGAAACTAAAATGGTTTTATCGCTTGAAAAAATGATGATTTTTTGATAAAATATCATTAAAATTAAAACAATTCATAAAACAAAAGGATGTGTCTGTTATGAACAAATATGAAAATCTCAAACAAAAACTCCAAAACTGCGATCAGATTCTCGGTACCCATATTATGTTGATTGCAAGCGGACCCATGATGGAAGTTGTCAACGAAGATTATCTGGACTATGTCATTTTTGATATGGAACACGGAATGTTTAATAATGAAAATCTGATTCCGTTGTTGCAAGCATGCCGTCTTTGCGGACTCCCCGCTTTTGTTCGCGTTCCCGACCACACAAATTTTCATATTGCGCGCTGTTTGGATCTCGGTGCAGACGGTATTATGATTCCACGAACGGAAACTGTAGCGCAGGTAAAGGCAGCTGTGGAATCCATGCGTTTCCCTCCCGTCGGTCATAAAGGAAAAGGCGGCTACTGTCAAGTTCGTCAAGGCGAAACCCTTGAAGATTTCAACAAAAACCGTCATCTCCTGGTTCAAATTGAATCTCCCGTAGGAATCAGCGCGCTTCCCGACATGTTAGATGCTTACGGAGATGAAATCGCGGCTATCGTCATTGGTCCTTATGACCTTTCCTTCACAATGAATATGCCCGCTCAATTCAATCATCCGCAATTCCAAGCAGCCGTTCAAAAAGTCTTCGATATCTGCCTTGCCCGCGGAAAATCTGTCGGTATATTTTGTGACAGCATGGAGCAAGCAAGAAAATACCGTCAAATGGGCGCAAACTTTATGTGGATATGTACCGATGATCAAATTTTAAAAGCCGGATTACGCGCTGTCATCGCTCCTCTCACTAAACAAGATATATAAAAATACCGAACAGAAAAAGCTGTCTCAAACGCTCTGATTTCAACATTTGAGACAGCTTCATATCATTGAGAGAATTGTCCTTTAGCGGCGAAATACATTCCTCAAAAAAGCTCATAAGTATTGAGCGCAACAAATTATTTTGCAATGAGGTTTACTTTGGAGATGGTGTGTGATAAAATATTTTACTGAAAAAATAACTGATATACGGAGATAAAAAAGCGTATGACAAATATAACAAAATCATCTAAGGTAAATTTTTTAAGCGGTCCTGTATGGAAATGTATTATCACGCAAGCAATCCCGCTTACCATCGCGCAGTTGGTTCAATTACTATACAATGTGGTAGATCGAATTTATCTTGGTCATATGGGCGACGGCGATGGCATGGCATTGACAGGGGTTGGACTGACTTTTCCCGTTGTAACTTTAATTATGGCATTTACCGCGCTGTTCGGTACAGGCGGTGTTCCCTTATTCTCAATGGCAAGAGGGGCCAATGAAGAAGAAAAAGCAAAAGAAATTCTGGGAAATTCGTTTGCGCTCTTGCTTTGCAGTTCGGTTGTTTTAACGGCCGTAGGATATTTATTTTCCAAACCGATTTTATTTGCTTTCGGTGCAAGCGAAGAATCTTACGTCTATGCAAAGGAATATCTGGATATTTACTTGATCGGTACCGTTTTTTCCATGATAACGACCGGTTTAAACGGATATATCAATGCACAAGGTTTTCCGAAAATCGGGATGTGTTCCATTATAATCGGCGCCGTATGCAATATTATTCTGGATCCGATCTTTATTTACGGATTTGATATGGGAGTCTCCGGTGCAGCGCTGGCAACCATTATCAGCCAAGGAATCTCCGCATCTTGGGTTCTCCGTTTTCTTACGGGACAAAAAGCGACTGTTCCTTTGCGCTTGAAGAATATCGCCGTAAAACCACACATCACAAAAGAGATCGTCAAGTTGGGAAGCTCCAACTTCATCATGCAAGGAACAAACTGCCTTGTTCAGGTAGTCTGCAACTCCACGCTCCAAATCTTCGGCGGTGACCTGTACGTCGGTGTTATGACGGTAGCAAATTCCGTACGGGAGATTTTCATGCTCCCCGTTTCGGGAATCGTGGGTGGTGCTCAGCCTGTAATCAGTTATAATTACGGCGCCCGACAGTATGAGCGGGTTCGTTCCGGGATTCGGTTCAATACGTTGATCGGTTCCGCTTATACGTTGTTTGCATGGTTACTTATTGTTCTCTTTCCAAGTTTTTGGTTTGGTATCTTTTCTGATGATATACAAATGATGGATGTCGGAATCGAAGCCTTGAAAATCTATTTCTTTGGTTTTGTATTTATGGCACTTCAGTTTGCAGGCCAGTCTACATTCCAAGCTGTGGGCGATGCAAAACACGCGATTTTCTTCTCTTTACTGCGTAAAGCAATCATCGTCGTCCCTTTAACGTTGGTTTTGCCGCATTTGGGATTTGGCGTAAATGGTGTATTTCTTGCCGAACCGATCTCCAATCTCATCGGAGGAACGGCAGCGTATTTAACCATGCGAATGACGGTTTACAAGAAAATCGAAAAATGCAGAATGCAAAATTAGATGAAACCATTTGTCTGCGAACAAACAAACGCCTTGCACTGTCATTCTGGAGTGGCGATTCCGATTCAGAAATCGGAGGCGACACGATAGAATCTCATCGCAACT
>SVRL01000031.1 GCA_015064845.1 Oscillospiraceae bacterium | reverse complement strand
TGGAGAACTCTACGGCAGAGATATGCAGCTCAGAATCTGGGTCAAAGCAGATTTAGAATTAAAGGAGATAGAGTCCATCGAAGAACAGCCGACAACGAATCAATTTTACAGAAGCGTATTTTTTGATTGTGCATACGAGCAAATTGATTCAAAAACTGATAAATATCTTGGCATCCAATCCTATGATATGAAAACGGGCGAAACGAAAATCATGACCAATGAAATGCTGGGACTTGAAGAAACCAATCAATGTGTTGTCGCTGCTGTAGATGAAAATTACGTGTATTTCTATCAATACAAACAAATTTTGGTCGGAACCTACATAAATACCAAAGGACAAGAAAAAAAGCGCTACAAATATAATGAAGGTAAACTTTACCGCGTGAAACATGACGGAACGGAGTGTACGCTCATATATGATAATCCAAACTTTGAATTTAAATCCAGAGAAGCCGTTATTTGTGATAGTAAAATCATCATAGATGGATGGTCCATTGGTATTCGTGATGGTTATGCGGATAGATGGGATAGCGGCATGAAAATCGGCACCATCGGCTCCGACGGCAAAATCGAAAAATTTGAACCCATTGAACTTGTTTATTGACAAAATTTCAAAAAGTTTGAAATTCGGAAAGGAAAACAGCCCATGAAAAAACTTTTTGCGCTTTTTCTCGCGTGCATGATGTTGTTCTTAACATCATGCAACCAAACACCACCCAGTGAAACCACGACGGGTAATCCGCAAAATCAAGAGCAACTCCAAGATACCGAATTGAAAGATACTATTATCCGCAACGGCAACAGAGAATTCATTGATTTGCCTTCTCGCATTCTTTTTGAATATACAGTTCCAGAGGGCGAAGAATATACGTTTTATTACAGCAAGGCAGACGGAAAAGCTTACGTTTATTGCTTTGATCCTCTTTGCGACCATTCCGGAAAGTGTCTTGCCAATCCGAGGGATAATAAAAATATTTTTCACACTGAATTCGTATCTACGTTCTTTATTAACAATCGATTTTACGTTGTCGCAGATTATGGACAAATTTTCTCCATGGCATTTGACGGAAGCGATATAAGAATCGAATATGGAGAAGAATCTTATGATATACTAAACATTAATTATTATCTTTGGTCACAAAACTATATTGCATACGATAAATATATTTATATTGCTACGGACTTGGACGAAAATGAAAAATATAATCTCCTTCGTTTTAATACCGAAACAAAGGAAATGGAAAACCTGACCGAAAAAACGGGCAACTTTATGAATCCTATTTTTTTCTATAACGGCGAAGTCTATGGAAAAGGAGCACGGTATCAAGGTTTAGAGCCAAGTTGGTATAAAGCTGATTTGGAAATGAAAAATATGGAAGTTATTGAAGCGTTGCCGGTGTCCCATCGGTTTTACGGAAGCGTATTTTTTGATAACGCATATGACAATCCGACAGATTATAAAAATAGAAAAACGATTGGCATTCAAGCATACGATATGAAAACCGACGAAAAGAAAATTATTGCCAATGAAATGCTGGGGCTTGAAGAAGAATTTTATACCATTGTTGCTACGGATGAAAATTATGTGTATTTCTATCCATTTAAAAAGACCCTTGTGGGAAAAAGAAAATCTCATTGGGGAGACCAAGATGTATATACCACGAATGAAGGAAAACTTTACCGCGTGAAGCATGATGGGACGGAATGTACACTCATATATGATAATCCGAACTTTGAATTCAGCTTTCATTACAGAGAAGCTGTCATTTGCGGAGATAAGATTCTCATCAGAGGACAGGAATACTCCGTGGGAGCAGATGGCTACGTTGTTTATCATTCCGGTGGCATGATGATCGGCACCATCGGTCCCGACGGCAAAATTGACAAGTTTGAAAACATTGAACTTGTTTATTGATGATAATTTCAACACTTTGAAATCCAGAAAGGAAAACAGCCTATGAAAAAATTATTTTCCTTATTGCTCGCATGCATGATGTTGTTCTTAACATCATGCAACCAAATACCGCCCAGTGAAACCACAACGGGTAATCCGCAAAATCAAGAGCAACTCCAAGATACCGAATTGAAAGATACCATTATTCGAAACGGTTTCAGCGAATTCATTGATTTGCCCTCACGTATTCTTTTTGAATATATAGTTCCGGGAGAAGATGAATATACGTTTTATTACAGCAAGGCAGACGGAAAAGCTTACGTTTATTGCTTTGATCCGCTTTGCGATCATTCCGGGAAATGTCTTGCAAACCCGAGGGATGATAAAAATATTTTTCACTCTGAATTCGTATCTACGTTCTTTATCAACAACCGATTTTACGTTGTCGCAGATTATGGACAAATCTTTTCCATGGCGTTTGACGGAAGTGATATCAAAATCGAATACGGCGAAGAATCTTATATACCCCAAGAACTGAACTATAATCTTTGGGCACAAAATTATCGCGCATATGATAAATATATTTATATTTCTTTAAAAGCAGATGAAAATGGAAACCCTCATCTGTTGCGTTTCAACACCGAAACAAAAGAAATGGAAGATTTGACCGCGAAAACAGGAAATCATATGTATCCGTTTTTCTTCTATAACGGAGAAATTTACGGAAGAGATATCAGAGGGATTAATTGGTTTAAGGCGGATTTGGAAATGAAAAATATGGAAGCGATTGAAGCGTTGCCGGCATCCAATCAGTTTTACGGAAGTGTGTTTTATAGAATCGCATACGATGATGAAAAAAATTATAACGATAACAAAGCTATTGGCTTAAAATCGTACGATATGAAAACAGGCGAAACAAAAATCATTACCAATGAAATGCTGGGGCTTGAAGAAGAGGAATACGTTATTTGTGCTGTGGATGAAGATTATATATATTTCTATCCATACAAACAAATTTTGGTCGGCATATACATAAATGCTAAAGGACAAGAAAAAAAGCTGTATAAATATAATGAGGGTAAGCTTTACCGCGTGAAACATGACGGAACGGAGTGTACGCTTATATATGATAATCCAAATTTTGAATTTAAATCCAGAGAAGCCGTTATTTGTGATAGTAAAATCATCATAGATGGATGGTCCATTGGTATTCGTGATGGTTATGCGGATAGATGGGATAGCGGCATGAAAATCGGCACCATGGGAGAAGACGGTAAAATCGAGAAATTTGAACCCATTGAACTTGTCTATTAGACCGGTTCGATAACGAAAATTGCCCTGAAAAAGCAAAAGAGATATTGCGCGCACAAAAATTTTGTGCTATAATATTTATGCGAAAAATATTACATAAGAGAAGGAGAACTACCATGAACAAAAACCAATCCGTTTTGAAGCTGAATCCTTTCGGGAATATCTTCCACCCCAAAGTATATTCTCCCTTTCTGCTCCTTCTTTCGGTCATCGTTCTGAACGGCATCGTCCTCTTCTTAAAAGGAAAATTGGAGCTTCCCGTCTATCCTTTGGCAGGCGCAACCGTACTCGTTTTACTTACGTTAATTCTGAGCTCGTATTGTCCTCAAAAAATAACGGTTTCAAAAACCGCCGTCGAATTTGATGATTACGTTCATATAAAACCTCGCTCTGCCCGCAGCAAAGGATTTCACTTTCAGAAGGTTCACTATACCGTTTCCAATCTTTACGGCGTTGAATATCACCAGAACCCCATTGAAAAATTGTTAAATATCGGACATATTTCATTCCGCGGAAACGCGCGTTTTACCGCAAGCAAAAACCTTGAAAAAATCGAAGCTCCCAATGTTTTCCGTATATACGGCATTCCGCATTTTTCCTCATTCAAAGAAAACTTCTTATAACGAAAAGCCGGCAGAAACGTCTGTCGGCTTGTTTTTCCCATCAAACGTCTGAAAAGGAGGCCTTTACATTGAAACAAAAAATCATCGTACTCGGCGGCTCTTTCAATCCGCCCACAATCGCACATCAAACGTTTTTGCTTTCTGCCCTGGAAGCGCTCGGCGCAGACCTCGGTATTTTCGTTCCCGCTCCATACGCTTACGTCAAAAAGAAAATGGCAAAAACCGATTATCCGAACGAAGTCATTGATGAAAAGATCCGCATGGAAATGCTTCTTGCCATGTGTGCCGAAGATTCCCGTCTTCGCGCGGATGATCTCGAATATCACCGTAGCGGCATGACTTATACTTATCATACGTTGGAGGCTTTACAGGAAAAATATCCCGATGCCGAGCTTTATTTTCTGGCAGGCGCGGACAAGCTGAAAATCATTCCGAAATGGGGATACATCAACGAACTTCTCGAAAAATTCCACATCATCGTTACGGATAGAGACGGCATGAGCGCATGGACGGAAATTGAATCTCACAAAATCTTAAAGAAATATAAAGATCATTTTCACGTAATTCCCCTTGCCGACGATCTTTCGGGAATCAGCGCCACCGCCGTAAGAGAAGCGCTCCGCAACAAAAATGAAGAAACCCTCCGTTTACTCCTGCATCCCGCTGCTTTCCAACGAATCCAAGGAAAAAAGATCTATACCATCGACAAATTCCGCGAAGAACATCTTTTTCTCAGCAACTTTGCATCTTCTCCGCTGGTCTACCGCGGTATTTCCTATCTCAATGCAGAAGCTGCTTTCCAAGCGCAAAAATGTATGACGGAAGAAGAAAAGCATACCTTTTCCAATTTAAGTGCAGGTTCGGCAAAAAAGCTCGGACGAAAAGTTTTGCTTCGCCCCGATTGGAACGAGGTCAGAGAAATTCTGATGGAAGAAATCGTCCGTGCAAAATTCCTGCAAAATCCTGCTTTTGCGCAAGCATTGAAAGAAACGGGTGAGATTGATCTGAAAGAAGGGAACACGTGGCACGATAAATTTTGGGGCATTGACAGCAAAACGGGAGAAGGCGAAAACCGTCTCGGAAAAATTCTGATGAAGATACGAGCGGAATTGCTTGCAAACACCGCGCCGTAAAGATAATCGCCAACTTTCCTCAAAATACAGAAATATCTTTATAATCGGCATTTTTCTCTTGCAAACAGCCTTTAGATTGTGTATAATATTTTTTGCGGCGAATCGCCGCTCCCAATCGCTCGCCTATCACAGATTGACCTGTATCCAAACAAGTGAAACGGCGAGGTTAAAATTACGTAATTTTTTATAGTATAAAAAAAGGGGGGTGCTCACTTGCTCGACTTCGATGAACGAATCATCAAATACGCCGTTGTGGATATCGGCGCAAACAGCGTTCGCATGAATATTTACGATATTGATACGCAAACGGGAGAATTTACCGTCTGCGCGTCCGCGCGCAGTATGCTCGGACTTGCCGCCTATACCAAAAACGGAACGCTTTCCAATGACGGCGCAGGAAAACTTTTCGCCGTCCTGCGCGAATTTCTGGCAAGAGCAAACAGCATTCCCTGCGATGCCTTTTCCGCATTTGCCACCGCTTCCCTGCGCGGACTTTCCAACAGCAAAAAAATCCTGCGTGAGATCAAATCAGGACTCGGCATTGATATTGAAATCATCAGCGGAGAGACGGAAGCAAAATACGACCACGCCGC
The DNA here is from genome assembly GCA_015064845.1 of Oscillospiraceae bacterium. Taxonomy (GTDB): domain Bacteria; phylum Bacillota; class Clostridia; order Oscillospirales; family CAG-272; genus QALR01. Next base: position 17,259 of record SVRL01000031.1, on the reverse strand, counting down.
TATTCGCTTCCGTTTTCCCGAAACCGAAAAAGGCGTTCTGATCGATATGGGCGGAGGAAGCACGGAAATCGTTCATTTTGAAAACGATCGGGTATTGAATGCCGTCAGCCTTCCCATCGGTTGCGTCATGCTCGGAAAAAATTTCACGGAATGCTCGAAAAAAGAGCCGTTTCCAAATGAATCGGAAATGGAAAACATCCGTGTATACGTCAAAAAAATTCTTTCCGCTTATCCCGCTTTCCGTAAAATCGGCGGAACCGCATTTCTTATCGGCGGAACCGCGCGCGCGGCAGCAAAACTCAATCTCTCTCTTTCCGAACAAAAAGAATATCTGCCCGACGGTTACGCTTTTTCCGTAAACGCGCTCAAAAAAACGGCGGACACCGCTTTTGGCGATATCCGCGAAGGAGGAAAATGGATCAGAGAAACCGTTTCGGACAGAATTACTTCCATTATTCCGGGTTTGGTTGCTTATCTTGAAATCTGCGACTATATGTTGCTTTCCGATTTCATCATCAGCAATGCAGGTGTCAGAGAAGGCTATCTGATTGAATTTATTCGGAAAAATTTTCTCCGAAAAACTCAAGAATCTTGAATTTTAATTTATATTTCGGACTTTCGCCGTTGGTCAGCACACCGATCTGATCGGAAGTAAAACCGGTTTTTACCAAAGCTTCTTCCGTCTTTGCTGCGTTCGTGCAAAGCGTGGGAAACAAAACGCACCACCAATTCTTACCTTCGGCATTGCCGATTTTAATTTGTAAAGAGCGGTATACGCCCGCAGGCAGACTGATGTTTTCATAATGACGGGTGGGATATTTTTCATCTTTCAGATATAGCTGTGCCGACGGTTCTTCTCCGAGCGCTTCCAGCGTTTCGTTGCAGATCCCGCGCAGATATTCCAGATTATCTTCAATTACAGCAACGGCATCCGTCTGCGCTTCCGCTTCTGCCAGAAGAATACGGAGTTCTTCCAAAACACGGTCGCGGACAAAAAGCTTCACGCTCTGATCGTGTTCGCTGTCCGAATTGGCAATCACGTGTAAACGCACCGTATTTTCATAAATTTCAAAATCGCTTTCCGACGGCATAAAACCGCAGAAAAGACAGCACGCGAGAATGACCGATGTAAAAATAACGAGATATTTCATAATGGGAATCCTTTCTTTCCGTAATTTCAATGAGACTTTCATTGAAATAAGTATTTTCTTTTGATATCACGAGTATTCCCGTCTTTGAAATCATTTATTCACGCTATAATAAAAATCCCGTTCTCTACCGAAAAGGTATCGAACGGGTACTCATTTCTTTTTATTCGTTTATCAGACAAAGACCAAAATCCTTGATTCTCGCCAGAATTTCACGGAAATCGCGGTAAATCTGTCCCGAGTAAACGTCAAGAGTTGCATCGGCGCCCCTTGCCTTCATACCGAAATCTTCCGCAATGTAAAGCGCGCGGTAAAGATGGTATTTCTGCGTAACGGCAACAATGGCATCCAATCCGTAAACCTCCTTGGCGCGAAGCATGGTTTCATACGTGGAATATCCTTCGGGATCTTCCAGAATATCCTCCTCGGGAATGCCGTTTTCCAGGGCGTAAGCCTTCATATATTTGACCTCGCTCCACTCTCCTCTTCCGTCACCCGAAAGAAGAACGCTTTTGACTTTTCCTTCACGGTAAAGCGCGATAGCGGTATCCATACGGTCGCGGAGCATATCGGAAAGTCTTCCTCCCTCATGCACTTTTGCGCCGAGAACGACCGCGCAAGCTTCGGTATTCTCAAAAGGTTCGCCGATGTCGCGGAATGTCGTCCCGATCACAATGCCGTTGAGCGTCAGAACAAAAGCAATGCCCATGACGGCAAGCGCGCCCAATACGATCAAAGCAATATACCGTTTTTTCAAACGCATCATCTCAAAGCTCCTGCGCACGCATATGGATATTATGGCGGAAATTGATCAGCTTTCTCGTGTATTCCGAATCCATATAGGGACTTGTGATAATAAAATCAGCCGTGGAACGGTTGTTGGCAATCGGAATATCGTAAACCTGCGCAATGCGAAGCAGCGCTTTTACGTCGGGATCGTGCGGCTGAGCCTGCAAAGGATCGGAAAAGAAAATCACAAGATCAATGTCGCCCTCCACAATACGGGAACCGATCTGCTGGTCGCCTCCGAGCGGACCGCTGTTATAACCGCGGATGGGAAGTCCCGTTTTATCGGCAATCATTTTTGCCGTGGTGCCCGTTCCGCAAAGAAAATGGTGTTCCAGAATTTTTTTATTTGCCATGCACCAATCAATGATTTCCGCTTTTTTGTTGTCATGCGCAATCAAAGCGATGCTTTTCTGCTTCGGCAATGTACATTCTACATATTCGTTTTCAAACATAATTGATACCTCCGTTTTCAAATCTGTTTTCAGTTTATCAATATTTTATTGTGAAGTCAAGAAATTTTTTGTAAACATTTCACGTTTTTTCAGCCGATGAAACGTTCAGAATCTTCTCGCATATCCGCATTTGCGGCAAAGTTCTTCCGTCGCGCGGCGTTCGGTAAAGCCACGTCTTATGGCAAGCGCACGGGGCGAAGAAAGAATCTCCTCTGCGGAATCGGCTTCAAAGATATTTCCCAGCGTGATCGAGCCTTCTCTATCCAGACAGCAAGGAATCACGCGCCCATCGCAGAGAATGCCGAAATGGTCTTTGAGCCCATAGCAAAAAACATTGTTTCCCATATCTTCCGCTTCCATATCGGGCCATGCAAAACGTTTATCGTATTCCAAATGCAGTTTATCGCGAATACGCGCGCCCCTCGTCCCCCATTTCCATTCATGCGGAAAACGCTCATGAATCAAAGCTTCGGTTTTTGTGTTTCTGCCTTCATCAAAGCCCTGATTCCAAAGACGGAGTACCGTAAGGACACCGTTTTTGCTCGCGTAATCGGCAAAATCCAGACAATCTCTGATATAACCGAGATACGCTTCCTCGCTTCCCTGCTCAAAGCTGTGGACGGAAATATTCACTTTATAAATGCCTGCCTCCACCATGGCTTTTCCTCTGCTTGCAAGCAAAGTTCCGTTGGTCGTAACCGCAGGATGATAACCGTTTTCATTGGCAATGCGGATAAAATCCGGCAATAACGGGTGTGTCAGCGGTTCCCCCATCACATGAAAATATAAATATTTCGTTACCGATTTCAATTTTTCCGCAATCGTTCGAAATTCCGCTTCGGTCATTCTGCGCGGCGCGCGAACCGTTCCCGGACAAAACGAGCAATTACGGTTGCAGATATCGGTAATCTCTACATAAACTCTCGAATACATGGCTTTTATCCTTATCCGTTCTTCTTTTTATATTATATGTTTCAGTATACCATCGCAGAATGATTTTGTCAAGAACGCATATTTTCGGCGCGAAAAAGAAAAATCAGGAATCTTACGACTCCCGATTGATATTTCTTTCAGATCCCTTGAATCTCTTTTCTCAACTCCATGGCAAGCACGGGATTTCGCGTCGTAATATTGGAAATTCCCATTTTCAGGAAAAGTTTCAAGAAATACGTCTTATCCACGGTCCATGCGGAAAAACCGAACCCGCTTTCACAAAGCTCTTTGTTGTTTTCCTCGGTAATCATGCAATACGCAACGTTCAGAAAAGGACTGCCGTCCTTTTGGTTTGCGGCAATGCCGTCCGCAATCTCCTGTCCCGGCCACATACTGCGCCATACATCGCTGCCCAGAGAAAGCGCAAGTTCACGGTCATCGTTACAGGCGCCCGTGAAGATAATACGGTGCTCCAAAGAAAAATCTTTTGCAAGAGCCATAACGGATTCCAATAAACCTTCCGTTTTCACGTCGATATTCATGTGTAGATTTTCTTCGGGTGCAACGAGCGAAAAACATTCACGCAGCGTAATACAGGAGGCAGGATCCTCGGGAACATCATGAGAAAGACGAAGCTCGCCTTCCACCATACGCACGTCAAATTCGATCATTTCCGAACCCGAAGCAATCGCCGCCAAAATATGTTCACGACTGTTCGGCGGTGTATTTTCACAGCCCGAATGCGCGGTAATAATCGTTTTTCCCATTGCCAGAATTTCGGAGGGAGCATATCTCTTCATAGTTTATGATCTCCTTTTATGATATAATTTGGATATTCATATTCTATCACATATCCCGATAAAAGTCAACCAAGTTTACAAGCCCCGTAAAAATGCAACGAAAGGAATCGTTTTTATGTTTGATCTCCACATCCATACCCGTCATTCTCCCGACAGCAATCAGACATTGGATGAAATTTGTGCCCAAGCCGTAAAGATTGGGCTGAAAGGCATCGCTATCTGTGATCACGTGGATCTTTGGTTTGCCAAAGAACTGCAAACCGATCAAGCCATCCGAAACTGCATTGCCGACGTCAAAAAAGCAAGAGAGCGTTACGGTTCCCGCCTTACCATTCTGCAAGGCATGGAAATGGCGGAATATCTTTACGATCCGCAAACGGCGGAACAAATTCTTTCACTCGGCGAATGGGACGTCGTGCTCGGCTCCGTTCACAGCGTTCGTTTCGAAATGATCGACGACAGTTATTCCCGTATTGATTTTTCCACCATGCCCATGGAAACGATTGACCGATTTTTAAAAGAATATTTCAGACATATCGCGGAAATGATTGAAAAAACCGATTTTGACGTTCTTTCTCATCTTACCTGCCCTCTGCGTTATATCAACGGGAAATATCATCGAAATGCGGATATCCTGCGCCATCGGGATGAAATTCTTTCAATATTCGAGCAGATCATACAAAAAGAAATCGCTTTGGAGATCAACACCTCGAACTTTGACGGAGATTTCGGCAAACTCATGCCCGACATCCGCCTGCTCCAAACCTACAAAAAAATGGGTGGAAAGCGTATTACCTTGGCAAGCGATGCGCATATTCCCCAAAATATAGGAAAAGGATTTGCTGAAATTACAGCTCTCTTACAAGATATCGGATTTGACGGTTACTGTATTTTCCGTCAGAGAAAAGCCGAGTACCAACCGTTTTGACATTTTTTCTGCTCAAAAAACTGTCGGAATTTGCACGAATTTGTCAAAAAAAACGTTTGTCAATAAGGCATGAAAAAATTTGCCGTATATTTTTTGTTTTAATATGATACATAATTTCTATATCAATATATGGTAACGGCAGTTGACTTTTATACAATATATTGATATAATAATAGAACAGCCATAGAACAGCCAAAAGAAGCAAATGACGTCTCCGCAAAGCAAACGACTTGATGACGTCTATAGGATTTTACATATATCGCAAAGAGTAAAGCAAGGAGGATTTTCATGAAAATTATCAAAAGAAACGGCGCGGAAGTGATCTTTGACCCCAGAAAAATCGTCGTTGCCGTCACAAAAGCAAATAACAGCGTTGTCCCCAGCGCTCGTATGACGCCCGTACAAATTAAAAGAATCGCGGAAGACGTGGAAAGCGCGGCACTCAACATGAACCGCGCGCTCAGCGTAGAAGAGGTTCAGGATATGGTTGAAGACCAAATCATGAACCAACGCGCGTTTGACGTTGCCAGACGTTATATCACATACCGTTATAACCGTGCGCTCATCCGCAAAGCAAATACCACGGACGAACAGATCATGAGCTTGATCGAATGCAATAATGAAGAAGTCAAGCAGGAAAACTCCAATAAAAACCCGACTGTCAACAGCGTACAGCGCGACTATATGGCAGGCGAAGTCAGCAAAGACATCACAAAACGTATTCTGCTGCCCAAAGAAATCGTTTCCGCGCACGAGCAAGGCATCATCCATTTCCACGATGCTGACTATTTTGCGCAGCATATGCACAACTGCGACCTCGTGAATCTGGAAGATATGCTCCAGAACGGCACCGTCATCAGCGGTACAATGATTGAAAAACCTCACAGCTTTTCAACTGCCTGCAATATCGCCACGCAGATCATCGCGCAGGTTGCTTCCTGTCAATACGGCGGTCAAAGTATCAGCTTGACACATCTGGCTCCCTTCGTTGATGTCAGCCGTCAAAAGATCAGAAAGCTTGTCCGCGAAGAACTTTCCGACATCCCCGCTATTACCGAAGAAAAAATCAATCAGGTTGCCGAAAAACGTCTGCATGAAGAAATCGAACGCGGCATCCAGATGATTCAATATCAGGTCGTAACGCTCATGACCACCAACGGTCAGGCGCCTTTCGTTACCGTTTTCATGTATCTCGGAGAAGCGAAAACCGACAGAGAGCGCGAAGACCTTGCTTTGATCATCGAAGAAACACTCAAGCAGCGTTATAAAGGCGTTAAAAATGAAAAAGGCGTTTGGGTAACACCCGCATTCCCGAAGCTGATCTACGTTCTGGAAGAAAATAACATCCACGAAGACAGCAAATATTATTATCTGACCAAGCTTGCCGCAAAATGCACGGCGAAACGCATGGTTCCCGATTATATTTCCGAAAAGATCATGCTTCAGAATAAGATCGACAAAAACGGAGATGGTCATTGCTATACCTGCATGGGCTGCCGAAGCTTCCTGACACCCTATCTTGATGAAAACGGAAAGCCGAAATATTACGGCAGATTCAACCAAGGTGTTGTTACCATTAACCTCGTTGACGTCGGACTTTCCGCAGATAAAGACCTTTATAAATTCTGGGAAATTTTTGATGAACGCATGGAGCTTTGCCACAGAGCGTTGCAATGCCGCCACGACAGACTGACGGGAACGCTTTCGGATGCAGCCCCCATTCTTTGGCAGCACGGTGCTTTGCTCCGGTTGAAAAAGGGCGAAACCATCGATAAATATCTCCACGGCGGTTATTCCACTCTTTCCCTCGGCTACGCAGGTCTTTGGGAATGTGTATACAGCCTGATCGGCAAAAAGCTGACGGAACCCGAAGGCGAAGCGCTTGGCTTGGAGATTATGAAAAAACTCAATGAATACACCGCTAAATGGAAAGCAGCGGAAAACATTGACTATTCGCTTTACGGCACACCGCTGGAAAGCACAACGTATAAATTCGCAAAAACATTACAGAAACGCTTCGGTTTCATCAAGGGTGTAACCGATAAAAACTATATCACAAACAGCTATCACGTTCACGTTACGGAAGAAATCGATGCTTTTGAAAAATTGGCGCTCGAAGCCAAATTCCAGGCACTTTCTCCCGGCGGCGCCATTTCCTATGTGGAAGTGCCCAATATGCAGAACAATCTGGAAGCCGTTCTTTCCGTCATGACCTTCATCTATCACAATATCATGTACGCGGAATTGAACACAAAGAGCGATTATTGTCAGGTTTGCGGTTTTGATGGCGAAATTGAGATCAAAAACGATGACAGCAAGCTCGTTTGGGAATGTCCCAACTGCGGCAACCGCGATCAAAGCAAGATGAACGTTGCAAGACGCACCTGCGGTTATATCGGAACACAGTTTTGGAATCAGGGCAGAACGCAGGAAATTCAGGAACGCGTATTGCATCTTTAATCAAAGGCGGCGCTTATGAATTACGCATTGATACGAAAAAACGATATCGCCAACGGTCCGGGCGTGCGCGTTTCCCTTTTCGTCAGCGGATGCAGACATCACTGCAAAGGATGTTTCAATCCCGAAACGTGGAACTTTTCCTACGGAAAGCCTTTCACGGATGAAACGGCGGAAGAAATTCTGAACGCTTTGCGCTACGACCACATTTCGGGTCTTTCCCTGCTCGGCGGAGAACCTTTCGAACCCGAAAATCAAGAAGCTCTCCTCCGTCTCACAACACTCGTCCGCGAGCGTTATCCGCAAAAAACCATCTGGTGCTATTCCGGTTTTACCTTTGAAAACCAGCTTTTTCCGGGCAAGGTCGGAAATCCCGAAATCTGTCTTTCTCTGCTGAAAAATCTTGACGTTCTGGTGGACGGCACGTTCCGCGAAGAATTGAAAAATCCCGCTCTGCTTTTCCGCGGTTCTTCCAATCAGAATATCATCGACGTCAGAAAATCTCTTTCCGCAGGAAAGATGATTCTGCTGGAAGGCAAATGGGAACGCGCCATGGGAAGCGGCGATATCAACGAATTTTGATTACTTTCTTTGTCTCATATAAAACCCTCCAAAGAAAAAACGCATGGCAAATTCGCCATGCGTTTTTTCTTTTTCAACGTATATTTTAAGCTTTCGGTTCCTCTGTCGGAGCACTCCGTGTATACTTCTTTTTCTTGGCTTTCTTCACAATTGCCCAAACCGCAAACACAAGAGCAGCGATAATCACGGCAATCAATGCAAGCGCAATATAAGTAAACATATTGGCGCCACGAAGCAATTTTACAGGATTCAAAGAAGAATAAACAAGCTTACGTCCGTCTGGAAAAGCATATTTTTCGTCCATTTCACCTTTCATCTCTTTCAGATAGGAAGCAATGGCATACCATTCCTTCACGGGATTGCCGTTTTCATCTTTAACGGCATAATTGAAAATATCGTTTCCGATGATGGGGTTGCCGTTTTCATCGCGCGGCGTAATACGGATAATACCCATGGAAGTTTCCTCAACGGAACCGAGCATTTGTCCCATATACGATCCTGCCACAACGTGATAGAGCTGATCATCCTCAATTGCAGTGAATGTGCCGTCATCATTTCTCAGCATAGCGTAATCCACTTTATTGAAAATCATGCGGTAACGGTTGAAGGAATATTCCACGCCCGACATGAAAAGCTGTGCAGAAGGCATCAAAGGCTGGAGAGATGCATCCAATTCAATCACGTTTTTCAAATCCGCACCCGTCAAATAAATAGAAAGGAGTTCTCCTTCCGTACCAACGCCGAGAGAAGCCGCGTTGAATACGTCCGAAACCGTTACGTTTCCAATCGGAATGCTTCCTCGAATCACACCCGTTGCCGTAAGCGCAAGATCCACTTTCTTGCCCGTTGCCTTTTCCGCCGCCTGTTTATAGGCATCGGAGAAAAGATTTCCCAATGTGGATTCGTGCTGTGTTGCGTAAACATCCGTAACCTTATCAAATGCAAACGTATTATGCACAAGAATCTCATCAAACGTCATACCGTATTTGGAAAGATAATTTTTCTCAACCAGGAGTTTATATTCACCGATCAATGCAGAAATTTCCGCATCGTCTTTTACGGTTTCATCGACGGCAATCAACTCATAATCGGCAACAGAAAACCTTCCGTTCTCATTTTTCAGCTTCAACACGCCGAGATATCTGCCGTATTCACCCGCAGAAACGATGAGTGTATCGTTAACGGTAATCGGATTTTCCAAAACAGTGTGCGTATGCGCCGAGATAATGACGTCAATACCCGAAACGGATTTCGCAAGATCATAATCCTCGCCTTTGCCTTCATCGTCCGTTCCGCTGTGGGAAAGACAGATCACAACAGGATGCACGCCATAAGTTTTTTCACATTCACTGACTGCCGCATCCACGGTTTTCTGCGCGCAGGAAACCGGATCTTCCATTACCATTCCCGAATTCGGCGCACAGTCATCGGCATCATGACCGAAAATACCGAAAACGGCATAATAAACGCCGCCGCGTTCTATGATCACATAATCTTTTACACCGTAACCATTCATCGCTTCCAGAATTTCGGGATGATAATTCTCTGCATCTTCAAGAGCAGGCTTATAATTTGCGCAAACAATATTCGGAACGGCATCTCCGCTGTTTTTAGCCGCATTCAGCATGGAAGCAAGTCCTTTTTGCAAATAATCGTATTCATGATTGCCGAATGTGGTTACATCATATCCCATCGCGCCCATAATACGCAGTTCCAAAGCTTCCGTCGGATATGCGGTCTGAAACAGAGAACCCATGGAAAAGTCGCCGCCATCCAACAAAACGGCTCCAGGGGCTTTCGCTTTCTGCTGCTTGATCAAAGTCATCAAGCGCGCGTAACCGCCGTATTCTCCCGCTCCGCTTTCATTTGCGGAAGGAAGAAGGTGAGAATGCAAATCGTTTGTGAATAAAACCGTAATTTCATTTTCTGTCTGATTGGCATGAACGATCACGCAAAGAGAAACAACCAACGTAACCGTCAGAATCAGAATGAGCAAACGGGGAAACCATTTTTTCATCTTCATACGCTCCTTATCGAATTTTGAATAACGCCGCACTCAAAGAGTGCGGCGCGCTTATGATTTTATTTCGTCTTATTCTTCGAAGCAACCGTAAGTTTCAAGCATCTGCTTGCCGATTTCAAAAAGGAAAATTTCCATCTTCTGACGAAGTTCGGGAGACATCATATCGAGTTTTTTCTGTTCCTCGCCGTCCTTTACGAAAGGAATCGGATCTACGCGGCGAATGGGAGAATCCACTTCAAAGTTAAAGGTGCCCTTGTAACCGATTTCAAGCAAAGCGGAAATCACGCCATCGAAATTGATATTACCCCAATGCGGGAACAAATGCAAATCGCAATTCGGCGTACGCTTACCGCCGTAGTTATCATGAACGTGCAAGCCTTCCAGTCTGGAACCGAGCTTTTTGAGTTCCTCATACTGATCCAGATTGCAGAGGTTTGCATGACCCGTATCCCAGCATACGCCGAAGAGCGGGTGGTCAATACGGTCAAGCAATTCGTTCAGATCGTCCGCGGTTGAAATGCGTGTATCACCCATCTGCCAACCTACGTTTTCAATCAGAAGTCTTGTGCCGTATTTTTCCGCGTAAGGAATCAGTTGACGGAAAATTTCCGTATTCTTTTCCATATATTCCTCGCGCGACATGGGAACAATCGCCTGACCGGGATGCAAGGTAATGGAAGGAATGCCGATTCTGCCGGCAAGATCAATGGAAAGGGGTGTTTTTTTGAAATAGAATCTGCCGTTATCATTACCCATGGAATTGCCGAAAGGCTCGTGGCTCTGAACGGGAATCAATTCCAACGTTTCCAATTCTCTTTTGTATTCTTCCGCAATCACAGCATTATCCGTCGTGAAATACGGAGAGCCTGCAAGATATCTTGACCAGAAAGAAATGTCAACGTACTTGAATCCGGCATTCTTCAAATGCAAAAGAGAAGAATGCAGATCGCCGTCATAAAAATGCAAAATCGGGCCGTTCGTTTGAGAAAGTTTCATAGAAATTACCTCCTTGAATTATATGATTTATTTCAGTTTCAAAGTTACGATTTCAAATCCGCGGATATCAAGTTTTACCTTGCCATCCTTGACGGGAAGTTCCTTTTCTTCGTTTTCCAGCATATCGCAGAGATAGCATTTTTCTGCGGGGAAACCGAGCGTGATTTCAGTTTTGGTGCGGATATTCTTACATTCGTAAAGACGGAGAACTGTGGCTTCGGAATCTTCCGCTTCCTTGACAGTTTCCAGAATTACGTTGGATTTATCCGTATACGCAACGGAATAGGTTTCGGGAACGGAAGATTCACCGCCCGTTGCCTTCACCGCAATCATCGGATTGTTGAGCATATACGCAAGTTCAACGGTTTCGCTCTGTTTTACCGTTCCCTCATGCGGATAGAGGGAATACGTAAAGATATGTTCGCCTTGATCTGCTTCGGGATACGGTTCCGTTCCGCATTTCAAGAGAGAGAGTTGCATGATATTATCGTGAATATCATAACCGTATTTGCAATCATTAAGAAGCGCAACACCGTAACCGCCGTCGGAGAGGTCGGCATATTTATGCGCGCAGACTTCAAACTTCGCGCGGTCCCAGCTTGTATTCTTATGTGTGGGACGTTCCACGGAACCGAACTGTACTTCATAAGTTGCCTTGTCCGAATGTACGTCAACGGCAAACGCTGCTTTGACCATCTGATGGTGCTGGTGCCAATCAATCTTGGTATCAAAATCAATTTTTGCGATATCGTCGTAGAACCAAATCGTCTGCGCGATGGTAGATTTCATGAACGGACGGACGATGCGGATACCCTTTCTCGCACCGTCTTCCACAGTTTCAACGGAAGAAATTGCCGTAATCGTTTTATATTGCTGCTGCAAGGAATATTCCTGCCATTCCCAGTTATCAAATCTGTCGGGATGGTCTGCATACACGCGAAGCTCGTTTCCGATGCCGCCTTCGGCAATCACTTCTCTGTCGTTAGCCTTATCATAAACGGAAACGATCTGATAATTTTCATCGAATATCACTTTGAAATGCTTGGTTTCCACGATATTGCCGTCGATCACGATGCTGTTATCCGTTTTGACGGAAGCAACGCAGGAATAGCCTTTCGGCGCAATACCCGTTACGTAAGCGCATTTGCCGTCAATTTCCACTGTACCGTTTCCGATGAAATCATTGGGGTTGAAAACCACGTAGCCTTTATCCGCGGAAATTGCGTTTGCAATTGCCGTCTGCGCATCGTTTACGATCCGATTACCCTTGCCCATCAATTCCGCATAATCAATGTCGCTCTGATCGTAAACCGGACCGATGGAAGAACCCGGAATGATATCGTGGAACTGATTGGTCAGAATCATTTCCCAACCGTCACGCAAAGTTTGCTTCGGGAAAGCGGTTCCTTTCAAAAATTTTTCCATGGAAGCCAGCCATTCGGCATTCATATAAAGGAATTCGCTCTTTCTGTTGTTTCTCTTGTTCTTGCCGATGGAGGTATAAGTACCTCTGTGGTATTCCAGATAAAGCTCGCCGCTCCACTTCGGAAGGAGAGGATTATTTTCAATCTTCTTACCGAGATCTGTCAAGAAATCGTGCGCAAAAGTCTGTTTTGCGTTCGGAATTCCGGGAATTCCCTTTGCCAGACGGGAAGCGTTTTCCAAATGTCCGATGGTGGGACCGCCGCCGCCGTCACCGTAACCGTAGGTAATCATCGCGCCGTTATTCAAATTCTTCTGCTGATAGCGGTGCCATGTACCCGCAAGCATGGGCGCAGTCAGATAAGCGTTATAGGTCGCGTGGCGTTCGGGAGCCTTATCCGCCTTTTTGTCCTGTGCGGTCAAGAAGTAGGTGTTGATCTTCGTGCCGTCCAGACCTTCCCAGAGGAACGTATCGTAAGGCATGGTATTCACGTCGTTCCAGCTGATTTTGGAGGTTACGAACCAATCCACACCGCTCTTGCGGAGAATCTGCGGAAGCGCTGCGGAATAACCGAATACGTCGGGAAGCCACAAAATATGATTATCCTTGCCGAATTCTTCGCGGAAAAAGCGTTTACCGTAAACGATCTGACGAACAAGGGATTCACCCGAGGTCAGATTGCAATCCGCTTCCACCCACATCGCGCCTTCACATTCCCATCTGCCTTCAGCAACGCGCGCTTTGATTTCCTCATAAAGCTCGGGGGCTTCTTCTTTCATAAATTTATAGAGCAAAGGCTGAGAAGAAGTAAATTTATAATCGGGATAGCGTTTCATCAGTTCCAATACGGTTGCAAACGAACGCTGAACCTTTTCTCTTGTCTGACGGATGGACCAAAGCCAAGCGCAGTCAATATGCGTATGACCGATGCATGCGACGGAAACATTCTGTTCTTTGCAGTATTTTCCGTAAAATTCCGTATCCATATAAATTTTTGCTTCCATAACGGAACGGAAATAATCTTCGGAACCGATCTCAAAAAGATCAAGCATGGAAACCGCATGATCGAGATAGCGAAGAATTTCCGCATATTCCTGCGAGTGTTCATCCAGCGTTGCCAAAGCTTCAAACGGAGAAGCCAGATCGTAATACAAAGCGTAAGCAAGTTCGTTTACGTTGCGGATGGAAGCGAAAAATCTGGCTTCCAGCGTTGCGGGACCCGTGTAGGCGTAAACGTAAACGTCATAAGAGGTTTCATCTCCAAGGCGGTGGGAAATATGCTGCGTATCCATACCCTGACATAATTTTCCGTTGATATAGAGATTGAACTGCGGCGTACTGCCTACCGCGCGCTTGAATTCGGATTGCACGACAAGATCTACCGGACGGTCCCGCATATCTTCGGGAATTTCCAGATTGAAATGGAACCATGCGTGCGTGTCCTTTCCGTGACCAAAGGTTTCTCCGACGGTAAACGGACGAAAATCTTCCGGCGGAGGAGGCGTATGTCCAACCTTATAATCGCAGGGACAAACCGTAACGTTTTCAAGCTTTCGCTCGTTGCAATAAATGGATTTTTTGATAATATCCAAATATTTTTGAACTTTTCTGAATTGCGTTTTCATAGGCGCTCCTTTGTATGTTTTTTTGCGCTTATTATAGCATGTTTCACTCGGTTTTGCAAGCAAAAGCAATGAAATATTTCCTTATAAATTCCTTGTTTTTTCGCGCTTGAAAATGTTCCAAAAAAATATGCTCTCCTCCAAGAAAATCGTTTGTTTTCTATTGCTTTTCAACAAAAAGTTTGATATAATATATAAGAATGAACCTATTTTTGAAAGGATTTTTGCAAATGGAAACTTTATATTTTGTTTTTGCCTGCTTCATGCTCCTCGCCACTGTTGACCGCGTGATCGGCAACCGTTTCGGCGTTGGCAAAGAAATGGAAAAGGGCGTTATGCTTCTCGGTACCATGACGCTTTCCATGGTTGGTATGATCGTTCTTGCTCCCGTCATTGCGGGATGGATCATGCCCGTACTCAACCCTCTGAAAGAATATCTGCATTTGGAACCTTCCGTCATTATGGGTTCGCTCCTCGCCAACGATATGGGCGGCGCGCCTCTTGCGGAACAGGTTGCAAGCAATGCCGCTTCGGGATATTTTAACGGTCTTGTGGTTGCTTCCATGCTTGGCGCCACCGTTTCCTTTACCATTCCGCTTGCGCTCGGTGTCATTGATAAAAAACATCATAAAGACGTTGCGCTCGGCATGCTTTGCGGTATCATTACCATCCCCGTCGGCTGTCTGATTTCCGGTCTCATTCTGAAAATGAGCGTTGCCGACCTTGCACGCAACCTCATTCCTTTGATGATCTTTTCCGGATTGATCGCGCTCGGTCTTGCGCTTGCGCCGAACGGCTGTGTCAAAGTCTTCACGATTTTCGGCAAAGGCGTTCAGATTCTCGTTGCCATCGGTCTTGCGCTCGGTATCTTCTCTAAATTGACAGGAATTGCCCTTCTTCCCGGTATGGCTTCCTTTGACGATGAAGGCATGAAAACCGTCGTCAACGCCTGCGTAGTCATGACAGGCGCATTCCCGCTCGTTTACATACTTTCCAAAATTCTGAAAAAACCGCTCATTTTCTTCGGCAAGCTGATCGGCATCAACGATATTTCCGCCATGGGTTTGGTTTCCTGTCTTGCCACAAACGTAACTACCATCAGCATGGTTGAAAATATGGATAAAAAAGGCATTGTTCTCAATATGGCGTTTGCCGTTTCGGGTGCATTCGTCTTTGCGGGACATCTCGCATTTACCGTATCTTTCAATGCGGATTATCTTGTTCCCGTCATCGTCGGCAAGCTTACCGCAGGTATCTGCGCCGTGATTCTCGCAAACTTCGTTTTCAATAAATTGAACAAGAAAGAAAAAACGGAAGCAACCGAAACACAGAAAGAACCTGTAAAAGCATAATATTTCAAAAAACAAAAGACTTGCAAAGATTTTTTCAATGCAAGTCTTTTTTATGATACAAAAATTATTTTCTTAATTAAAATATTTGAAGTACACTTCGTTTACAGATTCAATATAGATATTGAATGACGGATGATTATGATCGTTCCGACTAAGGTATAAATTCTTTTTGTCAAGATAAATCTTTCTTAACTCGCCCCACAAATTATTCTTTTTCAAGCAATCTACTTTTTTTGTTAAATCTTCTGATTTACGTACCTTATTCCAAATGTACTCATCTTTGGTATGATCTCCCGTTTTCTTATGTATCAAGCGATGCCATCCGTCTCCGCGCTCAACAACAATTCCAACATCTATGCTAAATGCAGTTTGATTGTTGGACCTAAACCGCATTCTTCCTGTCGTCAAAGCCGAAGTTGAGTCTTGGCAATCACCCCATCCATTAACATTAAGAACCGCATTAAACTTTTTACGAATATATTCTTTGATTTTTCGTCCTTCTTGGATTTTGAACTGTTTTGTCTCTAAAATAGAGATATTGTAATCCAAATCGACGGGTTCATTTTCATTCTGTGTTTCCAAATGCTTAGCACCACTGCCTACAAGATGGGCTTCAACGGTCATGACAGAATCCTTATTGATTTCTTGAACCAACTGATTGATAATGCCAGAACAAACTCTCCTCATTTGTTTGAGAAAATCTTTGTCCAAAATGTAACTATACATATAATCTCCTTCCTATCCCAAGCCAACCATTCAGCATTATATTGCTAAATCATTATATTATACATATAATGATTTATTTTGTCAATAGTTTTAAATAAATTTTATATATTCCCATACTCAAACACTCAAAAAATAGATTAAAATGCAGTTTTAGTGCTTTTCAAAAAATCCCTCTAAATTTGTTCAAGCTTTATTATATTGATTCGAAAACGTTGTATGTGTTATCGGTTTCAGCAGAAATCCACAAAAACACTCCCCTGCACTTGAAAAAATTCAAACCATCTGCTATAATAGACTTAAAATCAAAGCCATGCTTTTTCATACAGGAGGCAATCATGAAAGAATTCGTTTCAAAACAAATGAATCTCGCGCCTTGGGAACAAGGCTTTTGCTGGTATTGGTGCAACGATGATGAAATCTTTTTCTATACGGAAGAAGATTTTGAACGCCATGCAAAAAAGCTTGCCGAATCGGGGATTACGGTCATCATGACGTTCAGTCTGACACATTTCCGTATGGCGTACTATCCATATTGGGAAGACATCAACCGCGCGCTTGAAAAGCTCGTACGCGCTGCTCATAAATGGGGAATCCGTGTTGTGGAACATCACAGCGCTTCTTTAACCTCATGGGTTCTGGCAGATAACGGATGGGAAAAGCTGGAACATGAATTTTACGCGCGTTCCAAAGGAACCGCCAAATATGATAATTGGAAAAAAATTTTCAAATTTCTGACTTACGATTATCATATTAACGGCATCGACTTTCGTTCTTTCATGCAGATCGACGGCAGTACGGGCAAACACGCAAAAAACCGTTACGGTACGTATTCCGCTTGTTATAACAATCCCGATTACCGCAAGATTTATTTTGATTATATGAAAAGCGTGGTTGCAACGGGCATTGACGGCATCATGAACGATGACATTCAATATTTCGGAGATGAAAATGCCTGCACCTGCGAACATTGCCGTAAACTCTTCAAGGAACAAACGGGATATGAATTACCCTCCCCCGAAAATTGGGGT
>SVRL01000127.1 GCA_015064845.1 Oscillospiraceae bacterium | reverse complement strand
CCGAATTAAATAAAAAATCTTACAGAAACCGTGTCTATGGCTGAGTTTTCCTTTTTTGCCGTCATTCCGGAGCGCACCGATGGTAACACCGGAAGCATAGAATCCCATCGCAAACCTCAACTAACTTCAAAAATCAGTTCGCTTTACACCCGTAAATCCCCATATATTTCAAAAAAGAAAATCATAAAAAAATCAAAAAATTTTGAAATACCTATTGCAATTTGAAAAAAGTATGGTATAATAGAAAAAGTGAGATATGAAATCAGGCCATACCAGCCGGGGAGATAGCGGTGCCCTGCACCTGCAATCCGCTACAGCAGGGGTGGTTTCCTCTTATGAGGGTTGGTTTTGTGTGGTCTGCACCGTATCAACCTTGTGTTGACGGGTGGGTCTTGTGCAATTGGTGGCTGTGAACCATGTCAGGCGGGGAACCGAGCAGCATTAAGCAGTTTAACTGATGTGCCACGAGGCAGCCTGCCCCGAGCAAGGCATACGGCGGCGCATGGAAGGCCATCTCGAATTCGAGGTGTATGGTCTGATTTTGTATCTCGCTTTTTTTGTTTAGCGGAGGTTTTTTTATGCATCAAGCACTTTACAGAAAATGGCGGCCTGCGTTTTTTGATGACGTGGTCGGACAGGAGCATATCACATCAATTTTGAAAAGCGAAGTGGAAAACGGAAAACTTTCCCATGCGTATCTGTTTTGCGGCCCGCGCGGAACAGGTAAAACGACCTGCGCAAAAATCATAGCGAAAGCGGCAAACTGTCTTTCTCCCGTAAACGGAAATCCGTGCGGAAAATGTGAAGCGTGTCTTTCCGTGGACGCAGGAACGGCAACAGACGTCGTGGAAATGGACGCCGCAAGTAATAACGGCGTTGATAATATCCGTGAATTGCGTGAAGGCGTGGTCTATACCCCTGCCGAACTCCGTTACCGCGTGTATATTATCGACGAAGTGCATATGCTTTCCGTTGCGGCTTTCAACGCGCTTCTGAAAACCTTGGAAGAACCGCCCAAGCACGTGATTTTCATTTTAGCAACCACAGAACTGCATAAAATTCCCGCCACCGTCCTTTCGCGCTGTCAGCGCTTTGACTTCCACAGAGTTTCCATGGAAGCCATCATTGCAAGATTGCAAACCGTCTGCAAAGGCGAAAATATCACCGCCGACCTCGGCTCTCTGGAATTGATTGCAAGACTTTCTCAGGGCGGTATGCGAGATTCTCTCAATATGCTTGAATATTGCGCAGGCGACGGCGAAGAAATCACGGAAGAAAAAGCGGAACGCTTGCTCGGTGCCGCTTCCCGAACCATGCTTGCGAAGCTGACCGATGCCGCCGCATACGGAAATACGGCTTCTGCGCTCTCCGTCATTGAAGAAATTCATATGTCTTCGCGTGATATTGCTGTTTTCTGGCGCGAACTGATCTCTTTCGGCAGAGATATGCTGATCGCAATCAGCACGAGAATGCGAAACGTCAAAGACGAATTGCTCAAAGAATGCGCGGAAAAATATTCCCTGCCGCGTTTGCTTTATACCTTAAAAATCTGGATGGAAGCGGAATCCGATATGCAAAAAAATCCGGGCAGCGCGCGTTTGTATGCCGAAATGGCAATGATCCGCGCTTGCGACCTTGCCCTTTCCGATGATACGGAAGCCTTGCTTGCAAGAATTTCCGCATTGGAAGATAAACTCGCAACAGGTAATTTTACCGCGCCCAAAGCGCAAACGGTCTCCCTCCCCGAACCGATGCCCGACTCCAATCCCATCCCGCAAGAACCGGAACCGGAGCTGATTTCCCCGCAGGAAGAACCGTATCCACTGCCTCCGCCCGAGGAAGAACCTTTCCCCATTCCCACCCCCGATAAACCGGGCGCCATTCTCTTCCCCGAATACAGCGCGAATCCCCCCGCAGTCAAACCGATTGCAAAACCGCAACCCGAGCCCACAAAAAAACCCGTCGAAAAAACCCCTCCCAAACCGAAAACGGAAGCGCGAACCGTTGAAACAAGCGGCAGAAAGCTGAAAAATTATAAAAAATGGCAAGAAGTCGTGCGCAGAGTTTCTCCAACGGAAGGACTTTTCGCTCCGTTTTTACATGCGGCTTACGCGTATGAAGGTTCAGACGGAAAATTCTATATCTATTTTGAAAATAAATTCGGCGTAACGCTTCTGACAGACATGAGAAAGAAAACGCTCTGCGCCGCCATCAATACCGCAAGTGCCGGCAATTATCATCCTTCCGACCTGATCGGAACCGTCCGCGATGACGCAAATGAAATCCGCGAACCCATCGAAGACCTTCTGGAAATGGAAGAAACCGAAAGAACGGATGAAGAATAATGCACAATTCACAATTCATAATTCATAATTAAGATAAACGTAAATTCAGCGCATAAAAACGGATTTTTCTCTCCCGAAAAATAATCGCGGGCGTGCGACCGCTTCGGTTTGACCGAAAATCGGAGCGCGTAAAAGCAACGGTTGGAAATAACTTCCCACAAAGAACCGTGTGAACGAAGTGCGCCGATTTGAGAATCGGAAACGAAGCTTCACCGGGCTTTGCGTGATATACGCCCCATGCGCACAGGCGGTCGAGCTGCCTAAGCTCGCCAACTTCTTTTTTGCAACTTTTTTCTTTTTGGGAAAGAAAAAAGTTTATAAACATAAACCATCATTTATCAAATCAAATAAAAGAACATCATAAATACATCAAAAAAATAAAAGGAGAAAATACCATGAAAGCAAGAGTACCCCAGGGCCCTTCCATGAACGCCATGCTGAAACAGGCACAAAAAATGCAGGAGGATATGGCAGCATTGCAAGCGGAATTGGAAGAACGCGAATATGAAATTTCCGCAGGCGGCGGCGCGGCAAAAATCAAAATCAACGGCAAAAAAGAAATTCTTTCTTTGACGATCGAACCCGAAATCGTCGATCCCGACGACGTAGAAACCCTCTGCGATATTTTGACCGCAGGTATTAACGAAGCCATCAAACGCGTAGAAGATACTTCTCAGCGTGAAATGGCAAAAATCACAGCAGGTATGCCCGGTATGTCCGGCATTCCCGGTCTGTTCTGAGAAAAGAGGTAATTCACGTTGACGGAATATATTCTTCCCTTACAAAAATTGATTGAGGAATTCAGCCGTCTTCCGGGCGTTGGACAAAAAACAGCGGCGCGTTATGCGTTTGCCGTTTTGGATATGAGCGAAGAAGAAGCGGAAAATTTCGCTTGTGCCATCGTCAATGCCAAGAAAAACGTCAAGGAATGTGAAATCTGCGGAAACCTGACCGATCAAGCGCGTTGCGTCATTTGTTCGGATGAAAAAAGAAATCCCGAAGTGGTGTGTGTCGTGGAAGATGCCAAAACGCTCATGGCAATGGAAAAAGTCAAAGAATATAACGGAACGTATCACGTTCTCGGCGGCGCGATTTCCCCCATGAACGGCATTACCCCCGCCGACTTGAGAATCAAGGAATTGATTACCCGAATCGGCACACAGGATATCAAAGAAATCATCATTGCCACCAATCCGAATATCGACGGAGAAACCACCGCCATGTATCTTTCCCGTCTGATTGCCCCGTTGGGTGTGCGCGTAACCCGTCTGGCATACGGTGTTCCCGTCGGCGCAGATCTGGAATATGCGGATGAAGTTACCCTCCTGCGCGCATTAGACGGCAGAAGAGATATCCATTAGTGGCAACGCCCACACGAACCTGCCGCCGTATCTAACGTGAATTCGATGAAAGATAAATGATTGTTTACGCGTTTGTCTGTTGCCGAAAGATGGGGTTTAGTTAGCCTTCCCCGGTGGGGGAAGGTGTCATTTACCGCGTAGCGGTATAATGACGGATGAGGCGTTACTTTCGGTTTTC
>SVRL01000126.1 GCA_015064845.1 Oscillospiraceae bacterium | reverse complement strand
TGCGGTCTTTTTTATACGATAGGAAATTGCGCAATTTAAACCTCGCCGTTGGTATTGTTTCGATACAAGCAAAACTTGGATAGGCGAGCAACTTCGAGTGGGCGTTGCCCACTTTTTTATATCGGAATGCTACGATAAACGGGAATTTACGGGTGTGTTCGTTTGAAAAAGCAAAGACATCGAAAGCCTTCCCCAGCGGGGGAAGGTGGCGCCGTAAGGCGACGGATGAGGTGTTACTTTCGATTTCTGCAAACAGACGGATGTTTGCAAAACTTTTTTACAAACGCCTCATCCACCATTCTGGTCCCCCCTTCCCCCACCGGGGAAGGCATTTGGAATCTTATCTTTTGCTATGAGATTCTATCACTACGCTAACGCTTCGTTCCAGAATGACGGCGAAAAAGGGCAGCTCAGCGACAGACAAAACGATTTTCAGACTTTTTATTACCCGTAAACAATCATTTATCGTTCCATAAAAAATATACGGCTGAAAATTTTTCTCATCAGATCAAACGGAATGACCGTAAATGCCAGAAGGACGGTATCACGGATCATGGCAAACGGAAGCGCATGTGTACGGAACATGGTACCTCCGAAGAAAATCAAAAGAATCTGAACCATACAAACCGCAAGCATAATCAAAAGAAAGCCTTTATTTTTTTCAATATTGACCAGAAAACGGATTCGGCTCGTTCTTGCATTAAACGCATTGAAAATTCCGCAAAAAACGAAAAGCGTGAAAAAGGCTGTCATAAAACCGACGAAATCGTTTTCAAATCCGTAAAAATCTCTGAAAGTCGGAACAATCAGAAACGCAGACAAAAGCAAAACCGTATAACCGCCCGTAATCAAAATCTGTCCGAGCATTTTTCCCGTGATAATCGGTTCTTTTCTGCTCTTGGGCATTTCTTCCATGTAAGCCTTTTGCGGTGCTTCTCCCGCAAAAGCAAGACCTGCCAAAGTATCCATGATGATATTGATCCAAAGCATTTGCGTTACCGTTACGGGCGTATCCACACCGATAAAAGGTCCGATGAGAGAAACACACACCGCGCAAAAATTCATGGTCAGCTGAAAAATCAGGAATTTCCGAATGCTGTGAAAAATCGTTCTGCCGTAAAGAACCGCTCTCGTAACGGAGGCAAAGCGGTCGTCCAAAATGACGATATCGCCTGCATCCTTGGCAACCTCCGTACCGCTTCCCATCGCAAATCCCACGTCTGCCCGTTTCAATGCCGTTGCGTCGTTTACGCCGTCCCCCGTCATACCCACGACCAATCCTTGCTCCTGCGCGATCCGCACAAGACGGCTTTTATCCGTGGGAAGCGCACGCGCAACCACGCGCAAAAATTTTAATTCACAAGCAATTTCCTCATCCGTCATTTCCGCAAGATCATTGCCCGTGCGTACCAGCTCTTTTTCTTTTCCCGTCAAAATACCGCATTCTTTGGCAATGGCAACCGCCGTTTCTTTATTATCGCCCGTAATCATGACCGTTTGTATCCCTGCGCGCCGTACCGTTTCCACGGAAGCTTTCGCTTCGGGACGCAAGGAATCCCGTATACCGACAAGGGCAATCAAAGTCAATTTCGCTTCTTTTTCATCAAAATCCCGATCAGATTCGGCAAGCAAAAGAACACGCATGGAATCTGCCGTCATTTCCGATAATTTTTCCCAAAGAACACCCGGAATCCCCTTTTGATAATTTCCGTTTTTATCGTAAAAACCCGTACATTTCGGCAATAATTTTTCGGGCGCGCCCTTGATTAAAACCATGCCGTCATCCAATCTGGTCCATGCATATTTTTTCGCGCTGTCAAAGGGAACCGTTTTTTCTTTTCCGACATTCAAAAACTTTTTATAGAAAGGCGCGGCAAAAGAAACCAATGCGCGCTCGGTGCTGTTTCCCCCGATGGCTTTACCGTTTGATGCAATCGCCGCCGTTCCGTTACAAATGGAAGCTTTTGCAAATAAATCCGCATATTTCGTATATTTGGAAAGCTCATAAAAGGTTCCGAAACACTCTCCGTTTCCCGTCAGCACCCGTTCCGCTTTCAGATTTCCGCAAGTTAAAGTGCCCGTTTTATCCGTAAAAAGCAAATTCAAGCTCCCTGCCGTTTCGATTCCCACTAATTTTCTGACCATAACACCCGCTCTTTGCATACGCATCATATTGGAAGAAAGCACGACGGTAATCATCATCGGCAACCCTTCGGGAACGGCAACCACGATAATGGAGATTGCAAGCAAAAGCGCATGGATCAGATTTTGCGCCATCAAAGGAATATTTTTCAGTTCCGACATCATTAAAACGGTATTATAATGATTATCGATCACAACCGCATTGAAAATATCCGCAAAAGCAATCAAAAAGGCAGCGGTATAGCCGATTCGGCTGATCTGCTTTGCCAGCACGGAAAGTCTGACCTTCATGGGACTTTCCACCGCTTCGGTTTGCAATTCTCCCGCCAATCTTCCGTATACGGTTTCATCTCCCACGCGCTGAACGAGCATAACGCCTTCGCCCTCACTGACCACCGTTCCGCGATAAAGAATCTTTCTTTTCTCTTCCCCGTTCGGCTCTTTTCTCGTTTCTTTGCTTTCGCCGTTCAAGGCGGATTCGTCAACGCGCAAAAAGCCTTCAATCAAAATACCGTCCGCAGGAATTTTCTCTCCCGCTTCCAGATAAACGATATCTCCGACTACGATTTCTCCGATCGGAATTTCACAAAGTACCCCTGCGCGCTTCACGCGGCATACAAGCTTTTCCGCTTCTCTTTGCAAACGAAGAAATGCGCTTTCGCTTCCGTATTCCGAAAGCGTGGATACAAACGTGGAAAGAAAAACGGCAATACCGATTCCCACCGTTTCAAAAATATTATGTGTCCGAAACATCAAAAATACGTTGACGACCAGCGCCGCCATCAAAATTTTGATAATGGGATCTCCGAAGCTTTCCACATATTTCATCAGAAAAGATTTTCTCTTTCTTTTGGTAAACAAATTATTTCCATGCTTTTTACGGGAAAGCGCCACCTCCTGCGCGTTTAATCCCATAAAACGGTATAATTTTGCATTTTCTTTTGACGGTGTCATATCATACCTTCCTTTCGTTTTCATTTTTTCTCAATGTATTCAAAAATGTATTTTTCTATGACGGAATCTTTTCACAAAATCCCAAAAGTTCCGCTATGGCGAATCCAATCAGCGCGCCGAGAAAATTCAGCAGAAAATCATCCACGTCTGGAATCCCCAATCGAAAAATTCCTTGAAAAATTTCGGAAGAAAAAATGATAAACGCAATGATACAAAAAGCATTACTCGGTCGGCGCAATTCCCGAAACAGACAAGGAAGAAAAAAGCCCATCGGTAAAAATAAAATTAAATTTCCGCCGATATTGGCAAGCGCGAGCAAAATACTCCCCATATCTTTCTTGATATAAATATACCGAATATACCGCACCAACGTTTTCATCGGTTCAAAATTACCGTACCGAAAAAAATATTCGGCGATGGATATTTGTTTGTTGGATTCTCTATAAAAAAACAAAATCAAAATCACGCTTGCAATATAAAGCACGAACAATATCGAAAAAATTTTTTTCAAAAACCGTTCCATATGATCTCCGTTCTTCTCTTTCATCCTTTTGATATTCCATCTCTATGCCGCGCATTTTCTTTTCATGCGTAAACTTTTGCTAACGGCTGAAAAGCTGTCGCGCGGTAAATGAGTGTTTACGGGTTTGTCTGTTGCCGAAAGATGAGGTTTAGTTAGCCTTCCCCGGTGGGGGAAGGTGTCATTTACCGCGTAGCGGTATAATGACGGATGAGGCGTTACTTTCGGTTTTCGCAAACAGACAGATGTTAGCAAAACTTTTTTATTAACACCTCATCCACCGC
>SVRL01000125.1 GCA_015064845.1 Oscillospiraceae bacterium | reverse complement strand
AGCCACCCCCTCCCGGAATCAATATCATTTAGTTAACAATTTCTCTCCTTCCGTCTCGCGTCGCGAGCCACCTCCCTCGTCAGAGGGAGGCAAAAAGTGGCTCCCTCTGACGAGGGAGCTGTCAGCAAAGCTGACTGAGGGAGAGACACCGCTCACCGCAATAAAAAGTCTGCAAAAGCTTCCGTCTGTAGAGAAACTACCCCTTTTTGCCGTCATTCCGGAGGGGCTTACAGGGAAGCCCCGATAGAATCTCATCGCAAAACTCAACTAACTTTCAAAAATTGCCTTTATCTCCCCCATTCTCCCGAAAGGAAAAAAGCCCAAAGAAAAACTCTTTGAGCTTGATTGGATTATTTTACGAAATCGCCCTTGGGATGAATGGGCGCGGAATCGTCGTAGAAACGGAAACCGGCAGTATCGGAAATGGGAAGCGAGAAAACGAGCGCGTGCGCTTTCGTACCGGGACCTGCGCCTGTTGAAATGGCGTGCATAATGGCGTTTCTTTTGTCTTTTTTGGAAACGATATAAATAATTTCTTTTTCATCGACCAAAGAAAGACCGAAAAATTTCTCTGCATATTCCGTTCCGGCAGTACCTTTGGCGTGAAGAACGGTACCGCCGCCGGCGCCTGCCGCGCGAGCCTGATCCATAACGTCTTCGGTGTAACCTTTGTTGCAGATGGCGATAATGAGTTCCATCTGACGGGGGTTTACGTTTTCTTTTTCTTTCATTTCATCCTCCGCATGACCGCCCGCGAAAAAGTCGAGCGATTTTTTTGTTGAAATACTTGTAAGCGGAATCGCAAGCGCAATCCCTTGACCGGGAAGGTCAATGTGCAGTCTGCGTTCCAATGCATCGATCAATTCGTATAATTTGTTATGTGTAATCACGGTTTGATGTACGGTTTTTTCACAGAATTCCAAACCCAAAAGGTCAAGGATCTGAGATTTTGCCGTACCGTTGGCAAGACAGCTGTAAACGCGCGGAATTTCCAAGTCTTGATAAAGCGCAATTACCGCATCGTCATCCGACCGCTTGGAAATCGTGATGAACCAATATAAATTTTGCATAAAAATCTCCTTTTGAATGGAAGTTGTAAATTCAGTGTGTCCGATAAAGAGAAACGGAAATAACGTGAGTTCGATGATAAAATAAACGGGAATTTACGGGTGTAAAACGAATATGGATTTTATGCGATTGTAGGGACAGGCGGTCTCGCTACGGCTTCGGTCACATCACGGCTCTAAAAGCCATTCAGGCTTTCATTCACTCCCGTGCTGTCGCTTCGCTACCTCGACGGTCCGTTACTGAAATTCTCGTCAGCGTACAAACGAACGCCACGCACTGTCATTCTGGAGGGCAATGTTTTGCCCGATAGAATCTCATAGCAAAAGATAAGATTCTTTTGAAAGTTAGTTGAGGTTTGCGATGAGATTCTATCGTTCACTCCGTTCACTCCAGAATGACGGCAAAAAGGGGCAGTTTATCTACAGACAGAATGTTTTGCAGATTTTTTATTAGCCGTAAATTATCATTTATCTCCCCGATTTCTTATCGGACAGGTCTATTAAAAAGGAAGTGTAAATTCAATGATATCGGGATATTCTTCCGAGGTCTGAGGCGCTGCGTAAACAGGCATTTCTTTGGTTTCATCAAAAATGAAATCGGGAGTTTGTGTTTCTGTTGTGATGGGTTCCAGATCAATGACTTCAAATTCTTCCGTTTCCGCATGAATGAGCGCTTCTTCCTGCTTATCAAGGCTCAGCTTGATTCTGTAAACAAGACCGAGAATCTGAACGGTAATGGGAGGAAGCATGGCAACCATGGCGATCACACCGAAAGCGTCTGTCATAATATTACCGCCGACAGCGTAAGTTGCGCCGAGAGCAAGGGGCATTAAGAAAGTGGAAGTCATCGCACCCGAAGCAACACCGCCCGAGTCAAAAGCGATGGAAGTGAAAATATCGGGAACAATGAAAGAAAGAGAAAGCGCGATGGCGTAACCAATGCAAACGAACCAAAGCACGGAGATTCCCGTCAGTGCGCGGATCATTGCAAGACCGACGGCAATGGCAACGGCAATAGACATGGAAAAAGAAAGCATTTTTTTGGAAATCGTACCCGAAGTTGCTTCTTCAACCTGTTTTTCCAAAACGTGAACGGCAGGCTCCGCAAGAACGATAAAGTAACCGAGGATCATACCGATGGGAATGAGAAGCCATTTCAAAGAGGAACTTGCAATATAATTGCCCATATATTGACCGACAGGCAAAAAGCCGATATTTGCGCCCGTCAGGAAAAGAACGATACCGATGTAAGTATACAAAACGCCGATCAGCAAACGGGAAACCTGTTCTTTGGGAACTCTGCCCGCAAAAAGCTGATAGATAAAGAAGAAAATGACAACGGGGAAAAGACCGAGCGCCACTTCCATAAAGGTGTGGGGAAGCTGATGAAGAAATTCCACGCCGAATTCACGGGAATCCACAAATTCAATCAGTGCGTCGGGAGCTTCGGAAACGTCGCCGCCATCGCCGTAAATCAAACCGAGAATCAAAACGGCAATGATAGGACCTACGGAGCAAAGTGCCATCAAACCGAAGCTGTCGCCCGATTCATCTGCGGAAGAAATGGAAGAGATACCGACACCCATTGCCATAATGAAAGGAACGGTCAAAGGACCTGTGGTAACACCGCCCGCGTCAAAAGAGATTGCAAGAAAAGCGGGATTGGAAAAAGCGGCAAGCAGAAAAAGCACACCGTAAGAAACGAAAAGCATATAACGAAGCTTGATGGCAAAAACGATACGGAAAACCGCAAGCACAAGGAAAATACCAACGCCCAGCGCAACCGTCCAGATAAAGACCTGCGCATTGATGGCGGGAACTTTTCCTGCAAGTACAGTCAAATCGGGCTCGGAAGCCGTAATCAGCGTACCGATCAAAAAAGATACCAAAGATACCACGAGGATCTTTTTGGATTTTGTCATCGTCGCGCCGACGTGTTCGCCCATTGGCATCATGGATTTATCAACGCCGAGTGTGAAAAGACCCATGCCGAAAATCATACAAAAAACGGAGAAGAGAAACGAGATGAAAATCGCGTTCGGCAAAGGGCAGATGGTAAAGGAAAGTAAAAGGATGATCAAAGAAACGGGCAAGACGGATGCCACGGATTCTTTGATTTTTTCAATCAAAATGGTTTTGGTCTTCATTCAGGGCAAAAAGTCCTTTCTGTAAAAATGAGACATGCAAAAAAGTGTTAAATTTTTATACATATTTATTATAGTATAGCATGACAAAAAATAAAATGTCAATACCTTACAAAAAAATTTTCGATTTTTTTATGCTATGGAAATTTGCGCAAAAATAAACCGAAAAACGGTAAATGACGTAAGCTCGATGGAAAGATAAATGATGGTTTACGTTTCTAAAATCGAATGATATTTAAAGGCTCCCACTTAACATTTTGCGAAGCATAATGTGGGGAGACTGTCAGCGCAAGCTGACTGAGAGGGCAAGAAAGGCGCCTCAAAAGCCCTCTCCGTCAACCTTCGGTTGCCACCTCTCCCGGCGTGAGAGGCTTTAAATTAGTTTACTTTAACACCCGTAAAATCCCGTTTATCTTACCAATTCTCTCTGTCTGTCGCTGAACAGCCCTTTTTCGCCGTCATTCTGGAACGAAGCGTTAGCGTAGTGATAGAATCTCTTAGCAAAAGATAAGATTCCAAATGCCTTCCCCGGTGGGGGAAGGTGTCATTTACCGCGTAGCGGTATAATGACGGATGAGGCGTTACTTTCGGTTTTCGCAAACAGACAGATGTTAGCAAAACTTTTTTATTAACACCTCATCCACCGCAAGCGGTCCCCCTTCTAACTGATTCTTGAATCAGTGCGCTGGGGAAG
>SVRL01000030.1 GCA_015064845.1 Oscillospiraceae bacterium | reverse complement strand
TCCTTCATACATCTTTCGCGCTTGTAGTCAAGTGGATCAGCCATGCCAACAAGCTTGTATTTTTCGGGCATTTTCAGCATTTCACGGACATAGGTCATACCTCTGTTGCCCGCGCCAATCAAAATAACGGAATACTGTTTCATATTTATCTCCATTCTCCCCGCTTCTGCGGCGACATAAAAAGTGGGCAACGCCCACTCGAAGTTGCTTGCCTATCCGAGTTGTCTTGTATCGAAACAATGCAAACGGCAAGATCTGTTTTGAGTAATTTTCTATGGAATAAAATAAAAATCCGAAAGTCTCGCTTTCGGATTTCTGGTGGGAGCGGGTGGATTCGGACCACCGAAGTCACAGACAACAGATTTACAGTCTGCCCCCTTTGGCCACTCGGGAACGCTCCCATATATGGAGCTGGTGATCGGAGTCGAACCAACAACCTGCTGATTACAAATCAGCTGCTCTGCCATTGAGCCACACCAGCGATTACATCCGCCGCAATTGCTCTGCCCTTGCGACGGATATTAGTATAGCATAAACCTTTTTATTTGTCAATAGTTTTTTGAAAAAATTTTCAATTTTTTTCAAGCTTTTGCGCGAACATACAAAGTGATATTTTCCGACACAATTTGTTTATCGTATTCATACGGAAGCGTGCAAGCCTCATCATAAAAGAACTCATATTCATAATCTGCGGTATCAATTCCGAGATAAACGCCTGCGGGAATTTCAAAATGTCTTCCCTCTTGTTCTTTTCCCACGAAAATAAAATTAACGGAAACGGATTTTGTCAAAGAAGAAACGGAATCAAAAACACCTGCTTGTTTTTCATTCTTTTTCTCGAAAAAGCGCTGTGCCACAAGACGGGAAGAATCCTTTTCGATCACGGTATAATCAATCGAAGAAATGAAATTACCGTCTGTGATGACGTAACGGGTTTCCACGGTTTCCGTACCGTCAATACCAAAGCTCTGAACCTTTGCCGTTTGCTGAGGTGTCAGTTTGGAATGATAGTAAGCAACGATCTGATCTCCGTCTTTCTCGGATCTTTTCTGATTGAGAACATCTCCGTCAAGAGGAAACGCGCCGTTAAGATAAGAGGAGATGAATTCCGTATAAGTAGAACTGAACAAAATAACGGCAGTAATTCCCTTTTCCGTTTCTGTATAAACGGAACCTTCATACGCATAAAGCGTATAATCTCCGATGGTTTCACGAATGTTATACATAGAATAAATATCCGCTGCATCTTCATAATAATATTCCGATGTAAACATATCGTTTCCGTCTTTATCTTTATATACGTTTTTTTCCGTCAAGGATTGCACTTCCTTATCCCAAACGAATAAGTTTTCCACTTGGTTATCCAAACGGACCGCCTGAATGGCAATCGACGTACCTTTTCCGCACGAAGCCATGCTGCAAAAAATTGCCAGAAGCAGTACCATGCTGATGATTTTTTTCATTATATTTTGATATCCTTTCTTTTCATTTCTTTTACTCAAAAAGAAAATCTGTCCCAAGGCTCTGTTTTGCCGTCAGGCAATGCTTTGAAAGTCATTGTTTTTTTACGAATCGGATGACGGAAGGAGAGGTAATACGACCAAAGAGCCAAGCTCATGCGGTCGCGTGAACCGTATTTGCCATCCCCCGCAATCGACATACCGCGTGAGGAAAACTGCACGCGGATTTGATGGGTTCTGCCGGTATACAGCCGAACACGGACAAGAGAAAATTCTTTTTCCATATCTTTTCCGAGCAAGGTATACGTAAGCTTTGCCTCTTTGGCATCCTTTTGTGTTTTGGGAACAACGGAAGTGAAATTCCGTTTTGGATCATGATAAAGATAATCCGTAAATTCGCCCTTTTCTTCCGTCGGTGCACCGTGAACCACCGCCAGATATTCCTTTTCAAAGGCATCCGTACCCACCATACCGGAAAGCTTTCCCGCCGCCGCTTTGGTCATGGCAAAAACCATAACGCCGCCAACGGCGCGATCCAAACGATGGATCGGGAAAACTTCCCTGCCGAGCTGTTCTTTCAGGAGTGTAATCATAGAAGCCTCTCCCGTACGGTCGGGTTGTGATAACACACCCACAGGCTTAACGGCAACGGCAAGGGTTTCGTCCTTATATAAAATCCGAATCATTTCGTTCATTTGACGTCAATCACAAATTGGTCTTCGGCAACGTCAATGAAAATCTCGGAAACGGTCTTACTGTATCCCGAAATGATCTTATCTGCGGCAACGTCTTCAATTTCACGGCTGATATAACGGCGCATATTTCTCGCTCCGTATTTCACAGAGAAAGATTTTTCCGCAACAAACTGAGGGACACGTTCGGAATAACGCAAAATAATGCCTTTATCCCAAAGCGCTTTGGAAAGATCGCCGAGCATGATTTTCGCAATTCTTTCAAAATCGGAAACCTCCAATCCGCGGAACGTGATAATTTCATCCACACGGTTAATGAATTCGGGGCGCAAAAATTCAAGCAAAGCTTTTTCCGTACGGTTTTCCGCAATGGTGGCAATACTGTTGCCGAAACCTGCGGTATTGGCAACACCCGTTGAGCCTGCGTTGGTAGTCATAACGATCACGCAATTATCGAATTTCACTTCTTTGCCGTGCGTATCGGTAATTCTGCCGTCGTCCAGAATCTGCAAAAGAATGTTGAGTACGTCGGGGTGTGCTTTTTCGATTTCGTCGAAAAGAACGACGGAATACGGATGGCGGCGGATTTTTTCCGTGAGCTGTCCCGCATCGTCATAGCCGACGTATCCGGGAGGCGAACCGATCATTCTCGAAACGGAATGTTTTTCCATAAATTCCGACATATCCAAACGAATCAGCGAATCGGGCGTACTGAAAAGGTCTTCCGCAAGCACTTTAACAAGCTCGGTCTTACCAACACCCGTCGGTCCCGCAAAAATGAAGGAAGCGGGTTTTCTCTTATAAGAAATGCCTGCGCGGTTTCTCTTGATGGCGCGGCAAACGGCGGAAACAGCTTTATCCTGTCCCACGATTCTTTCTTTCAAGCGGGATTCCAGACCACTGAGACGTTCAAATTCATTTGCCGTAACGGAACCGGAAGGAATACCCGTCCAGATCTCAATCACGCGCGCAAGGTCTTCAATCGTAAGGTCGATGGTTTCCATCTGCTTTTTCAGATGTTCATACTCCTGCTCGTTTTTCATCTGATTTGCTTTGACGGAAGCAATCAATTCATAATGTTTGTTTCTTTCCGCATCGGATTCGGAGCTCGGTTCTTCCGATTCCAGACGTTCCGCTTCGTTTGCCAAACGCTTCAATTCATCTTCCACAAAATACACGCGGTCAAGAACGGGAGAATGAATTGCAACGTAAGCGGCAGCTTCGTCCAGCAGGTCGATGGCTTTATCGGGCAGGAAACGGTCTGTGATATAACGCTCGGAAAGCTCTACCGCGCGGCTGATGATCTCATCGGAAATACGGATCATATGATATTTTTCATAATATTTTTTAATACCGCCCAAAATTTTCTTTGTTTCCGCAATGGAAGGTTCATCCACCATGATCGGCTGGAAACGGCGTTCCAAAGCGGCATCCTTTTCGATATACTTTCTGTATTCTGTCAGTGTGGTTGCTCCGATGACCTGAATTTCTCCTCTGGAAAGCGCGGGTTTCAAAATATTTGCCGCGCTCATACTGCCTTCGGAATCTCCTGCGCCCACAATGCTGTGAACTTCGTCAATTACCAGAATGATATTACCGAGCGCTTTGACCTCGTCAACCAATCCCTTCATACGGCTTTCAAACTGTCCGCGGAACTGTGTTCCTGCAACCAACGCGGTTAAATCCACAAGATGAACCTCTTTGCCTTTGAGTTTGTAAGGAACTTCATCGGCAGCGATTTTTTGCGCAAGCGCTTCCGCGATTGCGGTTTTACCGACACCGGGTTCACCGATCAGACAAGGGTTATTTTTCTGTCTGCGCGCAAGAATCTGCATGAGTCTTGCCGTTTCTCTTTCTCTGCCGATAACGGCATCGAGTTTGCCTTCTCTTGCCGCGCTCGTCAGATCTCTGCAATACATACCGAGAAATTTCTTGCGTTTATCATCCTTTTTCTTGGATTTTTCTTCTTTTTTATCCAAGCCTCGGTTGGTTCTTCCCGAAATTTCTTCTTCTTTATCTTTATCTTTGTTTTCGTTTTTATCGGATTTCGAAGCAAATCCGTTTGCAAACGGAAAATGATTGAAAAGCTTTGCAAAATCCAAGGAAGGCGTTCTGCTTTCTCCCGGCGCGTTTTCGAGTTCGGCTTCTTCCTCATCCGTTTCGCCGTCTTCTTCTTCCTCTCCCATAACCATCAGAGATTGGAGATCATTTTCCATCGCTTCAAAATCTTCATCGGTAATGCCCATGCCCGAAAGAACGGAATCCACCTGCGGAATTCCCAATTCTTTTGCGCATTTCAGGCAAAGTCCTTCGTTTTTCGTTTCATTATTTTCAATTTTCGTAATAAACAAAACCGCCATACGCTTATGGCATCTTGAACACATTTGCATTTTCACGGGTTAAATCCTTTCATGAATAAAAATATATCATTGCGTATCCGACGAAGCTTTGGAAGCCCGTCCAACGCCGTTTTTATATCAAATCAAAATTTCGCATTCCGTCCAAAAGGAGGCTTCCGCCTCCTTTTGGGTAAGTGCATATTATGAGAGCAGATTGATCAATTGGAACAGATATGTGATGGGGTTGATTTTGGTGCAAAGATGAATAATATAGGAATCGGCAATTTCCATAATAAAGAAATTGGGTTCAAAATGGTTCAGCACGGGGAGTAAAAATTTCACAAAGATATTGGAAATCGCCCACGTCCAGATAAAACCGTTGAGCAAGCCTGCCAGTGCGCCCAGTACACCGTTTGCCTGTTTTATCACGGGAATCTTTTTAATCAGAAAATCCAAAGCAAACAAAAGCAGTTTGAGTAAAATCCAAGAAATCAGGAAAACCGCAATAAAAGCGAAACAGGAAATTAAAATTTCCGCAAGACAGTTTTTCAGAACGGCTTGCGCGGCATCGGCATTGCCATCTGCTATAACGTCTTCTGTCAAAAAGCGCAAAAATACCTGCATTTTGTCAAGAAAAGTCGCATCGCCGGGAACCTCCGGAAACACTGCGCCTTCCGTTATCATATTGCTCAAAAACGGAATCTTTCTGACAAACGGAACAAAAAGATCATCAAACGCATTCGCCAGCGCAAAAGAAAGAACATACGACAAAAAGCCACTCAGCGTTTTGATAAATCCGCTTTTCCAACCGGAATATGCGCAACACAATAAAATCAAAACCAAAATGACATCAATGATCAACGCCATAAAAAACCTCACTTTTTATAAAAACAAAATTCCGGACAATTTCCTATAGTTCAAGGAACGATTCTTTCCGTTTCCGAAATGTAACAAATCAGCAAACTGCCGTCATCCAGAACGAAAAAATCTTTTACACCCGAACGGATCGGGCAATTTTTGAGCGTTTTCCCGTCTTTTCCGTAAATGCTGACCGAGCGGTCGGAAAGAACGTAGGAAACACCGTTTCTAACTTTCAGAGAAAAAACACGTTCATTCAAAGCAAATTCCGTCAGAAGCGCGCCTCTGAAGGAATATCTGCAAACGCGGTTTGCGCCGAAAAGCAAAGAAATTTCATTTCCGTCCCGAAAAACCGTATAGGTTTCGAAAGGAAGAGAAACCGTTTCGGTTTTCTTTCCGTTTGCTTGATAGAAAAACAGCGAGCCTTCGGCGGCAAAAAAGATTCTTCCGTTATCAAAAAAAGATGCGGCGATCGGTTTTTTGCCGTCTGCTTTTTCACAAACAAGCATTTTTCCGGAAGAAACGTCATAAACGGTAAATTCAGAGCTGTAAACGCCGTTTTGCATGGATATCGCCGTAACGGCAAGCTTATCTCCATTCGGAGAAAGCGCCATGCTGTATATAATATTCTTTTCATCGAGAGAGAAAGAAAGTTCTTTTTTGAAATTTTTCTGATAGACCTCGATGATATTTTTTTCATTTTCTTTATAACAAACCGCAAATTTTCCCGAATCGGAAACAGCGGCAGCGCGCAAAACGCCGGGGAACGTATGCTCGTGGACACAGGAAAACGAATTATATAGAGAGAATCCCTTTTCGCCCGGACTGTAAAGCGCAAGATATTTATCGGAAACGGCAAACGCTTTTGCGGTATGATTTGCCTGCGCATGAAAGCGACGGTCGCCCATAAGATCGTAAACGGCAATCTTACCTTCTCCGATCACGGCAAGGTCATTTTTATAAAACGCAAACGAAGCGCCGTTTCCCGCGGCATATGAAATCGTGTTATACTTTGCATCCAGGTTCGCGGGATTGATTTTCAGAATCTTATTCAGATAAAGAAGCGCATCCTCCTGAATGGGACCGTAAGTAAGTATGGTTCGCAAAACCATCCAAACTGCCAAAAGACATGACGCCAAGATGCAAACCACATGATATTTATCCGCCAATTTTTCATAATACATTCTGTTTTCCGAAAAATTTTGAATATCTTCGTCGGATTTTTTTCTGATTCTCAGTCTGATTCTTTTTCTCGGCTTTTTTCTTCCGTTTTCGGTCGGAGAAGCCGTTTGTTTGTTATGCACGGGAATTTTCCTCCCGATTCAAGGCGTGAGGATTCAGAAAAACTCGATTCAGATAAAGTCCTTCCGCAGGAGCGGTTCTTCCCGCCAACGAACGCTCTCCCGTTTCGATTGCTTTTTCCAGCCGTTCGGCAGAAATCTTTCCTTCCGACATTTCCAAGAGCGTGCCGACAATGATCCTTACCATATTATAAAGGAATCCGTCTGCGCTGACGTAAATCTTGACCGTATCCGCTTCGGCTTCTATGCGCAAATCCGTGATCGTGCGGACGGTATCCGCGATATCGCTCCCGCTTGCCATAAACGCGCGGAAATCGTGTTTTCCGACAAAATAAGGAATTGCCTTTCGCATAGCTTCGATATCCAGCTTACGCGGATAATAGAGCGCGCGGTCGGAAAGAAACGGATTTCGGCAGGGATGATTCCAGACGAGATAGAGATATTCCTTGCCTTCCACCTCATGGCGGATTTTGAAATCGTCGGGAACGGAAATGCATCGGAAAACGGAAATATCCTTGGGAAGATAGGTGTTCATCGCGCGCGCAACGGCGCTTTCGGGAATACTTGCTTTTCCATGTTCTTCAACGACGGCAAGATATTCGTTTGCGTGAACCCCGCTGTCCGTTCGGCTGCATCCCGTGATGCCGCAAGGGGTATCAAAAATTTTCGTGGCGGCAAACTGCAAAGCCGCCTGAACGGTTTTCGTATTCGGCTGAACCTGAAAGCCCGAATACGCCGTTCCGAGATAAGAAAGAGTGAGCAAATGCTTCATTTTGGGAAAATCCTTTCGGCAAGACCAAACGGTTGGTAAAATTAAGGGAGCAAAGGCGGGAAATATACGTTCAGAAGAATGATTCCCGCAAGCAAAGCCAAAATGGCAAGCGTTGCAAAAAGATCGCGGAGAGAAAAATGCAAAACCGTCATGCGGGTTCTGTTTCCGCCGCCCCTGTAGCAACGGCATTCCATGGCCGTGGCAAGCTCTTCCGCGCGGCGGAACTGAGAAATCAAAAGCGGAATCAGAACCGGAATCAGCGCCTTGGCTTTATCAATGACATTGCCCGAATCGAAATCCGCGCCTCTCGCTTTCTGCGCGTTGATGATTTTCTGCGTTTCTTCCAAAAGTGTGGGGATAAAACGGAGCGCCATCGTCATCATCATGGCAAACGTGTGAACGGGAATCTTGATCTTGGCAAGGGGCGCAAGCAAACGTTCAATGCCGTCCGTCAAAGCGATGGGAGAGGTCGTATACATCAGGATGACCGAAGTGGAAGCCATCAGCAACACGATGCGTACAGCCATCGTAATCGCGCGGATGATGCCCTCTACGGTAACGGCAAAAGGTCCGAACTGCCAAAGAACCGTTGTTCCGTTGCTCCAGAATACGTTGATGAGTGTCGTGAAAATCAAAACGAAAATCAACGGCTTCAAGCTCCTGAGAACAACGCCGAAAGAGATACGGGAAACCGCAATGATCAAAATCGTAAACAAAAAGATCAGAATATATGCGGGAGCGCTTTTTGCCAGAAAGATCAAAACGATATAGAAAATCGCGAGCAAAAGCTTTAATCTCGGATCGAGCTTATGCAGAAGTGAGTTTCCCGGAAAATATTGACCGAGTGTGATATCTTTTAACATAAGACTATTCCTTTCAGTGAATAAAAATGACCGAAAAAAGAATTTTTAAGCGGAACGCCGTCCTCTTTTACGCCTGTTTCAGCAGACGTTCAATTTCTTTTTTTGCTTGCGCGACGGTATACACGTCTGTGCGAACGTCAAAGCCCTGCTCAGCAAGAGCAAGCATCATTTTCGTAACCTGCGGAACGGTCAGACCGACCGCTTCCAGATCCGCCGCTCTTCCGAAAACTTCGGAAGGCGTACCGTACATATACGGTTTGGAATCGCTCATTACGAGAATCTTATCACAGTACACCGCCATATCCTCCATACTGTGGCTGATCATAATGACGGTGGAATCCGTTTTTTCACGGTACCGCACGATTCTCGTCAAAATTTCATCTCTTCCTCGGGGGTCAAGACCTGCGGCGGGTTCATCGAGAATCAAAATTTTCGGACGCATTGCCATAATACCCGCGATGGCAACGCGGCGTTTCTGTCCGCCCGAAAGATCGAACGGAGATTTTTCAAAAAGTTCTTCGGAAAGTCCGACGATCTCCGCCGCTTCGCGGACACGTTCGTCGATTTCCTTTTCATCCAGTCCCATATTTTTCGGACCGAACGCAATATCTTTATAACAGGTTTCTTCAAAAAGCTGATATTCGGGATACTGGAACACCAAGCCAACGGAAAAACGGACGTTTTTGATTTTTTTGGGTTCTGCCCAAATATCTTTTCCATCCACCTCAACAACACCTTCCGAGGGTTTCAGAAGTCCGTTGAGAAGCTGAGAAACCGTGGATTTTCCGGAGCCTGTATGCCCGATGATACCCGTCACGAGTTTTTCTTCAAACGTAATGTCGATATGATCGACGGCAACCTTACAAAAAGGCGTATGTTCGCTGTATACGTAGGATACGCCGCGCAATTCAGCAGCATTCATGAGCCTTTCCCCGCTTTCTTCTTTCTGATATAATCTGCAATGGCATTCGCGCCCTCTTCATAAGAAAGTACGTCCTTCGGCAGATCAAAACCGTCGTCATTGATTTCCAGCATAAGCTCCGTCACCTGCGGAACGTCCAAGCCTGCCGCTTTCACGGTACGAACCTGAGAGAATACCTCTCGGGGTGTTCCGTCCAACGTAACTCTGCCGTGATCCACCACGATCACGCGGTCCGCGCGGATGGCTTCTTCCATATAATGTGTGATATGCAGAATGGTGGTTCCGAATTCTTTATTGAGTTTTTCAATGGTTGCCAGAACGTCGCTTCTTCCGCGTGGGTCAAGCATTGCCGTGGATTCGTCAAAAATGATCACGTCGGGACGAAGAGCGATGATACCCGCAATGGCAACTCTTTGCTTTTGTCCGCCCGAAAGCTGATGGGGCGAATGACGGGCAAACTGTTTCATGCCGACGATTTCAAGCGCTTCATCCACACGTTTTCGGATCTCCGCAGGAGGAACGCCCAAATTTTCGGGGCCGAACGCTACGTCTTCTTCCACGATGGTTGCAACAAGTTGGTTATCGGGATTCTGAAACACCATGCCGATTCTTTGACGGAGCGCGAAAAATTCATCTTCCGTGATGGTTTCTTCATCAAATTTCTTTCCGAAAAGATAGAGATTGCCCGAGGTGGGTGTCAGAATCAGATTCAGAAGTTTGGCGAGCGTGCTTTTGCCCGAGCCGTTATAGCCGAGAACCGCAACGAAGCTTCCCTTTTCGATTTCCAGATTCAAATGATCCAGAACGGGAAAGTTGTCGGTCGGATGATCGCTTTCATAAGAAAAGCAAATGTCTTCCGCTTTGATAATGATTTCTGCCACAATAAACTCCATTCTGCCGCCGATACGGCAAGTTCGATTATTTTGCTGTCCATCTTGCCGAAGCGCCGCAGGGGAGAATTCCGCCCGTTTCGGAAACGGGAAGACCGATTTCATCGGCAAGCACCGTTCCGCCGCGCTTCTTTTCAAGTTTCAGCTTCAGGATATAACCCATCGTGGACGGAGAAAGTCCCGATGTATACGAATTGATGAGGAAAAACAAGGGAGTATCCGAAAGAACGCTGACTGCAAGCTCCACGAAATCTCCAATGCAGTCTTCCAGCTTCCAGACTTCGCCCGAAGGACCTCTGCCGTAGGAAGGAGGGTCCATGATGATGGCATCGTAACGGATTCCCTTTTTCGCCGCGTACTGCAAAAAACGTGTGCAGTCGTCAACGAAATAACGAATGGGACGGTCGGAAAGTCCCGAAAGAGCGGCGTTTTCTTTTGCTTGCGCGACCATATTTTTAGCCGCATCCACGTGAAAAACTTCCGCGCCTGCCGCTGCCGCCGCCATCGTTGCGCCGCCCGTATAAGCAAAAAGATTGAGTACGCGAACGGGTTTTTCCGATTGACGGATCAGCTCGGAAAACCAATCCCAGTTAACAGCCTGTTCGGGGAACAGACCCGTATGCTTAAAGCCCATCGGCTTGATTTTGAATTTCAAATTACCGTAAGCGATATTCCAGCTTGCGGGAACGTTTCTTTTCGTCCAGCTTCCGCCGCCGCCTTCTCTCGTATAAACGGCATCGGCTTTTTTCCAAAGCGGACTTTCTTTTTCATTCTTCCAGATGACCTGAGGGTCGGGGCGGCGAAGAACGTAACCTCCCCATTTTTCAAGGCGCTCGCCGTCCGAAGCATCGCAAAGCTCGTAATCGCGCCATTTATCTGCTGTCCACATATAACCTCCCAAAACTTTCGTTTCTCAAGCGGCAAAATGCCGCACCATAACAGATTGCAAAGCATTCTGTGTGCTCGCCCATCCAAGTTCGCTTGTATCTAAGCAATGCAAACGGCAAGGTCTGTTTTCCACAAATTCCTATGGTATAAAAATTCCAATCCATCAAGGCTCAAATTCTCCCGCAAAGCCGTGAGAAGCAAACTCGGAATAAGAAAGTCCGAGATGCTCGTAGGCAAGTCTTGTTACGCAACGTCCTCTGGGAGTACGGGTAAGGAAACCGATCTGAATGAGATACGGTTCGCAAACGTCCTCAATGGTAACGGCTTCTTCTCCGACGGTTGCGGCAAGGGTTTCCAAGCCAACGGGACCGCCGTTATAAAAACGGATGATGGCTTCCAACATTCTGCGGTCCACCTGATCCAAGCCCAATTTATCAATTTCAAGCATATTGAGCGCGCGGTCGGCAATATCGGCGGTAATCACACCGTTTCCTTTGACCTGCGCATAATCGCGTACCCTTTTCAGCAAACGGTTTGCGATTCGGGGTGTTCCTCTTGAACGCATGGCAATTTCGCTTGCGCCGTCATCACTGATGGCAATACCGAGGATTTCCGCGCTTCTTTTCACGATACGGACAAGTTCCGCAGGGGAATAAAGCTCCAGACGGAGCATAACGCCGAA
Source organism: Oscillospiraceae bacterium (assembly GCA_015064845.1). GTDB lineage: Bacteria > Bacillota > Clostridia > Oscillospirales > CAG-272 > QALR01. The sequence goes on along the minus strand of SVRL01000030.1, from coordinate 11,346 downwards.
ACGGTCGCGCAAAGGGGTTGTCAGTTGTCCCGCTCTTGTGGTTGCGCCGATCAGTGTGAATTTTTCAAGAGGCAGACGAATGCTTCTTGCGGCAGGTCCTTTGCCGATGATGATATCCAAAGAATAGTCTTCCATGGCAGGATAAAGAATTTCTTCGATATTACGGGAAAGTCGGTGGATCTCATCAATGAAAAGGACGTCATTCTGAGAAAGATTCGTCAAAAGTGCCGCAAGGTCGCCCTGTTTTTCGATAGCGGGACCCGAGGTAATACGGATATTGACGCCAAGTTCATTTGCAATGATGGCGGAAAGCGTGGTTTTTCCAAGTCCGGGGGGACCGTAGAGCAAAACATGATCCAATGCTTCTCCGCGCATTTTTGCGGCTTCTATATAAATTTTCAAGCTTTCTTTCGCTTTTTCCTGTCCGACGTATTCTTCCAGCGTTTGCGGGCGCAATCCCACTTCAATATCCGAATCTTCGGAATGGGATTGTACGTCCACCATTCTTTCTTCCGCAAATTCGGGAGAATACTCGGGTTCGATTTTTTTGATCATGTTGCTTTCCTTTCAAGGTTTTTTCATTTTGGAAATTGCTTAAAATCAACTTCCTGCGGGCGTTGCCCGCTTTTTATTGTATGGAAATTGCGCAAATTCTTTCCGCCGTCGAGCGTGATTTCGAATTCAGAAAAGCTTCGATACGGCGGCAACTTCCTGCGGGCGTTGCCCGCTTTTTATTGTATGGAAATTGTGTAAATTCTTTCCGCCGTCGAGCGTGATTTCAAATTCAGAAAGGCTTCGATACGGCGGCAACTTCCTGCGGGTGTTACCCGCTAACAGGAGTGTAGTTCAAATTTTTTATCTTTCGGCAGGAGTACGCTCCTGCCTTTTTTACGTTTCATTATGAGAACAGCGTTGTAACCGCACTTGTTGTTTCAGACTCCTGTTTATTTACGTTGTTTTTTCAAATATAAAACACTACACATTTGACAAAACCGACAGCGTGTTTCAGACCCCTGCTTATACAGAGGTATAGTTCAAATTTATGAGTTTTTCTTTTTGAAGCAAGAAAAGAACTCTACTTTGGTGTTTCAGACCCCGTTTTTCAAAGGGGTGTAGTTCAAATTTTTAATATTTCAGTGCTCTGCTCAAATAACCGCTCTCAAACCTCAAATCGGGTTGGGAGTTTATCTTTTTATAGGAGTATAGTACAAAATTAAGCATAGTTTTTCGTGCAAATTATCAAAAGGGGTATAGTTCAAAGTTTTGCGATGTATCGGAGAGAACCGCCCGTCATTCCGGAAGGCAAAATTTTTGCCCGATAGAACGGTAGCAAAAAAGCATTACAACAACAGAATGCACAGCTCTCAAACATGGACAACGTTGTATTCGATCGTCTTGGAGTTTCAGACCCCTTTTAAATTACACTACTCTCAAACATACCCAAAAAGAAAAGAGAAAAGGGAGCTGTTTTAGACTCCTATTAAATTACACTGCTCTCAAACTATTTGTTCGCTGATGGTACATACTGCTGGGTTTTAGACTCCTATTAAATTACACTGCTCTCAAAACTCAAATCGGGTTGGGAGTTTGTTTTTTATAGGAGTATAGTACAAAATTTAAAATTGTTTTTCGTGCAAATTATCAAAAGGGGTATAGTTCAAAGTTTTGCGCTTTTCCGTTAGAGGATAGCGCGGAAAGGCAATGTCCAAGGGCACGGAGATTACATACCGAACCAAACAATAAGGACATGAATGTTGATGACAAGTTTTAGACCCCTTTTAAAATTACACTGCTCTCAAACCTCAAATCGGGTTGGGAGTTTATCTTTTTATAGGAGTATAGTACAAAAATTAAAATTTCGGCATCATTTTGCGCAAGGCGGCGGTAATCATATCTTCCAGAGAAAGAAGCGGATCCACGCCTTTCAATGCGGTTTGCGCTTCCTGACGGCTGTAACCGAGTACCATCAACGCACTGATGGCTTCTTCTGTATTACCGAACACCAATTCATCCGAAACGGGAATTTCATTTTCCGCATTTTCGCTTTCCGCGGGAAACGCTTTTGCAATTTTCTCTTTCAATTCAAGCACCACGCGCGCGGCTGTTTTTGCGCCGACACCCGTAGCTTTCGCAATGGCTTTGGTATCTCCCATCGTAACGGCAAGCGCAAATTTTTCGGGAGTGAGAACGGAAAGAATTGCCATGGCGGCTTTCGGTCCGATGCCCGAAACGGTAATCAGCAGTTTGAAAGCTTCCAGTTCCGTTTCCGTATAAAATCCGAAAAGCTCAACGGCATCTTCTCTGACGTAAAAATACGTATAAAGACATACTTTTTCGCCTTTTTTTGTCAGACGGGCAAGCGTATTTTTGCTGACCGTCATTTTATATCCGATTCCGCCGCAATCCAAAACGGCAGACGTGATATCCGTGTGAACGAGTTCGCCCTTGATATAATAAAACATGGCGCTTCTCCTTTGGTCTTCCCGTTCCGACGGTTTTCCGAGCGGTTACAGGAGTTTTTTCTTTTTCTGATTGAAATAATCGCGAATACCCGAACCCGAGCTGTGCGCATGGCAAATGGCAAGCGCCAATGCGTCTGCGGTATCGTCAAGCTTCAGCGCGGAAATTTCCGGACCGAGCATCATTTTCACAAGCGCAATGACTTGCTTCTTCTCCGCTCTGCCGTAACCGACGACGGATTGCTTGACCTGAAGCGGTGTATATTCGCTGATTTTTATTTTTCTTTGTACGGCGGCAAGAAGAATGACGCCTCTTGCCTGTGCAACGGCAATACCCGTTTTTTGGTTCGTATTGAAAAAAAGTTCTTCTATCGCCATTTCATCCGGATGGTAGGTGTCGATGATTTCGCACATATCGTCATAGATCATTTTCAGCCGTTCTTCCACGTCAACGCCTGCCGGGGTTTCAATGGAACCCATAGCAACCGTTCGGAATTTTCCTTTCACGTATTCAAGAACGCCGTAACCCACGATGGCGATTCCGGGGTCAATTCCAAGAATAATCATTTTTCGCTCCCGATATCAATTTTGTGTAAATGCCAACGGTTGCGGTTTGCGGATATTCCAACGCAAGATACGCAAAAAATCCGCCGAGATTTGCGTTTTTCAAGCCGAAAATCAAAGCAATCGTATTGTTTCTTCCCGAAAACGCCATGGGAAGCGATTCCGCAGAATAAAGCTCCGCGCCGAAATAAGCGGCGGCATCGGCTATATCCGCAAGCATATTCAAATCATCCAGATTGATCTTACATTCGTAAAGAGGTTCTCCTTCCGCCTCGATGTAAAGGCGGTCTTTATATACCAAAGCGAAGGTCGTGGTGTTTTCTCCGTCATCGGAATCCACTTCACAGGTCATGACGATGGAAAGCTCGTATTTTTCGATCTGTCTGTAAAAGCTGTTCAATCTTCCGTCCGACGTGCTGAAAATCGGAATGATGGCGTACGTCGCGTGATTGGTATACACGGCTTCGCAAGCGCTCGGAAAATTGCTTTCATACACCGCCGAAACACCGCCGAGCGGTTTCGCAAAGCTTTCGAATGCGCGCATGGCTTGTCCGTTTCTCAAAAAAGCAACGGTCTTTTCTTTTGTTTTCGGCATTTCCGCAAGTTCTCCGCAAATAAGCGGAATCAGCTCTTCCAGCGTGCGTTCTCTGCTTTTTTTTGCAACGGCACCGTTCACGATTGCATCGCAGAGATAATATCTGAAAAAACGGGAAAGCATTCTTTTGAAGTACGGTTCTTCTTTTCGGTTGATCTCCGCGAAGAAAATCTCTTCGCGGTCATAAAGATAACTTTCTCTGTAAATGCGCGCGGCTTCATCCGCGGTCAAAACAGCGTTCAGAATATCCTTTATTCCCGTTTGACGTACAATTTCTTTCGCAATGGCATTTGCTTGCTCATGCAAGTGCGCAAAGCTTTTTTCCACTCCGCTTGCCATAACAAAAGTCGTTCTTTTCAAATTTTTTTCCACGGCGTAAAACGCGCTTCCGACACCTTTTTCCATCACTTTTCTTTTATTGTTTTTCCTTACTTAAAAATGGTATATATATTATAATATCATAGTCTTCCAAATATTTCAAGGGAAAACTGTGAATTTTATGAAAAATATATTTAATTTTAGGAATTTGCGCAATTACAGGATTGCGTATAAGCCTCCCTCAGGAGGCAATGTCGAAGGCTTAAGGATTTTTAAGAAACATTCGTCGGTTGCTGGTCGTAAAGATTTAGTTAGCCTTCCCTTGCGAGGGCACTGATTCTTGAATCAGTAGGGACACATTTATGGTGGATGAGTAGTTGTTTTGCTTCGCAAAAGTGCAAAATATTTTGCACCACACCTCATCCGCCTCTCTTCCGATTCAAGAATCGGGAGGCACCTTCCCCCGCTGGGGAAGGCTTATAAATTCCCGTTTATCTTATCACACCGCATTCCGTATTTTCAATGCCGAAAAAGATTTTTTCAAAAAAATATTTACAAAATCCGAAATTTAGGATATGATAGAAACCGGTGCCAAAGTGTTTAAAGCTTTGGAAGTTCAAAAATATTGAGGAATAATTTTATGAATAAAACTTTAACGATTGCGGGAAAAGAATACGGAACGGTATTTCTTGCGCCGATGGCGGGAATGGGTGATGCCGCATTCCGCAGAATCTGCAAAGAACACGGCGCGGATTACATGACCACGGAAATGGTTTCCGCAAAAGCGCTCTGTTACGGCGATAAAAAAACGCCGATTTTAGCGGCGATTCGTGAATATGAAAAACCCATTGCCATTCAGATTTTCGGAAGCGAACCCGAAACCATGGCGAAGGCTTCTGATATTTTGCTTGAATTTTCCGCCAAAAGCGGAATTGAACCCGCAGCCATTGACGTAAACATGGGGTGTCCCATGACCAAAGTCGTCAAATGCGGCGACGGAAGCGCGCTCATGCGCACACCCGAAAAAGCGGAAGAAATCGTCCGCGCCATGGTTGCGGTCTGCAAAGATATGCCCGTAACCGTAAAGCTTCGTTTGGGTTGGGACGATTCCTCCCGAAACGTAGTGGAAATGGCAAAACGCTTGGAAGCCTGCGGTGCGGCGGCGTTCTGCATTCACGCAAGAACGAGAAACGAAATGTATTCCCCCGGCATACATCCCGAATATATCCGCGCCGTCAAAGAGGCAGTTTCCGTTCCCGTCATCGGAAACGGCGATATTTTCTGCGCCGCAGATGCCGAAAAAATGGTTCGGGAAACCGGGTGCGACGGTGTCGCCGTTGCCAGAGGCGCGCTCGGCAATCCTTGGCTTTTTGAAGAAATTCATCTCGGTGCCGATTTCGTTCCGCCCTCCAAGCAAGAACGGATTCGGGAAGCACTCCGCCATTTCCGCTTCATGATAGAGGAAAAGGGTGAGCGCGTTGCCGTTGCGGAAAGCCGCGCTGCCATTGCGTACTATACAAAAGGTCTTTCGGGCTCTTCCCGTATCCGCGGAACCATGAATTTTGCCACCACTGCCGATGAGATCATTTCCATTCTTTCCGCATATGCGGAATCGGAAAACTAAACGAAACGCTTACGCACTCTTCTTTTCCGCATAGTCTGCAAGCACCGTTCCCAAAGCAAGACAAAAACACATACGGCTGACTGTTTCTAAAAGCATGAAAACCGTTTCTCTTTCCCTGACAAGCGTCGCGCTGTCCGCCAGCGCAACACCGACCGTCAATGCAAATGCCGCAAAGACCATCAAAGGCAGACCGAAAAGCAAAACTTTTTGCGCGTTTTTTCCGAATTTGAAAGTTTTAAGTTTTTCCATTGGAAACTCCTTTCTTTTTGTTGGTTTCTCACGCTTTATATTATACAGGATTTTATGCTTTTTGTCATTCGTGGATTTTTGGAAAAAGAGAAAATCCGTTCCGCGTTTTCTTTACAAAACCGAAAAATTTTTCAAATAAGAATTTACATTTGCATGATTTTGTGCTATACTGTGCATATGAGTTTTTATACTATCAGGAAATTGCTTAAAATCGACCTTGCCGTTTTGCGTTGTTTGAATACAGACAAAACACAGATAAGCAAGCCGCAGATTGCAAGCAATCCGTTATTCCGGCGGGCGTTGCCCGCTACATCATCATTTCAATTTGGAGGTACACATCGTGAAATGTCCTATTTGCGGATATACGGAAAGCCGCGTCGTTGACTCACGCCCCACAGAAGGCAACAGCAGTATTCGCCGCAGACGTGAATGCTTATCCTGCCAAAAAAGATTTACCACTTATGAAGTTGTGGAAAGTCTGCCTTTGATCGTTATAAAAAAAGATAACACCCATGAAATTTTCGACAGAAACAAGCTGCTTGCCGGCATCATCAAATCCTGCTACAAATGTCCCGTTACCACAAGACAGATGGAACAGATTGCAACGGAGATCGAAACAGAGCTCCAGAATTCCCTGAACCGCGAAATTTCTTCCAAGCATATCGGCGTTCTGGTCATGGATAAACTCAAAGCGCTCAATGACGTTGCTTACGTTCGTTTTGCTTCGATTTACAGAGAATTCAAAGACTTGGAAACCTTCATGCAGGAACTTGAAAATCTGAAGAACGAAAAAGAAAAAAATACCAAATAAGCAAAAAACATCCGCGCGATAACGGATTGTTACCATATTTAAGAAAGGATTTTTTACCATGATTTCAATCAAAGAAACCACTTACGGAAATTTCGGCAAATGTCTCGCCATTTCCAATGACTCCATGGAAATTTACGTAACCATTGATATCGGTCCCCGCATCATCAAATGCAATCTTCTCGGCAAAGAAAATCTGATGTTTGAAGACATTGAACGCAAGAAAAACAATGACGTTTCTTCCGTTTTCGGCGAAGGCAAGATGTGGCAGATCTACGGCGGACACCGCATGTGGCTCTCCCCCGAAAAATTTCCCGAAACCTATTACCCCGACTGTGAAAAAGTCGTTTATTCCGTTCATTCCAAGGGCGCAACCTTTACCGCTCCCATTCAGGCTGTAACGGGTTTGCAGTTCAGCATGAACATCTGCATGGATGAAACCAAACCTGAATTTACCGCAACGCATTCCGTTAAAAACACAAATGAAACTCCCGTTAAAGGCGCGATCTGGTGTCTTTCCGTCATGACGCAAAACGGCGCCGTTATCGTTCCTCAGCCTACCGAAGATACGGGACTTCTCGCCAACCGCGTTCTTGCCGTTTGGCCCTACACCGATATGACGGACAGCCGCGTTTTCTGGGGCAATCGTTATATTGCGCTCCGCCAGGATCCTTCCGTTGACCGCGCGATCAAATTCGGTATCAACAACACTGCCGGAAAAATTGCTTACGTCAACCACGGACAGGCACTCGTTAAATCCTACGCCGTTAACCATCCGAACGGCGAATATCCCGATTTCGGCTGTTCCTGCGAAGTTTACGCTTGCGATGTTTTCACGGAAGCGGAATCCCTTTCCGAACTGAAAACCATCGCAAAGGGCGAGTCCATTACCCATGCGGAAACATGGACGCTTACAGATAACGCGGAAATCGGCTCATTTTCCAACGAAGCATTGGAAAATCTTGCGAAAAAGATTTTTTGATCTTGCTTAAGCCCCCGCATTGAACAAAATTCAGCAAAAATTTACGGAGCATATCCTTTCGGTATGCTCCGTTTTGCATCTTTTTATTTTCTTTCAAAAATGAAAACACATTATTGATGATAGCCTCTTTCTCTGAGAAGCGAAAGAATTTCATCGGGATTATCACAGGTAATCAGAACCGCGCCGTTTTCAATGGCATTTTCCACACCTGCCGCGTCTTTGACTGCCGCACCCACCCAAGGCTGAACACCGTATTTGCGCATATGGTCAAACGCGCGCTTTTTCGCCATATAAGGACTGCCGAACATACAGGCGCAATAAGCGTAAGTATACGGATCCACCGTACATTCGCCGAGCGCTTCTTCCGGGAAAAAAACGTGCTGTCGATATTTCTTTCCGTATTTTTTATAGACATATTCATTGAGCTTTCCGCTGAACGAATTGATGACAACGCGATCGGTAAAGCCATAGCGATCAACGATGTCAAGCACTCTGTCACAGACTTCAAAAGCAATCTCTTCCCTGCCCTCGGTAGGATATTCTTTGAGCTCCAGATCCAGTGTCATGGTCGGATGGTCTTTCACAAGCTCCATCAATTCCATCAACGTTGGAATTTTTTCGCCGTTTCCCGCATCCAAAGCGCGAAGCTCGGCAAGCGTCTTTTCACAAACCTTCCCGCTTCCGTTTGTGGTTCGATCCACTTTATCGTCATGAATCAGAACGAGTTCTCCGTCTTTCGTGATCCGCACATCGGTTTCAATCTGATCGACGCCAAGTTCCACGGCGGCGCGAAAGGCCTCCATCGTATTTTCGGGATAACGCGAACGCCAGCCTCTGTGCGCCGCGACAAAAATATTTTTTTCGTTTTGTGTCCAGTAATTCATATAAACCTCTTTTTGTTTTTTTATGCGTTTGAAGAATTTTTTGAATGTTTCATTTGCCGAATTTGAACGATATTCACTTCGTTTCTACGGGTTTCCACGGAATCCCGTATTGCTCCGCATATTTTCTTGCATAACTCGTTTCGGAACAATAGATCGTCAGTTTGGGCGAATTCCTGAATGCAGATTTTCCAATACTTTCCACACTATCCGGAATCGTTATATTTTGCAGCTTCGGACAATCGCCGAACGCAAAGTTACCAATGCTCTTTACACTGTCCGGAATCGTTATATGTTCCAAGTTCAAACAATATTGAAATGCGAAGTTTCCGATAGAGGTTACGTTGTTCGGAATAGAAATCGTTTGCAATCTTTCGCAATAAGCGAAAGCGACGTCACCTATACTCATCAGACTTTCCGGAAGCATAACCGTCTGTAAATTCTCGCACTGATGGAATGCATTGTCGCCAATGTCGAGAACCCCCTCTTCCATATAGACAGCTTTGATTTTTGAATTATTTTTGACATTCCAAGAGAATGCCAGAAATCCAATTTTCACGGGAAGTCCGTTAATGTTCCCGGGAATGAAAACCGTTTCGTTTTCGCTCTTATATCCCGTGATCGAATAAACATCTCCATCTTTGGCAATTCTGAAATCTTTTCTGTAATCCGCAAGCGTTTTTTCACGTAACCCAAACTCTTTTTCCATTTGGATTTCTTCCTTTTTTTCAAGCGCTTCCGCGGAATACAAACGATTTTTATATTCCAGAAACATGGCGCGGATTTCGGGGAAATTCTGAGACTTTTCGATATAAACGTCAAGTTCTTCCACAGACATTTTTTTCACAAGCGTAAGAAATTTTGCAATTGCTTCCGATTCTTGTTCTTCAATCCATAGCGGAATCCGTTTTTCACGAAAGCTTTTCGTTGTAATTTTGCGTGTTAACTCATTTAGTATAACTTCGTTGGTTTCCAAGGTTCCATGCAAAAACGGAAGCGCAAGGAATTCCGGTCCAAGCGATTTCAAAAGTTTTTTCGATTGTTCTTCATCTTGCAATCCCGGTGCCACTACGCAGTGTGAGATCCGCGCACTTTCAGAAAACACATATTTTTTAAGATTCGTTACGCTATCCGGAATCGTAATGCTCTTCATATTTTCGCAACCGGCAAAAGCATAGCCTAAAATATCGGTAATACCTTCGGGAAATGTAATATCTTGCAAAGCTCTGCAATGATAGAATGCGACCTCATCGATTTTCCGTACGCTTTTGGAAAATACGACACTTTGCAAATTTTCGCAAAAAGCAAACGCTGCTTCATCAATGTTTGTTACGCCTTCGGAAATGATAACGCTTTTCAAGTTTGAACATTTTTCAAACGCATATTTTCCGATTTTCGTTACATCGCTCGGAATCACAACGTCTCCGCCTGCGCCCGTGTATTTTTTCAGAACACCTTTTTCATCAATGATAAAATCAGACATACACCATTTCTCCTCGCCCTTTTCATTTGTTTTTATTATATCAAATCGGGGAATCTTTGTCAATTGGAATATCGGGAAATTACGAGAATGCAGAACCCTTAGATAAATGGGGATTTACGGATGTGTTCGTTTGAAAAAGCAAAGACATCGAAAGCCTTCCCCATCGGGTAGCGAAGCGGCGTGAGGGTGTTGAATGAAAGCCTGAATGGCTTTCAGATCCCGAGCGTGCCCGAGCCGCAGCGAGACAGGTGGCGCCGTAAGGCGACGGATGAGGTGTTACTTTCGATTTCTGCAAACAGACGGATGTTTGCAAAACTTTTTTACAAACGCATAAACAATCATTTATAATCATCATTACCAAATTCAAAAAAGCGCTCCGACGGAGCGAAATCCATCGAAGCGTAAAATAAAATTGATTCTATTATTTATTCTTCTGTGGTGAACGTCCAACGCTGCTGCATAATCACGGTTGCAAAATCATCTTCGCTCGGACGGGCATAGAAAACAGTCAGCAAGCTTCCGTCTGAAAGTTCAACCGTGGAAGGATAACCGAGGTCATGGCTAATACCGTTGACGTAAATATCATGGTCGGTATCCCACGTTTTACCGTCATCCAAGCTGATCATAACACGGATTCCGTACGGCGCTTGGCGATAACCGTAAGCCGAAATCAAAGCGCCCGAAGAATGATACATCAAATGCGCAGGTGCGCCCCCCGTACGGTCTAAAATACGAATGGGCTCCGTCCATGTTTTACCGCCGTCGGAAGATTCACTCTGGTACGTTGTGAAAAGATCGGTACCTGCCGCGTGTGCGCGGATATGGATCAGAATCCTGCCGTCTTTCAATACGATTGCATGAGGTTCGCAAAGAAGCGGTTCCACATCGCCATCCATAATGTTCGGCACTTTTCCGACGAATTCCGTCGTACCGTCCAAGTTAATTTTATATGCATGAACGCCGTCGATACCTTTTCTGTGAATATTGCTCGGACTGAACGTTCTGCCAACCCAAAGCAAAGTACCGTCAGGAAGAACAACGGGGCCGTGGGGAGAAGTAACGGGGCATTTGTGCAGAGGTCCGAACGTAACGCCACAGTCATGGCTGATACGGAACGTGGAACCGAGTGCTTCTTCTTCCTCTTCGGGTTTTATCAAATCCAGATAAGCACCGTCATAAGGACGGGCGCTCTTTCTTTGGAACTGAACCGTATTATTGAAAGAAGTGATGATAACACTTTTTTCCCCGAACGGTACGATTCCTGCATCTCTGTCATCCAGAACCGTATCAATGACGGGCGCGGGCATGGTATAGGTTTTTCCCTCGTCTTCGCTATACGAAATAACCGCTTTTCCGAAAGGACAAACATGGCGGCGGCGGAAT
>SVRL01000124.1 GCA_015064845.1 Oscillospiraceae bacterium | reverse complement strand
AACAGACAGATGTTAGCAAAACTTTTTTATTAACACCTCATCCACCGCAAGCGGTCCCCCTTCCCCCGCTGGGGAAGGCTTATAAATTCCCGTTTATCTTACCAATTATGAATTATGCATTCCATACGCTCTAAATTTTTGAGTTTCAAGAAAATTCGAGAAAAACGGAAAAAGCACTTTACAAAAAAATAGGTTTATTGTATAATGGCTGTGTAATTTTACATCAATCTTCCAGAATCAAGATATAATACGGTTCGTCATGGTACTCGGCATCGAATTTTCTTTTTACATTTCTGATTGCGCCCACCTCTCGGAATCCGAATTTTTTCAGCAAATGTTCCGATTTTGCATTATTGTTTTGCGTTGCGCTCAGAAATTTCGTAATATTTTTTGCCTCTGCAATAACCGCACGAAGCGCTTCCGTCATAATTCCCCGATGCCAATATTCTTCCGCCAGACAATATCCCAGATTACGGGCAAAATCATTCCCTTTGGCATCGCGGTTCAAAGAAATATTGCCGATCGCTTTGCCGTTTTCTTTCAGTTCAATTGCGTAATTTTGCTTTTTTTCAATCAGATAATCCAGCACTCTCTTACACTCGGATAATGATTGACATGGGGATGAACCGTCCGGAATCGTTACGTTTGGATTCGAGAGAAACGCATACATATCGTGAAGATCGTTTTCACGCCAATCTCTTAAAATCAGTCGCTCCGTTTCAAGCGTTCGCATACGAGCCTCCCAATGTATTTTATCAAAAAGCGCAAGACTTATGGCACATAAAAATCTTGCGCTTCGGATTTGATATAATTTCTCTCAGATTTCCCGCTTAACCGCGCCAGCTCGGATTGTAATAACGCATATCCTTACCGTTATAAGACAGAATTTTGATGATCTTATGATACGCTTCCGCTTCGTCTGACATTTCAAACACATCTTCCGACTTTCCGAGACGAGCCGTTGCGGACCATTCTCCAAGATTGTTCACACGGCAGGGATAGCAGTCCCAGAGCGCAATTCCCTTTGCGCCTGCCTGATACATCGCTTTTGCAGATTTCACATAAGCTTCGGCAGGCTGTGCGCACTCCCATTGATTTTCCGAAAACAGCGCAAGGCCGTATTTGTCTGCCAACGCGCAGTATTTCGGCAAGCCTTCAATCATTTTTTCCATATTGCTGCTGTGGTCGCGGGAAATGACATATTCCGTGTTGGCTTTTTCCGTATATTTTTCAAGATCGATCAAGCCGTCTTCCGCAATAGCGCCTTCCGTATTTTCCATCACGCGCATTTTCGCCTGAACGATACCGTCGATCACACCTGCCGCGGCAAAGCGTTCGATCTCAAAACCATCCTGTAAGCCGTCCTCATAAGTAAAATACGCGCTCATATAGATTTTTAAGGGTGTTTTTCCCTGTTTTTGGGCGTATTCATTCAGCGCTTGACGAAGTTTCGTCAGAAATTCTCTCAAAATTTCGCTCTTTATGTCAATCAGACGCGCATCGTTCAAGGGCAACCGGTAAAAATCCTTCTCCCCGTATTTTGCCGCAAAACGCGCTTTCACGGGTTCCTCAAACAGCAAATGCTGTCCTCTGTCAAAAATCAGATGTACGCCGTCAAAGCCGTGGTGCGCGGATTCCAGAATATTTTTAATCATAAAATCCTGCACTTCCGGGTAGCCGTAGGAAAGAAAATCTATGTTTTTTCCATCTCTGGACAAACAACGGAATTCGGGATGTTCGTTTACAAACGGAATATCAAATATCGGCTGTTCATACGGAAATGCAAAAGAAGAAAGCTGCATACGGTGTCCCGCAAACAGTTTCATTCCGTTTTCATGCGCGTATGCGATCATTTCGGGATAGATCGTTTCCCTGTTTTCGGAAAAACGGCGGCAATATTCCATTCTCGTCCATGTATCCGCTTTTCTTGGCGCATACGGAAGATCGAAAGAATTGTAGTCAGCCAAGTCGTTGGTAACTTCCATGCAAACCGTTCCCACGTCGCTGTCTTTCATTGCGTAAAGACTTTTTCTGTAATATTCTCCGTCGTTTGCGTGGAAATCGCCGTCCATATGCGCAAACATCGTTTTTCTCGCCGTATCCTTTTGCAAAGCAAGATACTCCGAGATTTCCTTTTCGCTCATGGGAACGAAACGGAGCCACATAATATTTGCCGTATGCGCAGCGCCGTTTTCCGATTTGGAAACCGTAATGCTCTGCCCCGTCATATCGGCGCATTTCCAAAGCGCTTCCTCTGCTTTTTCGGAGGAGATCCACATCGTATATCTGCCGATTCTTCCCGTTCCTGCCGTCGTCGGAAATTCGTCATCCGTCAGTTGCAAATTGATATGATTTCCGCCGAAAACGTCCGTCATGCAAACGTAGATCCGATGCCATCCCGAAAGCGCGGGATTTACCGTTACGGGTGCGGGTTTGCTCGTATCGGAAGCGATCAGAAGCGTTCCGCTGATTTTCGCCGTTTCATACGGCACGGTTTCCCATCGGTCGGACAGGCTTTTGGACGAAAGATTCTCTTTTTCAAGAACAGCCGAAGCCAAATCGCTGATAATATATTCTATACCCATAAATATCCTCGTTTCCGATTTCATCATTCATGATGAAATTCACGATATTTTTCATGTTAATCATAGCATAAAACAGGCAAAGTGTCAATACAGGCATTCAATATTGAAAAGATAAACGGGAATTTATGAGAATGCAGAATGAAGAATGCATAATGCAGAATGAAAATTCCGTCAAGCCGTTCTGTCAACGCAGTACGGAGCAAATACGGTTCACGCAGAAAGTGCAAAGTCTGATGGAAAGCGGTCGAGCGGCACGCTCGCCAACTTCTTTTTGCAACTTTTTCTTGACTCCTTGATTTAAGTCAAGGAGTGGGGAACAGAAAAAGTTGATAACGTAAACAAAAATTTAATTTATATAAAAGGAGATCATTATGTCTATTCCAATTCCGGAAAAACGAATTGCCGAATTTGAAAATTTCGGATTCGGCCTCTTTATCCACTACGGGCTTTATTCTCAGCTCGGCAGAGGCGAATGGGTTTTGTATATCGAAAAACTCAACCTCCCCGAATATGAAAAGCTCGCGGAAACCTTCACTGCGTCAAAATTCGATGCGCGCAAGATTGCTTCCATGGCAAAAGCGGCAGGTGTGAAATATATCACGCTGACCACAAGACATCACGAAGGCTTCTCGCTTTACGACACCAAAGGGCTCAACACCTACGATGCCCCTCACACGCCTTGCGGAAGGGATTTGATTCGTGAATTTGTGGATGCTTGCCATGAATTTGATATCGTTCCCTTCTTCTATCACACGACGCTCGATTGGCGCGATTACAATTACAAGCACGATTTCAAAGCATATCTGCAATATCTGCGCGATTCCGTTGAAGTCCTTTGCACGCAGTACGGAAAGATCGGCGGTTTCTGGTTTGACGGAAACTGGGCGAAAAAGAATCACGACTGGGAAGAAGACGAGCTCTACGCCGTTATCCGCAAGCACCAGCCCGATGCCATCATCGTCAACAATACGGGAACCTCCGCACGTGGAGAAGCAGGTCATCCCGAATTGGACAGCGTTACCTTTGAACAAGGCAGACCGACACCGATGGATCGCGAAGGCATGAGTAAATATTACGCTGCGGAAATGTGCCACACCATGAACGGACACTGGGGCTTCGGACATTCCGACCTTCATTACAAATCCCTCGCGGAGCTCATTGAAACCTTCTGCGCTTGCCGCAAAGTCGGCGCAAACTATCTGCTCAATATCGGACCGACGGGCGAGGGTGCCATTTCTATGATGCAGGAAGCGCTTCTGCTCGGCATCGGTGAATGGATCTCCAAAACGGGCGATGCCATCTATGAAGCAAAACCCTGCGGTATTCTCGGTCAGGGCAAAAACTTTGCCCTGAAACGCGGAAACAAGCTTTATTTCT
>SVRL01000029.1 GCA_015064845.1 Oscillospiraceae bacterium | reverse complement strand
TCATGCGCGGCGATATGGTAGCGCTTCCGTATGATATGCACGGTTATGATGTGTATATGGATCCTGAAGGAAAGCAGCTGCGAGCCGATGTTCCCGATGAGGATATACCCGATGTACCCAGCAGTACATATTATCTGATAAAGAGCGAATAAGCATAGCAAATGAAAAGTTTGATTTGAACGAAGCCAAAGGCGATCAACCGTAAAAAGTTGGTCGCCCTTTTGTTTTTTACGATTACCGTTTTTCATAAACAACAGAATGTCTCTGTTGCTCTGCATCGAAACGCTTTCGATGAGTTTGTCGCAAACAAATTTTTCAAAAACTGTATTGCGGCAAAATGGAAACCGCTGTAATTTTCATCCTTGCAAGGATGGAGAGTACAGCGGTTTTATATTTTCTGAGGAAAGGGGGCAAACTGCATTTTTACAGTTTGGGTACCATTTTCGAGGAAAATATATGGGGTGTCCAGAGGGGTGCGGGTCTCCGGTGGAGACCTCAAAATGCGAAGCATTTTGAAGCACTGACCGAACCGGCAGGTGAGACGCATCCCTTGGCTCTGGGTTTCCAATAGGGGCGAGAAGCATCCCTGTTGGCACACGATTTTGCTTGCAAAGTCTAGTGTGTTATACCTTTTGCGACCGATGACGCTGGAAATGGGCTGTCCCACGTCAGACAGACACTTTTCGGTGGCAGCAGAACAGACGGATTTTGTGGGCTGAAAGGAACACAAAACGAAGGATTTAGCATGAGCAAAATCCGTCTGTTCGTGTGTAGTTGGCATAGGAAATCTTGGAGTTGTGCGGAAAGATTTTCTTTGACAACGGGGGCGCAAGAGGTATATAAAAACCCGCCGCAGCGACGTTCCCCCGTTCTCTCGTTTCAGCGTTTCTTCCGTTTTCCCTTGCCGTGAGTCATGGTCTTTTTTCCTCTTTGGCTGATGGGGCTATTCATGTGCTTGGACAGTTTCAGCACTTCGATGAGATTGACGAACTGCTCCATCGTGATTGCATCGTAATCAATCCCCAATGTAGCAAGCAACGCTTTCGCTTTCTTTTCTTCGGAGCTTCCCTCAAAGTTTACGGCATTTTCTAATTGCTGATGTACTTGCGCCGCCGCTGATGTTTGGTCTGCGGTGGTGCTGTCTGTTTTATGAGCATCCCGTATGTCATGGAGAATTGCCGCCATGTCCTTCGATACGACGTGACCGAAATATTCTTCTTCCTGCACTTGGGCAACTGCCAACGTCCGCAAATACAAATCTTCTTCCTCGCCCTTGTGCTTTGCCAATGTCATGTGACGCACAGCCTCTAATACGGCGTTCATATCGTGAATCCGCATATCCGCAATTCGGTCAACATAGATTTCCGCATCCAGCATCAAGGTCTGGAAATCCTTATGACAGATCATCTCCGACAACAGCCGGTGATTGAAATTTCCCGTCTTTAATACTTCTATCGCATCATCACTCAGATGCAGCTCGTGCAGAGCTGTGTTTGGGTGATTTTTTGTTTCCGTCCGTCCCATCAGATAGTCAGAGGAGACACCGTAATAGTCAGCCAAAAGCGAAATGCTGTACGGGCTGATGTCCTTGCCGTTATCCGATTCATATTTTCCAAGAGCAGATTTGGAGATGCCCACTTCATCGGCAAGTTGCTCCAATGTCAGCTTACGCTCTACCCGTAAATCTTTCAATCGCTCTCCGATAGTCAGTTTTACTTGCATATATCAGCCTCCTTTTCGGCTTTTCCTATATTATATCATACTTTTTTGCTTTTGTGTCCAAAAGCGTGGAAAATTCGCACTTTCGTTACACTTTTCCTACCTCTCGGATATACGGGAAACAGTGTGATTTTTTACTAAAATATATATGTAAGACACGAAGCACATTGAAAATTTAATGACCGTCCGATGGGGATATGCTTTCCGGCGAAGTATCGCATTCAGCGTACCAAGGAAAGAGCAACGCCGGGGTGAGATTCCCGGGCAGGAACGACATCGGGTAGAACGGCGAAACACAAAATATCATTTTTACGCAGGAGGACAAACGTATCAATTTATTTACACAAATCAAAACGGCAGTCTCAACGATTGAAGCTGCCAATCATTACGGTGTGGAGGTCAACCGTCACGGTAAAGCACTCTGCCCGTTCCACAATGACCGTAACCCCAGCTTGTATGTTGCAGATGACCACTACCATTGTTTTGCTTGTGGGGAGCATGGGGACGTGATCGACTTTACGGCAAAGTTCTTTGGTCTGAAATTGTATGAAGCCGCACAAAAGCTGGCATACGATTTCGGCATCACGCAGGACAAGCCGCCTACCAAGGCAATGCAAGAAAAGCAGAGCAGAAAAAACGAAATGCAGAAGATTAAAGAAATTGAGAAGATTTGCTTTTCTGCGCTCATGGCATATATGAAACTTTTGCAAGAGTGGATGGTAGTGTGTGCGCCGAAAACACCGGAGGACGATGTGGACAATAGATTTGCCGAAGCCTGTCATTGGCTGTCCCATGTAGAACATCTGGTGGACACGCTCATCGGCGGCGATTCCTACGAGCGCAATGAGGTCATTGAAATGGTAATGACCGATGGCAAGCTGAAAAAGCTGCAAGAACACTTGAAAAAGCAAAGAAAGGAGAGGTCTTATGAGCAAGAAGAAAGATGATTGCATGGAAGAACAGCCGGGGTGGTACAACGGACAGTTTTTGGATGAAGTCGGCTTCTGCTGTGATTTCATCTGCCGTCACCCTATGGTCTGCGTGGGCGGCAAGTTCTTTTCCAAGGAGGGGCGCATCCACGACGAAAACGGCATCAAGAAGGAGATTTACGAAATGCTCCGTCCCTTTCTGAAAGTAGGACTGGCTAAAAAATGCTCCAATCTGCTTGAAATGCTCCGTATGGAAGCATACAAGGACAACTTACCCGTCCATGAGGACAGGCTGCATGTTGCCAACGGCACTCTGTTCGTCAAGGGCGAGTTCAGCGAACACAAGGAGTTCTGCCGTAACCGTCTGCCCGTCAAGTATAATCCCGATACTCCGCAGCCTGTGACATGGCTGCATTTTTTATCGGAACTGTTGGAGGACGAGGACATTCTGACCTTGCAGGAATATCTCGGCTACTGCCTTATCCCCACTACACGAGGACAGACCATGATGCTTCTGAAAGGCAACGGCGGCGAGGGCAAAAGCCGTATCGGTGTTGTCATGCAGGCTATGCTCGGTGCCAATCTCAAAAACGGCAGCATTGCCAAGGTGGAGCGCAGTCCCTTTGCCAGAGCCGATTTGGAACATGAGCTTGTCATGGTGGACGATGACATGAAGATGGAAGCACTTAAATCTACACATTATCTGAAATCCCTTATCACAGCGGAAATGCCGATGGATTTGGAGCGCAAGGGCGAACAGAGCTACCAAGGGGAAATGTACGTCCGCTTCCTTGCCTTCTCCAACGGCGATCTGGAATCCCTTTATGACCATTCGGACGGTTTTTACCGCAGACAGCTTATTCTGTCGGTCAAGAAGAAACCGCTTGACCGAGAGGATGACCCGTTCCTTGCGGACAAGCTCGTTGCGGAGGTCGAGGGTATATTCCTTTGGTGTCTGGAGGGATTACGCAGACTGATAGCGAACAACTACCGCTTTTCTGAAAGCAGCCGCACCAAGGACAACCGAGAACAGGCAAGGCGGGATGCGGACAATGTGCTGCTGTTCTTGCGCTCGGAGGGATATATCCGTCTGAAAGCGGACAGCACCATTACCTCTGCCGATCTGTACGCCATCTACTGTATTTGGTGCAACGATAACACTTACAAGCCGCTGGCGGCACGAACGGTCAGCATGACCTTGAAGAAACACGCAGACGAATTTGGTCTGGAACACGACAACCACATCACAAATTCTCTCGGCAAACAGGTCAATGGCTTTTGGGGTATTGAACCATTGATTTCGCCGGGTATTTTGTAACTGAACTCAAATTTATCCATCCATCTATCCCATCCATCCCGAAAAGGCGTTTTTCGGATAGATGGATGGATAGGATGGATGTTTTCAAGTTCAGCCGTGAAATCAGCGGTATTCACCACAGGTTCCCACATTGGGAACTTGCGGTAGGCGTAACACACACCGTTTTCAAGGCAGTTTTTCTATATCGAAAATCAAGCCTTGTGCAATCCGTAAAGATTTACACCGCTGGAAACACCTAAATCATCATTCGGTGATTTACGGAACAGTAAAACCAATTCACGGAATTGTGGTGTTTCTTCCGTTTCGGTCTGCTCTCCCACAAAACAGTAAACCCGATAGGGTGCTGTTATGAACAGGACTACGCATAGCGAAATCTGAGAGGAAAACACCATCTTCAAAATCAACACTTGTCGGTGAGGACAGTTCACCGCACAGAAAACCAATATCACGAATTTATGGAGGAATTTTTATATGAAGTCGAATCTGAGAAATGAAATCAAGTCGTACATTGTACGGCAGGGCATGACCATGCAGGAGGTTGTAGATCTTTTGGCAGACGAGTACGGATGGAGCGACAGCGTTTCCAATCTATCCAACAAGCTCCAGCGTGAATCGCTCCGCTATACCGAAGCGGTACAGCTTGCCGATGTGCTGGGCTTTGAAATCGTATGGAGAAAGAGGGGTGATCGCTGATGGCAGCACCGCAGTATGCTATTTTACGATTTGCCAAGTACAAGGGACCGGAGATCAGCGGCATTGAAGCACACAACGAGCGCACAAAAGAGAAATACGCAAGCAATCCCGACATTGACCCGTCCCGTACACACTTGAATTTCCACTTGATTAAGCCGGAGCGCAAATACAGAGCTGAATTCGAAAAGCAAATCGCAGAAGCTGGATGTCGCACACGTTCTGACAGCGTTCGTGTGGTGGAAGCTCTCATTACTGCTACACCGGAGTTCTTCAAGGGTAAGAAGCGGGCTGAAATCCGTGAGTTTTTCAATGAAGCGTTGGAGTTCATCAAGCAAAATCAAGCTCACGAAACCATCATATCCGCTGTGGTGCATCTGGACGAGAAATCGCCCCATATGCACCTTTGTTTTGTCCCGCTGACGGAAGATAAGCGTTTGTGCGCCAAAGAGATTTTGGGGAACAAGAAAAAGCTAACACAGTGGCAGGACAAGTATTGGGAACACATGGTCAAAAAATATCCCGATCTGGAACGTGGTGAGAGTGTCAGCGAGACCGGGCGTGACCATATTCCCACAAGAGTATTCAAGCAGATGGCACGTCTGAACAAGCAGCATGACAAGCTGGCAGAACTGCTCTCCGATATGAAGTTCACGAACTACAAGGAGCGTTCCGCACAGATTGCGGCGTTTCTTGAAAAGTATATCCCAGATGTTGCCGCCATGGAAACGCAGATGAAGAAATACGAAAAGTTCTTCAAGACAGCAGACGGAAAGCAGAAAGCGTTGGAAAAGAAAAATGCCGAACTGACGGAAGCTCTGGAAGAAAGCGAGAAAGAAAGTACCGTCAAGAAGCTGCAGGAAATGCGGTTGCAAAGCGATTATGAGCGCATCAAGGGTATTCTTGACCGCATTCCGCCGGATGTTATCAGACAGTACACCAACCGCAGCACTCAAAAACACGATATTCACCGATAAGAAAGGATTTTTGCCTATGAAGAAAAACAAGACCTATACCGTAGATCAGCTTAACAAGATTGCTCGTGAGGAAAGAACACTTGACGAGATGATTGAGATTTGCAGCTTAATTGATATTTTCGGCTGTCACGAGCCGATGGAGGCTCCTCCCAAGGAGCAAGAGGACGAATGGCGCAGGATGCGTGGAGAGTATGAACCGGAGCCTACTCTTGAAAATACTTCGTTCTATGTTACCGAGCCGGACGGAACAAGATATTTCTACTGCGGCAATACCCGTATCAAGGTCACAGAATACTTTGCGGAGAAAGGTAAGACGGTCAGTGAGTTGGTCGAGGATGTTGTAAGATATGCCGCCAGAAACGGAACAACCGCAAAAACTTCACCTATTTGTTAACAGAAAGGCATTGAATCAAACCCACGCTTATGGTATAATGTATCATAAAAAAGTATTGTAAGCGTGGGTTGTTTCACGAACAGGAGGATTTTATAATGAAACAACCGTACAATACAGCACTATATATGAGACTCAGCCGTGACGATGAAAACTTTGGCGACAGCGTATCCATCGAAACGCAACGCACCATCTTACGACAGTACGCAAAGGACAATGGACTCCATGTGGTTTCCGAGTATATCGACGACGGATGGAGTGGGACGAACTTCGACAGACCGAATTTTCAGCGAATGATGGAAGATGTGGAGGCAGGAAAGATCAACTGTATCGCCACCAAAGACCTCAGCCGCTTTGGTAGAGAACACGTTATGATGGACTACTACCTTGAATTTGTGTTTCCCGAAAAGCAGGTTCGCTACATTGCCGTTGCCGAAAATGAAGATACCGAAAAAGGCTTGTCTGACTTCGTGCCTTTCAAAAATTTATTCAATGAATGGTTTGCAAAAGACACCAGCCGTAAGGTAAAAACTGCGCTTCATGCGAAATTCGCCGCCGGACAGCGCACCTTCGCTTATGCACCGCTTGGGTATATCCGACACCCCGAAATCAAGAACAGCATTGCCATTGACGATGAAACAAGGTGGATTATCGAGAAGATATTTGACCTCGCTTTTCACGGTGCGGGTGCTGCCAAGATCACCAAAACGCTGATCGAGGAAGAAGTACCCTGTGCAGGATGGCTGAATTTCAAGAGATACGGGACGTTCGCCCACATCTATGAGGGACAGTCGGAGGAAAAAGCCTACGCATGGACTGTGGCACAGGTCAAGAGCATACTGAAAGACGAAACCTATATCGGCAACAGTGTACACAACAAGCAGACCAATATTTCTTACAAGAACAAGAAAAAGGTACGCAAGCCACAGGATGAATGGTTCAGAGTGGAAAATACCCACGAAGCCATCATCTCCAAGGATGTCTTTGAACAGGTGCAAATGCAGATTGCCAACCGTCGCAGACAGCAAAAGGACGCTACCACGCAAATCTTTTCGGGGCTTGTCAAGTGTGCCGATTGCGGATGGTCAATGCGCTTTGGTACGAACAATCAGAACAAGAAGCCGTACAGCCACTATACTTGCAGTCAGTACGGACAAGGGCTGAAACAGTGTTCGTCCCATTATATCCGCTACGACACCCTTTACACCTATGTTCTTGCAAGAATACAGGACTGGACACGACAGGCGCAGGAAGATGAAAAGGCTTTGCTTCAAAATCTGCTGCAAGGCGGAGACAAGGAACGTGCCTTATCCACCAAGAAGCAGACAATGGAGCTTGCCAAGGCTGAAAAGCGTAAGGCAGAAGTTGACAGGCTGTTTGCCAAGATGTATGAGGATTGGGCAGCGGAACGTATCACGGCGTACAACTTCAATATGATGTCTCAGAAATACCAGACCGAGCAGCAGGAGCTTACTGTGAAGATTGAAAAGCTCAAAGCTGAACTTTCGGCTGAACAGAAAACCGTGACCGATGCAGAAAAGTGGATTTCACTTCTCAAACTGTATTCCAATCCGCAGGAACTGACAGCAGAGCTTCTGAATGCGCTGATTGAAAAGATCGTCATTCATGAGGCAACCACCGTGGATGGTATGCGTGAGCAGAACATTGACATCTACTACCGCTTTATCGGTAAAATCGAGTAAACAACAGAATCTGAGTGCCTATGCAAATAGGCGTGGGCACTCTTACATAAGCAATTTCTTTAATTTCGGGAATCCGAGCGAACCGTTCCCGATGTTTACATGCTGCCTACAATCGCAGATTACTTCAACGTTTCTATCGATTACCTTTTTCATTCAGATAAAGATGAATATGAGAAAACAGTTAAGGAATATGAAGCAAAGTATTACAATCTTTGGAACAGAAACAAGAAGAGCGAACTCTTGGAAGTAATGAAAGAAGCGGTTACCCGATATCCGACAGAATACAGATTGCTCGTCCGTTACTTGAATGTCATAAATTGGTGTGCATCTGACTCCGTATGTGCGCTTACCATGAAAAACGATGCCATTTCTGTATATGAACGTATTACCTTACATTGCACTATCGACAGTATTCGTATGTGGGCGAAAAAGATTATGGTTCTTTATTATCAAAAACTCAGTTCCATTGAAAATAGCGAAATCACGCTTTGCGATGCTGAAAAAATTCAGAGTGAAATGCCGTTAATGCAAAACACTCGTGATTACATGGCTTGTTTTTTGTATACCGGTAAAGAAAGACACACTGCAAGTCAAGCAGCAATTGCAGAAATGTCCACTATGATAACGAATGTTATCTTTGAAAATTATGTATATAATCCGATTTATTCACGTGAAGACAGGATTCATGCATTGGAAACTATTTTGAAAATCAATGACAGCCTTTATGAAAATGGGGGTTATGGGAAAAATACCGGCAACATGGCTCATGTTATGATGCGCCTTGGTTGTTTATATCATGAAAACGGAGAGTACGAAAAAGCAAAAACACTTCTTCAGAAAAGCCTTGCACTCGCAAAAGAAGTCGATGCAATGGAAGATACCTTCATTTGCAAAAATGGATTGATGAGTGGATTTTCCATCAAAAAAGAAAAAACACCTCAAATTTCTGCAACTCCGTTGTATGATACGCTCGAAAGTTTTATCGTTAAACACAAAAAAATCGAAATTTTATTATAAATATCTTAGAATGGTGTAACTTTCAGTTAGTTCCATAATGAACAAAGTCAAATCTAATCTTTTTTGATAAACATTGACTGAATTCAATACACCAAAAACCATGATATAAGCGCAAAGAGGACAGAGCCAAAAACTCTGTCCTCAAAATTATATCTTATTTAAAGAATTTAACTGCGCCGCGGAACATACCGATATCGTAGTTACCTTCCACGTTGCGGTAAAGACCGCTGCCGATACGTTCGGAGTGACCCATCTTACCGAATACACGGCCGTCGGGAGAAGTAATACCTTCGATTGCCATTGCGGAACCGTTGGGATTGAAGTGTACGTCATAAGTGGGGTTGCCGTTCATATCTACATACTGTGTTGCAATCTGACCGTTAGCCGCAAGTTCTGCGATGAGTTCATCGGAAGCAAGGAAGCGACCTTCGCCGTGAGAGATCGGAACAGTGATGATATCGCCAACGTTGACCTCGGAGAGCCAAGGAGAATTATTCGTGCAAATTCTTGTACGAACCAATCTGGACTGGTGGCGGGAAATGGTGTTATAAGTCAAGGTCGGGCAATTTTCATCGGTGTCGATGATCTTACCGTAAGGAACAAGACCAAGCTTGATGAGCGCCTGGAAGCCGTTACAGATACCTGCCATCAAACCGCCCTTTTCATCGAGAAGCTTCATGGTTGCATCTTTTACAGTTGCATTACGGAAGAATGCGGTAATGAATTTACCGGAACCGTCGGGTTCGTCGCCGCCGGAGAAGCCGCCGGGAACGAAAATGATCTGAGAATCCGCAATCTTCTTAGCAAAGTTTTCTGCAGAAGCGGAAATACCTGCCGCAGTCAAGTTATTGATAACGAAAATTTCGGGATCTGCGCCTGCATCCGCAAATGCTTTTGCGGTATCGTATTCACAGTTTGTACCGGGGAATACGGGAATCAGAACGTGGGGTTTTGCAACCTGGATTGCGGGAGCTTTTGCTTTGCAGCCTTCGGTATAAGCATAGGTCGGAATTTCGCCCTGCTTGGAAGGAATATTGCAAGCATAAACGGATTCAAGTTTGTTTTCGTAGATTGCGAGAAGCTTTTCGCCGGAAACCGTCTCACCATTGTAAGTGATTTCGTTTGCAACAGTGGTCATACCGAGAACTTCGCCAACGTTTTCATCGGAAGTGAGTTCCATAATGAAAGAACCGTAAGCATAACCAAAGATATCCTTCATGGAAACTGCGCTGTCATAAGCAAAACCGATATCGTTACCGAAGCTCATCTTCATGATTGCTTCCGCAACACCGCCGAAGGTAGGAGTATAAACTGCAACCGCCTTGCCGCTTCTCATAAGATTGGTAACGACGTCAAAGTTTGCCATGAGGCTTGCGGGAACGGGAAGACCGTTTGCATCGTATTCGGGTTTCAGGATCACAACCTTGTGTCCTGCGCCCTTGAATTCGCCGGAAGTAATGGTGTTTGTCTTTTCTGTGGTAACAGCAAAGGAAACGAGTGTCGGAGGAACGTCGATCTTTTCAAAAGAACCGCTCATGGAGTCCTTACCGCCGATTGCGGCAATACCGAGATCCATTTGTGCCTTGAATGCGCCGAGAAGAGCGGCCATCGGTTTGCCCCAACGCTTACCGTCACGCATGGGCTTTTCAAAGTATTCCTGGAATGTCAGGTATACGTCTTCAAATTTTGCACCCGTTGCGATCAGCTTGGAAACGGATTCCACAACTGCAAGATATGCGCTGTGATAAGGGCTCTTTTCCGCGATCATCGGGTTATAACCCCAAGCCATGAGAGAACAATCGTCTGTATGGCCCTGTTCAACGGAAATCTTATTTGCCATTGCCTGAATGGGAGTCAACTGGTTCTTACCGCCGAAAGGCATAAGAACGGTACCCGCACCGATGGTGGAGTCAAAGCGTTCGGAAAGACCTCTCTTGGAGCAAACGTTAAGGTCGCCAGCAAGCGCTTCATAAGCTTCAACAAAATCTTCTCCGATTTCTTTTTCGTAAGAAACAGGAGCCGCGGGAGTAATATCAATGTGCTTTTCAGCACCGTTGGAGTTCAAAAATTCACGAGAAATATTAACGATTTCTTTGCCGTTCCAAACCATAACGAGTCTGGGATCGGCAGTGATACGTGCAACGATGGTTGCTTCAAGGTTTTCTTTGTCGGCAAGTTCTTTGAAGCGTTCTGCATTTTCAGCTTCAACAACGACTGCCATTCTTTCCTGAGATTCGGAAATTGCAAGTTCCGTACCGTCAAGACCTTCATATTTCTTGGGAACTGCGTTGAGGTCGATGAAAAGACCGTCTGCAAGTTCGCCGATTGCAACAGAAACGCCGCCTGCGCCGAAGTCGTTGCAACGCTTGATCATACGGCATGCTTCGTAGCTGCGGAACAAACGCTGAAGCTTTCTTTCTTCGGGAGCATTACCCTTCTGAACTTCCGCGCCGCAGCTTTCAAGAGATTCGAGATTGTGAGATTTGGAAGAACCTGTCGCACCACCGCAGCCGTCACGTCCGGTTCTGCCGCCGAGAAGGATAACAACGTCTCCATCTTCGGGACATTCACGGCGTACGTTCTTTTCGGGAGCCGCGCCGATGACTGCACCGATTTCCATGTGCTTTGCAATATAACCGTCATGATAAAGTTCGTCAACCTGACCGGTTGCAAGACCGATCTGGTTACCGTAAGAGGAATAACCTGCGGCAGCCGTGGTTACGATCTTACGCTGAGGAAGCTTACCGGGGATGGTTTCGGAAACGGGAACGAGGGGATTTGCGCCGCCTGTGATACGCATAGCCGCGTAAACGTAGGAACGGCCGGAAAGCGGGTCGCGGATCGCGCCGCCGATACAGGTTGCCGCACCGCCGAACGGTTCGATTTCCGTCGGGTGGTTGTGGGTTTCATTTTTGAAAAGAAGGAGCCAAGGCTCTTTTTTACCGTCAATTTCAACTTCGATCTTAACGGTGCAGGCATTGATTTCTTCGGATTCGTCGAGTTTGTCAAGCTTACCTGCTTTTTTGAGCGCTTTGCCTGCGAGCGTACCGATATCCATAAGGTTGATCGGTTTGGTTCTGCCAAGTGCTTTGCGGGTTGCGATATATTCGTCGTAAGCCTTTGAAAGAAGTTCATCTTCAAAGGTTACGTTATCGATGGTGGTATTGAAGGTGGTATGACGGCAGTGGTCGGACCAATAGGTATCGATCATCTTGATTTCGGTAATGGTGGGATTTCTGCCTTCTTTTTTGAAATAGTCCTGGCAGAAAGCAATATCGCCTTCGTCCATTGCAAGACCCATATTGCGGATCATTGCAGCAAGACCGTCTTTGTCAAGATCGATGAAGCCGTCAAGGATTGCAACCTCGGTGGGAATTTCATATACGGGTTTCAAGGTTGCGGGAAGCTCCATAGAAGCTTCGCGGCATTCCACAGGGTTGATAACGTATTTTTTGATGCGAGCAATATCTTCATCGGAAAGATTTCCGTAAAGGCGGTAAACCTTTGCGGTACGAACGGTGGGACGTTCGCCTTCGGAAATGATCTGGATACACTGCGCCGCAGAGTCTGCTCTCTGGTCAAACTGACCGGGGAGATATTCAACAGCAAAAACGTAAGCACCGTCATTTTCAAGCGTATCGGTTACGATATCAAGCTGAGGCTCAGAGAAAACAGTCTTTTTGCAGGATTCAAAAAGCGCTTCATCAATATTTTCCACATCGTAACGGTTCAAAACACGGATATTTTCAAGAGAAGTGATGCCGAGCAAGCCTCTGATATCGGAAAGCGCCGATTTTGCCTCGCTTGCAAGCTCTGCTTTCTTCTCAACGTAAACTCTGTAAACCATTGTGAATACATTCCTTTCGTGAAAGTATTTGGATTTATGGATTGGGATTTATAAGATTATTTCAAAGCCGCAAGTGCTCTTGCACCGATATCATGACGGTAAAAGCCGTTTGCAAAATCAACAGTTTCGGTTTTTGCATAAGCTGCTTTGACAGCGTTTTCAAGCGTATCTGCCACAGAAACAACGCCGAGAACTCGTCCGCCTGCGCTGACAAGACCTTTTTCCGTCTTTTTCGCACCTGCAACGTAAATAAAACCGTTTTCATCGTCTGCGGGAAGCGTCATGGGGCAACCGCTTTCATATTTCACGGGATAGCCCTTGGAAGCAACGATGACACAACAAGCGGATTTATCGCTGAATTTCACTTCGGTTTCGGAAAGCGTGCCGTTTGCGGTCGCCATCATAACGGTAAGAAGGTCGCTTTCAAGAAGCGGAAGAACAACCTGTGTTTCGGGATCGCCGAAGCGGCAGTTGTATTCAATTACGCGGGGGCCCTTGGGGGTCAGCATAAGACCGAAGTAGAGACAGCCCTTGAAGGTTCTGCCTTCTGCATTCATCGCATTGATCGTGGGGAGGAAAATGGTTTCCATACAAAGCTTTGCAACGTCGTCCGTATAGTAGGGATTGGGTGCAATCGTACCCATACCGCCCGTATTCAAGCCGGTATCGTTATCGCCTGCGCGTTTGTGGTCCATAGAGGAGATCATCGGAATCACAACGTTGCCGTCCGTAAAGGAAAGGACGGAAACTTCGGGACCTGTGAGGAATTCTTCAATAACCACACGGCTTCCGGAAGCGCCGAAAATCTTATCTTCCATCATGGAACGAACGGCCTCCTTTGCTTCTTCTCTGGTCTGCGCAATGATAACGCCCTTACCGAGCGCAAGACCGTCAGCCTTGATAACGGTGGGAACGGGAGCTGTTTCAAGATAAGCAAGCGCCTTTTCCATATTGTCAAACACTTCATAGGAAGCGGTGGGAATACCGTATTTTTTCATCAAATTTTTGGAGAAAACCTTACTGCCTTCAATGATTGCGGCATTTGCGCGGGGACCAAATGCGGGAATGCCGATTGCTTCCAATGCATCCACGGCACCGAGTACCAACGGATCGTCAGGAGCTACAACGGCAAAATCAATTGCGTTTTCTTTTGCAAAAGCAGTGATCCCTTCGATATCTTTCGCACCGATATTCACGCAAACGGCATCGTCTGCCATACCACCGTTACCGGGAAGCGCATAGATCACTTCAACGGCAGGATTTTCTTTCAGTTTTTTGATAATCGCATGTTCGCGGCCACCGCCGCCGACTACCATCAATTTCATAATGTTATATTTCCTTTCCCTTTGGAATATTTTATCCGGGAATCCCTAAATATTCGGCGTGCGGAGAACAGTGAGAAGATTTTTCGTCAGACGAAACAAAATTCCGCGCGTGCAGTTGACCCTGCCCGCAGGAATTTTGTAAAATATCACGGAAAAGATTCCTCTGTTTCTCTGTGCGTGGAATTTTTTGAGGTTCCCATCTTGTAAAGCAAGTCCGCCGGCAATATTTCAGCCGGCGAATAAGATCGCGCGGGAAGCTCCGCCCGTTCAGCCAAGCGAGCCCAAAGAACGTTCGGAGCATTTCCCCGAATGATTAATGGTGGAACAAACGCATACCTGTGAACGCCATTGCAATACCGTATTTATTGCAACAGTCAATCACGAGGTCGTCACGAACGGAACCGCCGGGTTCAGCAATGTAAGAAACACCGCTCTTCTTCGCGCGTTCGATATTATCGGAGAAGGGGAAGAAAGCGTCGGAGCCGAGAGCCACGCCGGTAATGGTTGCAAGATATGCATCTGCTTCTTCTTTGGTCAAAGGTTCGGGACGGGTGGTAAAATATTTCTGCCAGATACCGTCAGCGCAAACGTCTTCTTCGTTTTTATTGATATATCCGTCGATGATATTATCGCGGTCTGCTCTGCCGAGGGTGGGAATGAAAGGAAGGTTCAGAACCTTTTCATGCTGGCGGAGCTGCCATGTGTCGGCTTTGGTACCCGCAAGTCTTGTGCAGTGAATTCTGGATTGCTGACCTGCGCCAACACCGATCGCTTGACCGTCAACGGCATAACATACGGAGTTGGACTGTGTGTATTTGAGGGTAATAAGCGCAATGATAAGGTCGATTTTTGCGCTTTCGGGAATTTCCTTATTATCGGTTACAACATTGGAAAGAAGAGCTTCGTTGATTTCGAAGTTATTTCTGCCCTGTTCAAAGGTAATACCGTAAACCTGCTTGGTTTCAACGGGAGCGGGAACGTAGTTGGGATCGATTTTAACGATGTTGTATGCGCCCTTTTTCTTGGTTTTGAGAATTTCAAGCGCTTCATCGGTATAACCGGGAGCGATGATACCGTCGGAAACTTCACGTTTAATGAGAAGCGCGGTGGTCTTATCGCACACGTCGGAAAGAGCGATCCAGTCACCGAAAGAGCTCATTCTGTCCGTACCTCTTGCTCTTGCATAAGCGCAAGCAAGGGGAGAATCGTCAAGACCTTCCACATCATCAACAAAGCAAGCTTTTTTGAGAGCAGGGGAAAGTTTCTTGCCGACTGCTGCGGAAGTAGGGCTGACGTGCTTGAAGGAAGTTGCAGCAACCATACCTGTTGCTTCTTTGATTTCTTTTACAAGCTGCCAGGAGTTGAAAGCATCGAGAAAGTTGATGTAACCCGGTCTGCCGGAAAGGATTTCGATGGGAAGCTCTGCGCCGTCTGCCATATAAATTCTGGAAGGCTTCTGATTGGGGTTACAACCGTATTTAAGCTGAAATTCGTTCATGGGTTCAAATTCCTTTCTTGCGTCTTATTTATTTTTGTTGATGATGATTTCGGTGGGTGCCCCGCCGTCAAGCGGAATCTGACGTACAAAGAGAGAAACCTTGTTGTCCGCGTTGAGACTTGCCCATACGAGGTCTGCAAGTTCTTCCGCTGTGTTGGGAAGGGAGATTTCTTCGGGTTCGCCATAGAAAGAAGGAATGGGATTTCCGTCGCATTTATAAGTGTGAATGAAGTGTCCGAGACCTGCAAGAGGTTTATAACTGTAGAAGAATCTCTGGCAAGCTTCGGGATTGCCGCCGGTGCTCTTCAAAATGGACATCTTATAGGTAAAATCACCGTCTGCATAGTGAAGGATACCGGAAATACGAGGTGTATAGTTGGGGTGGTCGGGTTCAAATTCACGGGTGTGAAGAGATTTTTCAAATGCGTATCCGTCTTCGCCGTTTTCCTTGATGTAATCCATAACGGTATCGGTCTGATCACCGTTGGTAATCACGTCGATGCCTTCCGTTTCAAGGAAAGGATTGTAGATAATAAGACTCGGGTCGGAAAGTTTGGATTCATCAAACGCCTTGGTACGCATACCGCCTTCATAGCGTTCAAAAATACGGTTACGGCTGTTTTCGCTGCGTCCCATAATAAAATATGCGATCATTGCGTTTTTACCGTCAGCACTTTTGCCGATGACAATACCTCTGCCGGGATATGTATTGTTCTCCAAAAGAGTTTTCAAATCATATAAAGCCATGGTTATCATTCCCTTTCTTTATTTACGTGCGCAAAGAATCTGCGCGCTTACTTTTTCTGCCGCCGCGGGAAGGAGATGCCATTCCGCTTCTTCCATAACGCGTCTTTGCAGAGTTTCGGGCGTATCGCCCTCTTTGATTTCAACGGCTCTTTGCAAAATAATTTTGCCGCCGTCCGGAATTTCATTCACAAAATGCACCGTCGCACCCGTAACCTTCACGCCGTATGCGAGAGCAGCTTCGTGAACACGGAGTCCGTAAAAGCCTTTTCCGCAAAAGGAAGGAATCAAGGAAGGATGCACGTTCAAAATACGTTCGGGATATGCAGACGTGAAATCTGCGGAAAGAATACTCATAAATCCCGCAAGAATAATCAGTTCAATGCCGTTTTCCGCAAGAACTTCTTTCATTTTTGCTTCAAAAGCTTCCTGCGAACCGCAAGCGGCTTTTGTTACCGTTACAGCGGGGATATTTGCGTTTTTTGCGCGTTCCAAAGCAAAAGCGCCCTCTTTATTGGAAATAACGAGCGAAATTGTTCCGCTTTTCAGATCGCCGCGCTTTTCGGAATCGATCAATGCCTGCAAATTGGTACCGCCGCCCGAAACAAGGACGGCAATTTTTACGGGAGCGTTCATAGATAAATTCTCTTTTCTTTATGAATTTTAATACAATACGACCTTGTCTTCGGATTCGATGATATCGCCGAGAACGTAAGCAGCCTCGCCGTTTGCCTTGAGAATTTCAAGCGCGGTTTCCACGTCTTCCTTCGCCACGATCACGCACATACCGACACCCATGTTGAAGGTGTTGAACATATCTCTTTCGGGAATGTTACCCGTTTTTGCGATGAGATCAAAAATGGGAAGAATACGAACGTCATCCTTTTTGATCTTTGCGCCGAGACCGTCGGGGATGCTTCTCGGAATATTTTCATAGAAGCCGCCGCCGGTAATATGAGAAATACCCTTTACGGAAACTTCCTTGATCAAAGCAAGGATGGATTTTACGTAAATTCTGGTGGGAGTAAGGAGTGTTTCGCCGATGGTCTTGCCGCCGAGCGCTTCATTTGCAACGTAAAGTTCGGGATTGTTGTTATCGATATCAAACACCTTACGGCAAAGAGAGAAGCCGTTGGAGTGGATACCTGTGGAGGGAAGCGCGATGATCACGTCGCCCGCTGCCATTTTGCTGTTATCAATGATTTTCTTTTTATCAACGATACCGACAGCAAAACCTGCAAGGTCATAATCTTCAACAGGCATAAGACCGGGATGTTCAGCGGTTTCGCCGCCGATCAACGCAGCGCCGGACTGCACACAGCCTTCCGCAACGCCGGAAACGATGGAGGCGATCTTTTCGGGAACATTTTTACCGCAAGCAATATAGTCGAGGAAGAAGAGCGGTCTTGCGCCGCAGCAAATAATATCGTTTACACACATGGCAACGGCGTCGATACCGATGGTATCGTGCTTGTCCATCAGAATGGCAAGCTTAACTTTTGTACCGCAACCGTCCGTGCCGGAAACGAGAACGGGGTCTTCCATGCCCATGGGAAGAGCAAAGCAACCGCCGAAACCGCCGACGTCGTCCACGCAACCTTCGTTACGGGTGCGCGCGATATGCGCCTTCATGAGTTCAACAGCCTTATAACCGGCAGTAATATCAACGCCGGCTGCTGCGTAGCTTTCGGATCTGGAATTCTGCATTTTGGGAATCCTCCTTAATTTTCTGAAATTATTTACTTTTTATCGGTATATCTTATGGAGAAAAAACTTATTTATTATATTTCTGTTCGATGGCTCTGTTTCTTGCAAGAACCTTTGCCGTCGATTCCGCTCTTACTGCGAAAAGTTTCTTTGCGAGTTCTTCGTCTTCAATAGCAAGCATTTCCACGCAAAGAGTTGCTGCGTTTGCCGCACCGTCGATGGCAACTGTAGCCACGGGAATACCGGAAGGCATCTGAACGGTGGAAAGCAAAGCGTCAAGTCCGTCGAGATTTGCGCTCTTTACGGGAACACCGACAACCGGAAGCGTTGTATTTGCCGCGATGGCACCTGCGAGATGGGCTGCCATACCTGCAAGCGCAATGATGGCGCCGAAACCGTTTTGACGGGCATTCACAGTAAATTCTTTTGCTTCAACGGGAGTTCTGTGCGCAGAGAAAACATGAACTTCATAGGGTACTTCGTAAGAAGCAAGAACATTGATGGCTTTTTCCGCTACGGGAAGGTCACTGTCGCTTCCCATGATAATTGCGATTTTTTTCATAAGTTTGCGTAATCCTTTCAGTTTTTCTGTCTCGGCAATGCCGAATTTCAAAGTTACCGGCATACGGAAAAGAAAAAGGGCAGTCCTATCCCGTGAAGAATAGGATCGCCCAGACGGTCGGCTTTATTATCCCCCGTTTCCTTGTGGTGCTCCACTGTCCGTCAGTTGCGGGAAATCCTTTGTTCTATCAATAGATATTATACCTTTTTTTGTACTTTTTGTCAAGATTTTTTACGAATGTTTGAAAAAGAAGTCGTATTTTTTCATAAAATCAACAACAATCCTCATTTTTCACTGTTTTTTCTATTGGGATTCTATAATAAGTTTCTGTTGATTTTCGAATCAAACCCGCAAGCCAATCGTTCAAACACTCTCCGCGAATACGCCAACGCCAATTATTACCGAGTGTAGAAGGTTCATTGATACGCGCTTCATTGCCAAGTCCGATAAAATCCTGTATCTGGAAAACGACTGTATTTGCGGGAGATGCCATCATGGAACGGATCACTCCCCACGCATATCCTTCCGAAGAATTCAAGCGGAAATACGCTTTTACCTGTTTTACGGTAATTTCATCGGCAGCATCAAGCCATCCCATCACGGTTTCGTTATCGTGGGTACCTGCGTAAGCCACACAATTTTTCGGATATGTATGCGGTAAATATTCGCTCTCGTAATCGGGGTCTCCGAATGCAAATTGCACAACTTTCATACCCGGATAACCGGAATCCGAAAGCATTTGATGCACGGCAGGTGTCAGAAATCCCAAGTCCTCCGCAATGATCGGAATATCTCCAATCTTTTTACGGAAAATTTCAAAGAGCTCCATGCCCGGTCCTTTCTTCCATTTGCCCTTGCGTGCGTTCTTTCTTCCTGCGGGGATGGCATAATACGCTTCAAATCCGCGGAAATGATCCAATCTTACCACATCGTAAAGCATAGAAGCGGCTTTCATTCTGCGGCACCACCAAGCATAACCGTCTTCACGCATTTTTTCCCAATTGTAAAGGGGATTGCCCCAAAGCTGACCATCTGCTGTAAACGCATCGGGAGGACACCCTGCAACTTCGGTAGGTTTGCAATTTTCATCCAAAACGAACTGATCGGGAGAACCCCAAACATCGGCACTGTCTCCCGCAACGTAGATCGGCAGATCGCCGATAATGGAAATTCCCCTCTCATTGGCATACTTTTTCAAAGCCTTCCACTGAGAAAAGAAGAAATACTGCTGCATTTTCCAAAGCGCAATTTCCTTTTCCAGACGAATTTTCGCCGCTTTCATCGCGCTTCTCTTACGCAAACGGAGATCCGCTTCCCAAAGATCAAAGGAAGCGCCTTTGTTTTCATATTTCAGCGCCATGAACAAAGCGTAATCTTCCAGCCAAAATGCATTTTTCTTGCAAAATGATGCGTAATCCTCGGGTGTTCGCTCCAAAAATACGGGAAGAGCTTTGCGCATAAGCTTTAATCTGCTTTGATAAAGCTTACTGTAATCAATATCTTCAGGATCAGAACCGAAATCTTCCGCTTCACAATCTTCTTTCGTCAAATATTCTTCCTCACAAAGAAAGTCCAGGTCAATAAAATACGGATTTCCCGCAAACGTAGAATAGGATTGATATGGAGAATCTCCGAACGTCGTCGGTCCAATCGGCAAAATCTGCCAATAACTCTGCCCTGCTTTTTTCAAAAAATCCACAAAAGCGTACGCTTCTTTTCCAAGCGTTCCGATTCCGTAAGGAGAAGGCAAAGAAAAAATCGGCATGAGAATTCCGCTTCTCCGTCTTTGCAATAAGGGTGTTTTTTTCATATAAAAATATCCTTTCCTCATAATTCTGACAGTGTTATTATATCACTGAAACACGGATTCGTCAATGGAGATTTTTGGGTATAACAAACAAAACGCGGGTAACATCCGCCGAAAGTTTCTGCCATATGGAAGCTTCTCAAACTTGAGACTTTGCTCGACAGCGAAGGTAATCGGCACAATTTTCCATATAAACAAAAAACCCCCCCGACACGGGGAGTTTCTTGCTTTATTTTAGGAGGTTAGAATGATTGCTGTTTTATTCGGTATCCATGCCCGCGAAAAAGCTTTCGGAGTCTTCAGCCAGAATTTTCTTCGCGGTTTCATGCATTTGAGCCACGCTGATCTTTTCCGTGAAAATATAACGGGTTTCTCCGACGGTTTCGGAAGATTCCGCAAAATCCAAAGGCAAAGCGGCATTGGTGCGGATGAAATACGCACGTTTTGCTTCGCCGTTGCAAATCACGGCATCGCTTTCTGCACAGAAAAGAGCGGTATCACCCTGCAAAATATTGATGATATCCTGAGCGAGCGCATTTCCCGTAGGATATTTACCCGCGCCCTGTCCGTAAAAAGAAAGTCTTCCAACGTATTCTCCGAAAAGGGAGATCATATTATTATTGGTACGGACGTTCGCTTCCAATGCCTCGGAAGGCAACAACGTCGGTTCCACAAAAGCGGCAACACCGTTTTCGGTGCGCATACCGTAACCGAGATAACGGACGGTTTTTCCGCAAGTCTTTGCAATATACTCAATATCACTTTTTCTGATATTGCGGAGGCTGAAAGTTAAAACATTTTCTTCGGAAACAACGGCATCGAACGCAATGGAGGAGGAAATTGCCGTTTTACGCGCAACGTCAAGTCCGTCGATATCCGCAGAAGGATTCGCTTCCGCATAGCCGAGCTTCTGCGCTTCCTTCAGCGCATCGGCAAAATCACGGGAATCCGTAATCATGGCATCCAAAATATAGTTTGTGGTGCCGTTCATAATACCCATAACTTTTTCAATACGGTCGCAAAGAAGTCCGCGTTTCAGGTTATACAGCCACGGAATACCGCCGCCGGCACTTGCCGTAAAACGCAAAGTTACGCCATTTTCCTTTGCAAGGGCGTGAAGCTCTTTATAATAGGAACAAATCAAATGTTTGTTGGAGCTGACAACGTGCTTGCCCGCTTTCAACGCACGGCTGACAAAATCATAGGAGAATGTATTTCCGCCGATTGCTTCCGCAACCACAGTAATTTCTTTATCATTCAAAATGTCTTCGATATCGTCTGTGAGGATGTTTCCGAGTTCGGGATAAGACCGTACATCAAGCACACGAGAGACTTTATATCCTGCTTTTGTCAGAATTTCATAGGCACCGGAGCCGACAACCCCGTAGCCCAAAATTGCTATACTCATAAAATTCCGATTCCTTTCCATAAATGTAGGAAGATGCTTCTCTCATCGGAAAATACAATCTAATTCCTTTTTTGTTCTGAAAGCACTTATTTTCCATGCTGTTTAGTTTACCACATTTCATCTAAAAAATCAATAGTTATTTAACTATTTCTCACAAGAAACCACAGAATCGTGCAAAAGTACCAAATAAATTTCCAAAAATATAGAAGAGAATCCAAAGTTTCCGTGATTTTTGGTTTATACGCTTCCCGTTTCAATCGCTTCTCTCAGTTTTTTAGCCGCCACATCCATCGTCATATCCTTGCGGAAAACCGAAGACGTCCCCGCAACGAAAATATCAGCACCCTTTCGGCTCATGCGCACCGCATTTTCAAAGCTGACATTTCCGTCAACCTCAATCAAAAGCTCCTTTTTCCCTGCCTGTTCCGCCAACATCCGTACTTCCGCAATCTTATCCAGTGTAGATTCCGCAAGCTTCTGTCCCGCAAAGCCCGGATTGACCGTCATCACAAGCACACCGTCCAAAACGGAAAGCATGGGAAGAATTACACTTGCCGAAGTTCCCGGATTGATGGCAAGGAATGCTTTTGCGCCACGCTCACGAATCATTTGCAACGCCAAATACGGATGATTCGTGCTTTCAAAATGCACGCTGACGATATCGTTTTCTCCGAAAGTGAACCAAGAAAGTTTCTTTTCGGGATTTCCGATCATCAAATGGATATCCAACGGAATTTCCGAATGTTCCTTCATCAATCGGCAATAATCCGTTCCAAGCGTAAAATTGGGAACAAATTCGCCGTCCATAATATCCAAATGCAAATAGGAAATCTTATTTTTTGTCAATGCTTCCAATGTTTCGCGCATAGAAAAAATATCCGCGCACATCATGGAAACCGAGATGCTTTTTTCTGTCATAACTTTTTCCTCCCAAATTTAATACCGTATAAAATTTCAAACCGAAACGTCAATTGCGCCGCCGTAATCAAAAAGAGGTCCGCAGCCGAGAGAAATCAAAGAAACCCCTCTGCGGGCAAAAAAATCCTTCAGCATTTCATATTGCTCAAACAATTCAACATTACCGAAAAATCCAAGCGTATTTTCATCCAATAACACGGATGCGCCTCCGATAAATCCCGTGTCGTATACTTCTATTCCGATCGTATACGGTTGCAAAAGCAAAACATCCGCGCCATCTGCGCGTAAGATCTTTTCTATTCCGCGGTCAGCAGTTGCCACAGCGTTTCCGGCAACCGCGCAGGAGCATTTCGCATAGCCTTGCGGCACGGACACCGAACGGAAGCCAAATTCTTTTGCGATCCGCAAAGCATCCTGCGAAACATATTTTTCATTGGAAATAAAACGGTTATCCAAGCAAAAACAGTTCAATCGGATATCCTCGGGATATTTTGCCGAAACGGGCGTATGCGAAAGCACAAACGGCATACCCAATGAAGTCAACAGTTCTCTGCCTTGCCGATATTCTTCGTGGATCAAAAGCTTCCCTCCGATTTGTGCGATCAGCATATCGGGATGCGAGCAAACAGCAAAGGGAAGTTTTTCAAACGCAGGGAGCGGAACACACTCTCCGAAAAAGGAAAGATTGCGTCGGATTTCCGCGGGTAAATCTTTGTGAATCAAAAAATACTTCATTTTTTCTCCAAAAATGCAAAAACCCTTTCCGAAAACGGAAAGGGTTTCACTTTGTTACAAGCTAAACAAATCAATTAAGCTCTTTCGATCTTGCCGGAGCGGAGACAACGAGAGCAAACCGTTACGGTCTTGTGTGTTCCGTCAACAACGGCGCTAACCTTTCTGATGTTGGCTTTCCAGGTTCTGCTTGTTTTACGGTTGGAGTGAGAAACATTGTTTCCGAAAGTAACACCTTTACCGCAGCACATACATTTTGCCATATTC
>SVRL01000123.1 GCA_015064845.1 Oscillospiraceae bacterium | reverse complement strand
TACTATCACATGAAAAAGATAATAGCTCTGGCTATATTATTGATATGTGTTTTCGGCATGGCTGCTTGTGACAATGGTAGTCATAACGAAACACCCAATGGCTCATCTTCAGGTGACACCAATCCAGTAACAGATGCACACGTTCATGAATATGGCGAGTGGTCAACGGTAAAAAAATCTACTTGTAGCGTTAAGGGCGAGAAAAAACGCATTTGCTCTTGCGGAGCTGAAGAAACGCAATACATAGATACGCTTGCACATATAGAAGTTGTGGATGCAGCGGTATCGCCAACATATACGTCCGAAGGAAAAACCGAGGGCAAGCATTGCTCGGTTTGTAATGAGGTTATCGTGAGGCAGGAAACGATCCCTGTTTTGCCGGATGTCGTTATTAATGATGTGACCATCGAGAAAAAAGATGGTGTGCTTTCGGTCGGAGATACAATCACGGTAAATGTTGATGTGGATTCCCATTATGATGTTTTCACCATTAAAATTCAATTCAAGTCTGCGGTTAAACCGGAAAATGAAGCAAGTGCTTGGGTTAACATAGAAAAAGGAGATCCGAAAAAAGACATCTATACAGCAACACTAACCATTTCAGACAAAATGTTTCCCGGAGATTGGTATTTGAGCTGGGCGTATGTAGAAGACAAATATTCAACGTTTGAGTACTATCGGCCCGAACAAAATAAGGTTGTATTTACCGTTGCGGAGTGAGAATAATGCAGACAGACATTAAAAAGATTTGTTGCTACATAAGAACCAGCTCACAGGATCCGTCTTTAAGTGAAAGAATAGAGTTCTTAAAATCAGTTGTAGCATTACACGAAGATTGGGAGTGCGTTGGGTTTGTTATTGATAAATCCAAACGGACTGGAATAGACCGTCCGGACTTATCAGAAATTGTTGAAAAGATGGAAAAAGGCGAAATAAAATATATTGTTGTCACGCACTTTTCTGTTATACATCCGAACCTCGGTATAATGCAGAAACTTGCTGACAAGCTCAAAGGCATGGGATGCGGTATAGTAAGTCTGCACGAGCGAGTTAATACCCTGTATCTTAATGACACTATCAGGAATACAATTCTACCGAAAGCGTGAAATAGTAGTAGACTTTCGAACCGTATGGTTTGGACATCTACTACTATTTCTATTTTTTGCCTTGTTTTTCAAGGATTTTCGGCTAATTATCCTGTATCTTCATTTGGACACAATTTGAAGATCCGCAAAAAACAAAGCAAAAAACTCGGAAAGCCTTACAAAATCAAACCTAAGTGTCCAATATTATTTAGACATTTCCTCCTCATACTGAGACGGACTTCTGTATTTCAAACGCGAGTGAGGTCGTTCGTTATTGTAATAATCGATATATTTTCCAATCGATTCCTTAAAATTCTTTTCAGAACTGTATTCTCTGCGATACAGTTCTTCTTTTTTTAGAGTAGAATAGAAACTTTCTTGAGGTGAATTGTCATACGGCGTTCCCTTTTGCGAAAAAGACTGTTTGACACCCAATGACAATAGATGCTTTCGAAATGTATTTGATGTATACGCCGTTCCTTGATCGCTATGGAAGATCAAGCCCGATTTAGGATGCCTTGCTAAATAACACGCAATGGAAACGATAAGCAATATTATTATTGATAACCTCGATAAAAACGAAAAATTTTACGGCGTTGATATTGAGCGTTACATAAGCGAGGGCAAATTATGAAAATCAAAATAACTTTGGTAGAACAAAAAGGTACTTGTCCGTGCCATAGAGGGCACAAGGTTGGAGATACGTTTGATTTTGATACGGAAAGAGGAAAGCTAT
Organism: Oscillospiraceae bacterium; assembly: GCA_015064845.1. Lineage (GTDB taxonomy): Bacteria > Bacillota > Clostridia > Oscillospirales > CAG-272 > QALR01. The sequence goes on along the minus strand of SVRL01000123.1, from coordinate 2,169 downwards.
GTCCAATGGCTGCACACGTTCTTTTTCCTATGATCGATATTTTGCGCTACGGTGGAGAGCTAAAGAGTAATGTTTTCTGTTGCCCTGATGTCGATACGATCAATGTATTTAAAATTGAGAAGGTCGATTAAAACACCAATTGTCAAATTCCAATTTGTCAGTTAGATTATAATACATAGATTCGTTTGCAAGCATGGTGCTGACAGCCCGGAAGATAGCGATTACTGTCAACTCCCGTCAATACCAAGGGATAAGTGTACCCTCACGGCAAAAATCACGGACTGTTTTTGTACGATAGTCTTGTATGGATCTATTTTGTAGTGGTATCACAAGAAAAAAGCAGATTGCGAAAGCAATCTGCTTTTTTCAACTAAATCCGCCTATGGCGGAATAAATCCACCTTCGGTGGATGAAATCGCTTCGCGATGAAATCCCGCTTCGCGGGGTAGCGAAGCGGCGCGAGCGCAATGAATGACAACGCAGTGCGTTGTCAGAACGCGAGCGTGACCGAGCCGCAGCGAGACGGTAGGGCGGATTTAATTTCATCTGAAGCCGCAGGATGAAGATTTCATCCGAGCTTGCTCGGATTTCATCGTGCGCAGCACGATTTCATTGACTATTTTGAGATTTTATGATATAATAACCGAAAGAGGTGATAATTATGGCAGAAAACAAGCTTGCAGATATGTCAACTGAATTTGCGGTGAAGATTTTGAATTTGACAGACGGCATTAAAGGCCATTATTCTTTATCCAATCAGCTTGAAAGAAGTGGTACAAGCATCGGTGCAAACATCCGAGAGGCAAAGTATGCCCACAGCAAAGCGGATTTTGTTGCCAAATTACAGATTTCTCTCAAAGAGTGTTATGAAACAGAGTATTGGATCGAAATTGCGCAAAAGTCAAATATCATTTCGGAAGATATTGCAAAGAATATTTTGCACGATTGCGGTGCGATCCGCAGAATGTTGATTGCCTCTATTAACACGGCAAAGGAGAACAAGAATGGCTAACGAAAATCAATTTAAGGGAAAAGCGCAATTCTACAACAGCCGACCTACCTACCCACAAGACTGCATTGATTATCTGATCAACAAATTCAATTTGAATCCTGGCAGTGTTATTGCTGATATTGGCGCAGGAACGGGAATATTGACGAAGCCTTTTCTTGAATTTGGTTGCTCTGCATACGCAGTAGAGCCGAACGAAGATATGTTTTTGGAATTAAACAAGCAATTATCTCAATATTCTAAGGTTGAATTTTTGAAAACATCCGCAGAGGAAACAGGAATTCCATCCTATTCTTGCGATGCAGTGGTTGTTGGTACAGCATTTCATTGGTTCGACAAGTATAAATTTCGCGCAGAATGTAACCGCATATTAAAAAACAACAAGAACATAGCTATTTTAAGAATTGCTAACAATACCGAGGCAGACAAGCAAATAGAAAAAGTCAGACATTATTCCGATCAGGATTTAACCGAGGCAAAACTGTTCTTTGGTGAAGGATTTGTTGAACATATCAATTTTGAATACGTTCAGTCCTTTGACGAGGAACGATATGTTAACCATTTGCTGTCATCCGCAACAGCGCCGTTGCCAAATGATGCGACCTTTGACGCATGTGTGAACAAGTGTGGAAATGTGTTCAACAAACATTTCAAAAATGGTTTTGCCGAGTTGCCGTTTGTTGTAAATTGCTACATAGGAAGATTAGATACATAGCTTCGTTTGCAAGCATGGAGCAGCACCCCGGAAGATAGCGGTCGCGTGCAACTCCCATCATCGCCAAGGGATAAGTCTATCCACCGACCGAAAAACACGGATCGATTTCGAAAAACTTGCGGTACGGATCGAAATTGACCGCTACCGCCAAAAAATCTTCGTTCTTCGGAACGAGGATTTTTTTATCCAAGCCGCAGGCTTGGTATATCATCACCGCGCGAAGTGCGGTGTATATCATCAAGGGCGGCTCGCCGCCCTTGTATCTCATCACGCGTCAGCGTGCATCTGCCTGCGGCTTGATGATATACAATGCTTCGCATTGATGATATACACGTCCTCACGCGTGATTTGGCGCGAAGCTGTTGAAATGTTTACAAATTTGTGGTATAATAAAGCCAAGAAAGGCGGTATATACTTATGAATATTCAAAATTACAAAAATCAAT
>SVRL01000122.1 GCA_015064845.1 Oscillospiraceae bacterium | reverse complement strand
AATCCAAGCAGATGTTTTCTACACGATATCCCTCGGGTTTTCGTTTCATTAACCCACATTCAAAACTCTACAGACATATTTTTGATTTGTGCGGTCTTGTATGTTAGTATTTTTGCGGGAGATAGGTTACGAAAAGAAAAGCTTGGCAAAAGAAACGGTCTGTGGCTCCCACGATTCATTTTGCGGGAACTATTTTTGTTTTTTCTGTTCCTGTAATTGTTTAAATTTGTTACTTCGTTGACAATGCTTAAAATATCATGTATAATAAAATATAATAATGAATGATGGGGGAAATAATATGGCAAATACAGAGTTGCAAGTTTCTTTGATTCCGTATGAAAAGATAGCTGAGGATCAAAAGTACGATCTCGATCAAATGATTTTTGATTTGGATCGACAGATTGATTTGTTATCAAGTCAAGCAGATAAATGGGATTATTTCGTTTCGATTGCTTCGGGTTTGCTCTGTGCGGTTTTGGATATTTTTTGGGTTGGAGAGTTTAACTGGGAGAGCGGTCGGGCTGTTGCGGATGAAAAGGTAAATGAATTTGTAAAAAAGACAGCCAATATGCTTGGATATGAGGGAGATGATTTACAGTCTGCCGTAAAATTTTTGGAAAAGAAATTCCCAATTGCGGCTGATGGAAATACTGCGGATTTTGGCGGCGGTTTGCAACACCATCTGCGGGATTTTGCCCATCATCCCACGATTGTTGGACTGGCTTTTTCTCTTTTGACTCAATTTACCGAAAAATCATATGGAACAGATAAAGAAGGTAAGTTCATTATCGTCAACGTACCGGATACGCATAAAATTTTTATTGGTAAGGATATTCCTACGAAAATATTGTATGGAACGATTATATGGTTTTTCCATCTTGTGAGTGATGTTGCAGGTTCGAGCGCAACCGTTGGAAAAACGGGCGGTACGGGTATTCCGGGACCGATTCTTGCTTTGGCAAAAGAACTTTCCGTGTTTCCGATTTTTCAAAATCTTAAAGTTGGAGAAAATACGGTTTCTGTTTTTATTTCCAAACTCTTTAACGGAACTTTCTTTGCGGAACATGATGAAAATGGTAAAATAATCCGAGAAACTATACAAAAATTTGATTTGCGTGGAGAGCTTGGTGTTGCTGTGGAACTTGGTAAACAGTCGGTTCCCGTGATTGCAAATGAATGCATTGTGAGAACGTTTTATTTTATACGTCGTTTTATTATGGAACTTCGTGAAAATGACGTTTGTTCATTTGAAGATTTGAAACAGCTTGATTGGAAAAAGACAATGCCGTTCCATAATCCGACGATTGCAAGAATGCTGATGGTTTCAACGGGCGTATTTACTACGGTTGATATCGGAGAGGCGATCGTCTCTCAAAAATATTTTATATCTGTCAACTATGTTGGTGTTGGACGTTTTGCCGTTGCCGTAGGACAGGATGTTGCATGGTGTCTGAAAGCGCGAGATATCAAGAAAATCAAAGCGGTTTATGAAAATATCAAATATTTTGCATTTACGCAAGAGGATAAAAAAATTTATGAAAGGATAGGGGATGAGGGGATGGATATGAATAAATTCGGATTGACTCTTGAACAAACGGAAATTCTTTATAATCTGGAATATCATAAAACACTCAACGATATTGAGCATACGAAGTTACCGATTAATAGTGAGGCTGTAAAAGCTTTGAAGCGTGAATGGTTGAGAGAATGGCAAACACTGATGACAGGTGCATTTTCGAGCTTTTTGCAACTAGAACACATTGAATTACATTGGTATTCCGAAGCAGAATTGATAGAAAAGATTGAAGCAAACGAACCGAACGGCACATGGTTGCGTTTGGTTTTGTTGGAAGCAATGTTGTTTGAACCATATTACACTTTGGGCATTGAAAAAGATAAAAAAGGGAATGATGTTCCGAGTAAAAAATACAAAGATATTCAAAACCCTGTCAGTGGATATAAAAAAAGCGAAGGCGACCATTATTTGGAAAATCTGTTTGCCGACAAAGATTATTACAAAGATAGCATCAAGCGCTTCCGCAAATGTCATGATTCGGTGCTTCGTGAATTGAATGAAGTTTTGAAAACGGGATTGATTGCGCTGGGCATAACAGCGGTTATCACGATTGCTTGCATTGCGACAGCGGGAGCTCTTGCGCCTAAAATTGCTGTTGTTTTGGTAGGTTCTCATTTTGCTGGATTACATGGCGCAGCGTTGACAAGTGCCTGCCTTGCATACCTTGGCGGCGGTGCGATTGCGTTTGGTGGTGCAGGTATGATGGGTGGTACGATTGCAATTGTTGGCGGCGGCGCTGCTCTCGGTTTGGGCGTTGGTGCAGGCGTTGGCGGTGCCGTTGGTGCATCCGCTCTGCTCGGCAAAAAATATACGATCATGCAATCCGCAAAATTGCTTGTTTCTGTGAGAGAGATTTTTCTCAATGACGAGCATGATCTTGAATACTCCAATACCATTTACGAGCAGTATGTGAAGAACATTGCGCAGATCGAAAAGGAATTGGTGGAATTGAGATTGCAGGCGGCTGTTGCAGACAAGACTAAAAAAGAAGAACTGAAAGAACTTAAGGATAAGATCAAAAAGTCCGAAGAATCTGTCGATGCCATGAAGATTGCAATGAAGAATATGTACAGATTCAAAAGCTCTTTTGAAATTGGAATGAATCAAACGGAAGAATAAATATACATAAAACAAAAAGGACGAGAAATTTCTCGTCCTTTTGTTTTATGAAAATTGCTTATTAAACGTTCTTGTAGAAGGGACCGTAAGCCGCGCAAGCTCTGTAATCCTGACCTTCCTTATCCATGCCGAATGCGTTCCAAGCAGCAGGACGATAGATATCGTCTGCGGGAACGTTATGCATGCAAACGGGAATACGGAGCATGGAGCACATCGTGATAAGGTCTGCGCCGATATGACCGTAGGAGATAGCGCCGTGGTTAGCACCCCAATTCATCATAACCTCATAAGCGGTCTTGAAGGGGCTGCCTTCCTTGCCGTCGCAACGGGGAGCGAACCAAGTGCAGGGCCAAGTGGGGTTTGTGCGTTCCATCAGTGTGTCGGAAACTTCGTCGGGAAGGTTAACCGTCCAGCCTTCAGCGATCTGAAGAACGGGGCCGAGACCTTTAACGAGGTTCATACGGATCATTGTGCAGGGCATTTCAGCCTTTGTGGTGTAATGAGAGGAGAAGCCGCCGCCGCGGAAGTTATCCTGACCGGCTTCGCACCAAACGGTAGCATCGGTCATCTTCTTGATGTCTTCGTCGGTAACTTCCCACCACTTCTTCATCGTAGCGTTGCCGTTTTCGTCGGTGCAAACACCGGAAGCATCGAGGCAAGCTGCGCCGGAGTTGAGAAGATGGATGATACCGTTGGATTCTGCTGCTTTGCCTTCAAGCTTATAGCCCGTTACGCGTTCGGTTGCTTCGCCGGACCAGTAGGTACGAACGTCAGCGAAGATCTGTGCGCGGTGTGTGAGCAAGCGCATCATGAGCATACACATACCGTTGAGAACGTCGTTTTCGGTTGCGAGCGTATAGGGTTCGCGAGCGCCTTCATAGTCGAAGGAGGAGGAGAGGAGTGCTTCGGGGTAGTCGCAGTTCGGCCAATGGTCTGTCCACTGTCTCTGACCCTGGAAGCCGCCAACGATGGCGTTATGGCCAACCTTTTCTTCCTCGAAAGCATCGGAAAGATTCTTGTTGCCTGCCATAAGGTCCTTGATGATGCAGTACATCTTAACAGTGAATTCCCACTGTTTTTCTTTTTCTTCGGGTGTGAATTTAATGCGGCGTTCTTCGCCGAGGAAGGTTACGGATTCGGGGTTATCGTCTCTGCCTTCTTTGCAGTGTTCCTTTGTCCAAGCGAGAGCTTTCTGATATTCTTCTTCGTTGTAGATACCTTCTTCCATACGACGGAGAATTTCAACTTCGTCAACGGATTCTACGCGCATACCGAAGTAGCTTTCCATCATATCCTGATCGATGATGGAGCCTGCGATACCCATGCACTGGGAACCGATCTGAAGGTAAGATTTACCTTTCATGGTTGCAACTGCGATTGCTGCGCGGCCGAAGCGGAGGAGTTTTTCCTTAACGTCTTC
>SVRL01000028.1 GCA_015064845.1 Oscillospiraceae bacterium | reverse complement strand
GGTAAATATTTTAAAATCCGCAGAAACTCTTCGTCCATTTTCATAATCATCCTTTCTTTATTTTGATAGTACCATATATATTTACTTGTCCTTAAAAATAGTACTCCTTTTCAAATAAAAAAAAAGATGCTTGCCGAAGCAAGCATCTTTTATAGGAATTTGATTATTCAGCCATTTCAGCTTTCTTTGCATCCCACATAGACTGGAGTTCGTTAACAACCGCATTGAAGAATGCATTTTCAGAAAGAGCATCTGCTGCTGCTTTCATTTCTTCAACATTGGTGTAATCCTGCATGTAAGGCTTAGAAGCATTTTTCAATACATCAGTAACACTCAACTTATCGCTAAAGAATTTTTCTTCTGCAATTTCGTATGCAAGTGCTTCCAATTCAGCGCCGTCACCCTTCAAGAGAGTTTCAACATTGTAACCTTCTTTCGCCTGAATATCAGCAGAAAGGTTTTCTGCAAGTTTCTGCATATAGCCCTGATATTCTTTTGCATCACTCTCTGCGAGCATGTATTCGCTGAGACCCAAACCGATATATCTTGCCAATTCGTTGGTGTAGAAGCCCTTATCCTTCAAAATATTGAAGATGTTGGTTCTTGCTTCTTCGTGATTCCAAGCATTGATCTGGCTATCCGTATACTGTGTACGGAGAGTATAAACGTATTTTGTCTTGAGAGTGGAGATATACTGATCGTAGTTTGCATAATGTTTTTCAGATGCAAGGTAATCTACTACGTTTACATCTGCAATTTCAGCCATCTTGTTGTAGTTGCCGAGTTCTTCTTCAAGGAAGTGGTTATAAAGGGTGGTAACAACTTTCTCGTTTGAAATACCTTTTTCGCCGTTCTTATAAGCTGTATCGGAAAATTCTTCAATCAAGACAGCTTTGAATTTCTTTCTAAGTTTGGAAACGATGTTCTTGTATTCTTCGGAATTCTTGTTCTTGGAATATTCCTTGAAATCTTCCGCATTGGATTTAACGGCATTCAAGTACTTGTTTTGAATCATTGCATCGAATTCTGCTTTTGTAAGATTATTGGCAGCCAAATATTCGTCATACATGATGTCATAAACTTCTACCATAAGTTCATCCAAAGAATATACAGCATAAAGGAAACCAAGTCTACCCTTCAACTGCGCATCATAAAGAGCTTTGATCTTACCTGCTGCTTCTTCATAAAGCTTAGCGCCTTCTTCAGCAGCAGCAAATTCATCCCAAGATACCAGATATCTTACGGAGCTGTCATCAGGAGAAGTATATTCGAGAACGGAAACCATGAAGTTCTGAACGCGTTTTTCGTATTCAGCTTCTGTCAAATTGTTTTCGGTTTCATAGTTTGCACGAACATATTCGAAAATACCGCTGATAAAATCAGCATCGGTCATTGCCGCAAACTTCATTGCATTTGTAACGTCATCTTTAAAGAGAACTTCATTTACCATAACACGCAAATAGTCGATATTCTGGTAATACTTCTGAGCATTCTTTCTTGCAGTAGCAAGAGTTGCGCTTGCTGTGCTGTCCTTCTTAGCCACAGCACCTGCAAGTTCAGCAATCTTATTTTCAACAAGTCTCTGCAAATCAGCTGCAGAAATGATGTTGGAATACTGTTCGGCAGTAACCTTTTCGATCAATTTGTTTTCATACCAGAACTGCGGGAAAACATCGTGATCTCTCTTCAAGAAAACGCTCATATAGCTCTTCGCAGCCTGTACTACAGATTTGTTTCCGCTTACGTTCGTGTCGTAAGTGATACCAACCTTGTTTGCGCCGTTTACGGAATCCATCTTATCAGCGTAACCCTTTGCAGGATCGTAAACGGGTTTTACAATCTTAACGTCGGGATAAATTGCTGTAAACGCTTCGATAACAGAATCAACAAATGCGTCAAAATAAACTTTGGTACCGGAACCTACATTGGACAACATCGTGATTTCGCCGCTGAGAGAAGCTACCTTGGTATAAGCAACAGGATTTTCAATTACACCGATATAACCGGATTTCTTCAAAACTGCCTGACCTTCTGCGCTCTGAATGAATTTCACAAATTCGGAAACTGCAGCGGAAGCATCGGTAGTGGAAACAAACTGCACGGGATCAACGGCAAGTTTATTTTCAGTATCTGCTTTTGCAATTTCTGCCATGAAATATTCAACGTTTGCTTTTCTCATAGCGTCGATATAAGTGTTCTTATCGGGAGAAGAAGCACTGTTTATCGCAGCGACATATTTATCATAATCAATGTTGATTTCTTTCAATGCGTCTGTCAAAGCAGCGCGTTTCAAAACGGAACTGAGAATATTGTCAAGCGCGGATTCTTCCACATAGAGGTGCAAGAAAGGCGCAACTCCGGAATCAAGGTTTGTTGTCTTGTAGTAATCCCATGCATCGAAAGGAAGACCGCTTTCGGGGTCGGGATAACCCATGTAAACGTTACCTGTGAGACCGTTATCCATCTTATAGTTTTCGTTCAATCTCTGAACGATGAATTTACCGGATTCTTCGCCTTCCACTTCAACAAGACGGTAGTTTGCATAAGCGGTGTTATCGCCGTTGTCAGCAATACCGTACTGGAAAATGTTCTTTGCTTCGGGATCGGTGGTAAACATTTCAATGATTTCAAGTGCTCTGTCTTCGTTGGAAGTGTAATAAGACACTGCGAACATACCGTCAAAGATCGCATCGGGCTGAACGAAAGGATTCTGAACAACCTTTACATAGTAATCATCGCCGTATTCTTTTTCAACATAAGCGTTGCCTTTGATTACGTTGACAGCGAAATTTTCAGCGCCTTCAACGATATAACCGGCGGAATTATATTTCTGCATAAGAGCAACATGAGCCTGATACTGAGGGATGGAGAAAAGGTTCTGAACAAGGAAATCGGAACCTTCCGCAGCATCATAACCATAGATCGGATCATAGTAGGTACCGATTGCAAGGTCGCCTTCCATGTACTGATAAATACCGAGCGCATCGGGTTCTGTTGCCAAAGGAGCAACGGAAGTGTGATTTGCTTTTACATAAGCAAGGAATTCTTCAAGATCGGAATAATCGTCAACATTATCGATATTGAAGCCGTTACCGTTATTGTAAGCATCTGCAATCGCCTTATCAATCACAACGTACGTGTATTCTGCAAGAAGATTGTTGTTGGGAATTGCTTTGATATCGCCCGTCATTGCCTGAAGCTGATCAAAGAATGTGGGGTAGATATACTGTCTGAACTTGGTGAACTTTTCATCAAGTTTTTTCTTAACGGAAAGCAAATAGCCCTTTGCTTCGAGTTCTTCGTACATTTCCTTGCCGTCGATCATAAGAATATCAATCGGGGACTGAGCAGAGGGATATACGGTTTCGATCTTACCGTCTTCATAAACGGTTGTCTGTTCTGCGGAATAAACTTCGCCGGTTGCCATCGTGGAAGCGACAACAGCGGTTACCTGGTTAGTCCATTTGTTATTTTTTTTCTTGTTACCGGATTCGCTCAAAAGTTTCTGCGCATTGTTGGCTTCCTTTACCGCAAGCGTATTAAACTGTGTGATAGCCGCAAGCTTGATGGATGTCTGGTTTGCTTCCGCAACTCTCTTATCGACTTCTTCCATGTACTTTTCAGCCGTAACAAGAGTCAACTCAATTTTCGTCTTGTAACGGGTTTTTGTAAGCTTGTTCAAGGCTTCTTCAACAAAATCGATGGCTTCCTGCGTTGTTGTCTGTTCAGTAATGCCGATCAGATTGATTGTTGTAGGCAAATCTCCTGTGTTCGTGGTCGTGTTTGTCGCTTCATTGTTGCCGCAGCCTGCAAAAAGCATCGCAAACATGACAAGACACAAACCTAAGCTAATGATTCTCTTAAACATGTGGCGTTCCTCCCCAATTTTCTTTCTTCCGACATCAAATCGGAAATTGATATAATATAACACTATAAATTTTACATCAAAAAAGGCTTTCTGTCAAGGTTTTTTTCTTAATCTCCCGTGAAGTCTACACAAACAAGCCTTTTTTTCAGCATATTTTCTGAACACTTTGTATAATTATTTCTTTTTTCGGTTATCATGTTTATCTAAAATAAATGTGCACAAATCCCAAACCGGAAAAGAAATTATTGTGAAATAGAACCATTTTTTATTTTTTGCGAATCAAATTTAAAAATTCCGCATTAGTTTAAGTAATCACGCAATTTTTTGGAACGGCTGGGGTGTCTGAGCTTACGAAGAGCCTTCGCCTCGATCTGACGGATACGTTCTCTGGTAATGTTGAACTGCTGTCCGACTTCTTCGAGTGTACGCTGACGTCCGTCTTCCAGACCGAAACGCAAACGGAGAACCTGCTCTTCTCTGGGAGTCAATGTGCGGAGAACTTCGTTGAGCTGTTCGCGGAGCAATTCATAGGAAGCGGCTTCCGCAGGTGCGGGAGATTCCTGATCCTCAATAAAGTCGCCGATGTGGCTGTCTTCTTCTTCGCCGACGGGCGTTTCGAGAGAAATGGGATCCTGCGCGATCTTCATGATCTCACGAACCTTTTCGGGATTCATGTTATCCAACTCTTTTGCGATTTCTTCGGCAGAAACTTCGCGTCCCTTTTCCTGAAGCAATTCACGGGAGGTTTTCGTTACCTTATGGATGGTTTCCACCATGTGTACGGGAATACGAATGGTGCGCGCCTGATCCGCAATTGCGCGGGTAATTGCCTGACGGATCCACCAGGTTGCGTACGTGGAGAACTTGTAACCTTTCGTGTAGTCAAATTTGGAAACCGCTTTCATCAAGCCGAGATTTCCTTCCTGAATCAAATCGAGGAAGAAAAGACCTTTGCCGACGTAACGCTTCGCAATGCTGACAACAAGACGGAGGTTCGCTTCCACAAGCTCCTTCTTTGCTTTTTCATCGCCTTCGGAGGTTCTGCGTGCAAGTTCTGCTTCTCTGTCGGAATCCAAAAGCGGAACACGGCCGATCTCTTTCAGATAAAGCTTTACGGGGTCGTCGATCATCAAGCCTTCAGAAGCAAGAGCCTTTTCCATATTTTCGGGTCTGTCAAAGGATTCGAGATCGTTTTCCAATTCATCTTCAATGCTACCGATCAAAGCTTCGTCATCGAAGCAGGCGTTGACGTCAATGCCGAGAGAATCGAGCGCTTCGTAAAGTTTATCGATCTGGTCGATATCGTAATCGGCATCGCCCAATGCGGCAAGAATTTCCGTATTGGTCAAGGTACCTTTGGCTTTCGCCTTGTCAATCAGTTCCTGAATATTATTTTTTTCAGGCTCCTTTTTTTCGGGTGCTACGGGTTCTTTTTTTGCTGCAGCGTGTGTTTTTTTGTTTTCCTGATCCATGATGTTTCCTCCATATATGAATATCATTTCTTTTTTTTGTTAATCAAATTTTTTATATCGTCCAGCGCATCGTCGGAAGGACGGTACGCAGATTCGTTCTTCAGTGTGCGTATATGATCCAATAAAACGGAAAGGTCGTTTCTCGTGAGCTTATTGCGGTCCACCTGCATTTTCACAATTCGAGAAACCTCATCCTGCGAAAAGGTCTCCGAAAGAATGCCGATATCGAAATGTCCCTCAAAAGAAACCAGTGCGGAAAAAACTCTTTTTCCGAATTCCGTGATAAAATCATCCTCAGCCAGGGAAATTTTTCCTTTTCGGATATCTGCCGTAAATTCCGGCCGCAAAAGCAGAATACCGATAATGGCTTCTTCCGCGCGGGCGGCTTTTGCATTTTTTACGAAATCGCGGTTCACGCGGTCTCCGTAGCCGAGCGATTCGGAAACGATCTTTCTTTTCATATCATCGTTTTCTTTTTTCTGCCGCAACCGCATTTGTCTGGCAACATCCCTTTTCATGTTCTGCGGATCGATGGAAATGCGCTCGCAAATCCTCATCAGATAAATTTCACGTTCCACGTCGGAATATATCTCGCAAAGCATGGCGCAAAGTTCCTCGGCGGCTTTGATTTTTTCTTCCGGAATCAGAATATTGTATTTTTTCAAAACGGCATCGCAAAGATAATCCATCTTGTTGCGGCTGTCATCCAGAAGCGTTTTGAAACGCACGGGCCCGTATTTCCGAATAAATTCATCGGGGTCTTTCGCGCCTTCCATTCGGATCATCTTGACTTCCAATCCCGCATCCGTCAGAATGGGGATCGCTCTCTTGGCGGCGGCAACACCGGCATCGTCGCTATCGTAGGAAAGAATCACTTTTTTCGTATATTTCGCCATAATACGCGCCTGTTCCGTCGTCAACGCGGTACCGAGCGTCGCAACGGCGTTCGGAAATCCCGCCATGTTCACGGCAATCACGTCCATATAACCTTCGCAAAGAATCAAAGATTCCGCGCAAGCATTGCGCGCAAAATTCAAAGCGAAAAGCGTCCTGCTTTTCTTGAAAACGGGAGTATCCGAGCTGTTCAGATATTTCGGTTTTCCGTCGCCGAGCGCACGTCCGCCGAACGCAACGACGTTGGAAAAATTATCAATAATGGGAAAGATAATCCTTCCACGGAAATAATCGAAATAATTTCCCGTCCTCTCGCTTTTTCCGCAAAGAAACGCTGTTTTTAATTCTTCGTCGCCATAGCCGAGATTATGCATATGGCGGCGTAAAGCATCGAAGCTGTTCGGCGCAAAACCGAGCCCAAAGCGCTTAACCGCGGCAGGAGAAAGACCTCTGGAAGCCAGATATTTCCTTGCTTCTTCCGCTTCCGGCAAAGAAAGGCAACGGTTAAAAAAACGGGCAGCCTCCCGGTTCATTTCATAATAACGCGTTCTTTTGACGGTTTCTCCGCTTTCGCCCGTTTCGGGCATTTGCAAGCCTGCGCGTTTGGCAAGAAATTCAATGGCGCCCGGATATTCCAGATTTTCGGCGCGCATAATAAAGGATATGACGTCTCCGCCCGCGCCGCAACCAAAGCAATGAAAAGTTTCCGTATTCGGGAAAACGGTAAAGGACGGCGTTTTTTCGCTGTGAAACGGACACACGCCCTGATAATTGGATCCCGCCCTTTTCAGATTGACGTAAGACGAAATAACGTCTTCGATCTTATTCCTATATTTAACTTCCTCTATAAAATTCTGAGGAAATTTCAAGATGCATCCGCCTCCTTTCTTTTCCGTGTGCAGATTATCCGCAAAGGCATCGCTGTTTTTGTTTTGAAAAATTTATTCTGCCTGCTCCGTCGTATTTTTTAACCCATCTTCAACATTTTCCGAAGATGACCCCGTTTGATCGGCTTTGCTTGCCGCATCATAGTTCAAATATTCATTGAGTTTCCTTAGATATGCTCTGGAACGAACCGTCGGCACCCTGAGATGCATTCTTCTTAATACGGCAGATTCCCAAGAGGGTATCTGTTCAAAAGGAATCGAAAAATGCTCCGCAGTATCTCTTCTTGAATGTCGCTTCTGTCCATCTAAACCAAATCTGTAAATTGCTATTTCACGGTTTATTCCCGAAAGACGGCACAAACCGTCATTCATTTCTTTCATTATATCCTCGTTAAAAAAATATGCATCACGCCAAAGATATCCGCTCATATCCCGTCCTCCTTTTCGTCGAATCGAAGCTTATAACCAAGTATGTTTGGTGTAATCACAAACTTTCTGTTATATAAGATACGCGGAAAATCGGAAAAACCCTTTTTATTTTTCAAAAAATTTTTATCTTTTTCACGAAAATTTTCGTGATATCGTCTTCAGGCATCCAATCTCGTTCCCGTTTTTACAGGGATGGTCTTTCCGTTGGTCATGGCATAGAGTGCCTTTTCAAACGCTTCGTATTCTTCGGAAAGAACGGCGAGATGCAAAACGATGTTCCCTGCAAATTCCGTATCGTCCGTGAGAATCGTTCTTCTGCCGATATCGTAAAGCAATTTATCGTAAAGCGAATAATCACAGGCAACCGTACATTCCGTATATTCCCGATAAGTTACAATGCCCGCTTCTTCGATTGCCATTGCCGCGGCTTTGGAATACGCACGCACAAGACCGGCGGCGCCGAGTAAAATTCCGCCGAAATAGCGCGTAACCACGACGACGGTTCCGTCCACACCGCTTTTTTTGATTACTTCCAGAACAGGTACGCCACCCGTTCCCTTCGGTTCGCCGTCATCGCTGTAACGAATGGAATTTCCGATGACGTACGCGGAAACGTTATGTCTTGCATCGGCGTGTTTTTTCTTGATTTTTCTGATAAATTCTTCCGCTTCCTCCGCATTTTTCACAGGCGCGGTATAGCCGATAAAAACGGATTTCTTTTCCGTAAATTCCGCGCTCGCTTCTTTTCCAACCGTTGTCAGATTCTTTTCTTCCACCGTTACGATCTCCTTTTCAGATTGAATTTCGTTCAAACACGAACGATATACTTGGAAAGTTTACCTGCGGTTTTCTTATCGCAGATTGCGGAAACCCTTACGCCCTTTTCCGTATATTCCGTTTCCAGAACCGTCGCTTCCGAATACAGCGTATTAAGCAAAGCGAATTTATCGGCGGGAAGTTCAAAAATATATTCCTTCTTTCCCGCCGTTGCCAACGCCTCCAGACGGCGCACAAGCTCATCCGTTCCTTCTCCCGTTGCGGCGGAAATATAAACGTTTTCCGTGCTCGGCGTCATCGGATGGGAAGCCATGCCTTTATCGCATTTATTGTAGACGAAAAGGCATGGTTTATCGGAAGCGCCGAGTTCGTCAATCAACGAACGTGTAACTTCTGCCTGCGCGACGAATTCGGGATCGGAGGCATCGATGACAACAAGAATGGCATCGGCATAGCAAACCTCGTCCAAAGTGGAACGGAACGCGCGGATCAGGTGATGCGGGAGATTGCGGATGAAGCCAACCGTATCGGTCAAAAGAATTTCTTCTCCGCAAGGCAATTCAAATTTTCTGGTCGTGGGATCCAACGTGGCAAAAAGTTTGTCTTCGGCAAGAATACCCGCTTCGGTCAAACGGTTCAGAAGCGTTGATTTTCCTGCGTTGGTATAGCCTGCAATGGCAATCTTGAAAATACCCGAACGGTCTCTGCTCGCTCTTTGTACCGCACGGTTTTTGGCAAGTTCTTCCAGCGCATCCTCCAGCGCATCCATACGGCGTTTTACGTGTCTTCTGTCTGTTTCCAGCTTACTTTCGCCGGGACCTCTCGTACCGATACCGCCGCCCAGACGGGAAAGTTCCGTACCGTGTCCCGTCAAACGCGGAACGGTATATTTGAGCTGAGCGAGTTCAACTTGAAGTTTACCTTCTCCGCTCGTGGCGTGAAGCGCAAAAATATCAAGAATCAGCATACTTCTGTCCATTACGTGAACGTCGCCGATATCATTTTCCAGATTTTTAATTTGAGAAGGAGAAAGCTCGCAATCGAAGATCACGGTCTTGATCTCTCCGTTTTTGCAAAGCTCGGAAAGCTCCTTCACTTTACCGCTTCCGATATAGGTACGGGGATCGGGATTTTCCTTTTCCTGCACCATGCGCGCGTAAACGGAGGCACCCGCCGTTTCCGCCAAACGTTCCAATTCGTCAAACGAAGCTTCGCACGCCTGTCTGTCCGCGCCCTTTTCCATCACGGAAACGAGGATCACTTCGCTTTTTTCATTTTTATTTTTTTCCGGCAATGTTTCTATTTTCATATGCAAACCTCCTTTGCGGCAAATTACCGCAAGAAACCGTTTATTGTTTTCGGATTTTATTATGGTACTTCTGCGCGTATTTTATGAAAGTAAAAAATACGGCGCACAGAAAAGAAAAAGAGTGGGAAAAACCGAAAGGGCTTCCCACTCATGAATCCTTTTTTGCAAGCATCATCTCTTGGATTCAAGACGCTTTTTGAATTTATCAACACGTCCGCCGGCATCAACGAATTTCTGTTTACCGGTAAAGAAAGGATGGCATTTGGAGCAAATTTCAACTCTGAAATCACCTTTCGTGGACTTTGTATGAATAACTTCACCGCAAGCGCAACGAACGGTTGCATCGACATAATTAGGATGGATTCCTTCTTTCATTGTTTACACCTCACATTCCGAATAAATCACAGTAATTCTTATTATATCATGGTTCTTTTTATTTTGCAATAGGTTTTTTGATATTTTTTTGAATATTTTTAAGATATTTTTTATTCTACCCACAAAACGCTGCCCGCTTTTCAAATTTTATCCTTAATTTCTTCACGCAAACGCGCCAGAATTCGTTTTTCAAGTCTTGAAATATAAGATTGAGAAATTCCAAGCACATCAGCAACGTCCTTTTGCGTCATTTCCTTACCGCCCGAAAGACCGAATCGCAATTCGATGATCTCCTTTTCACGGGGAGAAAGCGTTTTCAACGCAGCATAAATAACCTTTTTTTCCTCATCCTCTTCCAAACCGCGCGTAGCGCTGTCTTCATCCGTCCCCAGCACATCGGAAAGAAGAAGCTCGTTTCCGTCGTAATCCGTGGAAAGCGGTTCGTCAATGGAAAGCTCCGTACGCAAATTTCCGCTTTTGCGGATAAACATCAGAATCTCATTTTCAATACAGCGCGAGGCGTACGTGGCAAGCTTGATATTCTTATCGGGACGGAACGTATTTGCCGCTTTCATCAAGCCGATCGTACCGATGGAGATCAGGTCTTCCATACCGATCCCCGTATTTTCAAATTTCTTTGCGATATAAACCACAAGTCTTAAATTCCGCTCTACCAAAACGCTCCGAAACCGTTTATCCGTATCCAGATTGGCAATCAATTCCGCTTCTTCTTCTGCCGAAAGCGGAGGCGGAAGCGTATCCGTTTTCCCGATATAATAAACCTCGCGCGACATTCCCAGCCACAAAAGAACACGCGCCCAAAACAATCTGACTTTCATCATCCATTTCATCATTGCAAAAATTTCCTTTCGTTCTTTCAAAATAAAATTTCGGGTACAAGCGCTTCAAACCCTCCGTAATCGCCATCCGAAAAATCAACCGCAATCAAAGCACGTCGGCTTTCCCACATATTTCCCGTAAACAAAGAAAGCTTTTCCGGAACAGCCGCAAGCAAAATACTGTTTCCCGCAACCGTTTTACTCGGAATTACACGCAATTTTCCAACGTTTTCCGAGGAAAGCGAAGCCGCACCGCTTTTCATTGCGCAAAGTAAATATAGAGGAAGAGATCTTGCCGCTTTCCCTTTCAAAAAGATAACGGGCATTCCCGAAACAGGTTCCTCCAAAAGGTTGCCGCTGTCCACAAGCGCGGTCAGTTCCTTTTCGTTTCCGTCAAAGGTTACACGCAAAACACAACTGCGAACCGAACTTTTTCTTCGGAAAAGTTTTCCGAGCCCCCAGGTGGCAAGCGCGGAAATCAAAGCGAAAACAACAAATTTCCAAACGGGCAAATCGCCGTAAACCGTCCCGATCGTTCCCTCGATCTCAACGTAGGAGGTCTGCCCTCCGAGCTTCAGAAAAGCGGAAGTCATCATACCGCCGATGAGCATACTCACGCCAAACGTCAGCGCCGCGCTTGCAAGATATGTACGAAACGAGCGCACGCCGAACGAAATCAAACACATTGCCAGCAAAACACCAAGCGTAATGACTGTTTTCAGAAACGCAGATCCACCGAGCAAAAGTTCAAGAACGCCGTACAGCGCGCCCAAAGATGCGCCCGCAATCACGCGAAGCGCTTTCATCCGGAAATGCATAAGTCTCCCGACGATATACAGAGATAAAAAATCCATGCTGAAATTGATAATAAAAAGAACGTCCGCATAAATTTCTTCTTCCATCTCCGACTCCTTTCTTCTTTTCCATGGAATTTCGAATCACGTATAAAACCATTATACACACACCTGCCCGAAAAAAATGTCGGAATCGGGAAAAGAAACGATAAAACCTCGGCAGAATTTTACATTCCGTCGAGGTTTTATCTATAAAAAGTTCTATTCTTCGGAGCAAAAGAACGATTCTCCGAAAATAGAAATCAATTCTTCCGCAAGATTTTCACCCGCGGTTTTTGCGCCTGCGGAATCGGGATGAAAAATATCGGTATACGTAAGATTCCATTCGGAAGTTTGGATTACGTAAGCATTTTCAAAATCGTTCATCACTTCGCCGATCGACTCCGCATGGCTTTGATAAAAAGGAATCATATATACGATCGGTACGTTGGAATATTTTTCTCGCAACCGACAAACGGCAGAAAAAAGTTCCGCTTTGAACGTTTCTTCACTTGCGTTTCGGTCGTTCGTACCGTGATTGATCACGATCACATCGGGAATAACACCGTCCTCTGCTTTTCTTCCAAAGCTGTTATAATCAATCGCATTTCGAAACGTATTGAAGGAACCCTGAACCGTTATACCGCTTGCCCCGTATCCCACGCTGTATGTTACCGCGCCGAGTTTTTCCGAACAAAACCAAGGGTAGGCATTTGTGGCGCTGTTTCCGTTGCTGTTTGCAAACATATTCAGCGCTCGCACACCTTCCGTAATGCTGTCTCCGTAATAAAAAATAATTTTATTTTCGGGACGGATGCCGTAAATTTTTCCGCCCTCCGCAGGCACCACGCTTTTCAACGCAAAGCCTTTTTCTTCTTTCCACTTTCCTTCGCTTTCCGTCATGCCGTCGGCAATGATACGAACGGTATGCTTTCCATCATCGGGAAGTCTGACCGTTTTATCGGTTATATGCCTGCGAATCGGCTCCGCGCCGTCAATGGAATAGGCAAAATACGGTTCTTCTTTTGACGTGATAACGGTAAAATTCACGTCAACGCTTTCCGCACCGCTCGTCATAAAATAGAAAGTGCTTCCGTCCGTCAGCGTTACGTTATGTTTCACGCCGCCGATGTTCTTTTCAAACCAGCGCCCCACAAAATACGGCTCTTCTTCTCCCGTCAGCCGATAATCCAGATATGTAACGGTATCCAAAAACGCTTGATTTTCCGCCGCAAGCTGATCTTCGGGCAAAATCGTCTGTTCCGTCGTCTGCGTAAAATCCGCCTCGTTACCGCCACAGGAAACAAGCGTACATACGAGAAAACAGACGAGTATCAGCGCCACCTGTTTTTTCATTGTTTTCATAAAAATTCTCCTTAACATTCCCTCTTTGATTCAAGAATACCACAAAACGGCTTTTTCGTCAAGTATCCGGTCTATACGAATCCGTCGGGAAAAATTTCTCTCATAAGCGCAAAATATTTTCAAAAACTCCATTGACAAGAAAAGGAAAAACATATAAAATAATATATTATATCTTTAAATAAGGATGTTAAAAATATGATTCATGCACTTGAACACGCTTTTCTCGATACATTAAAACTGATTCCTTTTTTATTTCTGACCTATCTTCTTCTGGAATGGATTGAACACAAGGCGGCGCAAAAAACCGAATCTCTTGCGGCAAAAGCAGGAAAACTCGGACCTCTTGCGGGCAGTTTGCTTGGTGTGATTCCGCAATGCGGATTCTCCGCCTCCGCTTCCAATCTCTATGCGGGCGGTGTGATTTCCGCAGGAACGCTGATTGCTATTTTCGTTTCCACATCGGATGAAATGCTCCCTATTATGATTTCCGAACAAATTGCGCCTTTGCGTATTCTTGCCATTCTCGGCATTAAGGTTGCCTGCGGAATTTTAATCGGGTTCGCTTTGGATTTCATTCTCCGCTTCCGTAAAAACAAAACCGAAAAACCTTCGATCTCCCACATTTGCGAGGAAGAAAACTGCCACTGTGAAAAAGGAATCTTCCTTTCTTCCGTCATTCATACTTTGCAGATCGCGCTCTTCGTTTTTCTCTTTTCTTTCCTGATTGAACTTACCATTGATTGGATCGGCGAAGACACCATTTCCGCTTTCACGGCAAACGCCGGAATTTTTACTCCTTTGGTTGCGGCGCTTATCGGACTGATTCCCAACTGCGCTTCTTCCGTAGTCATTACGGAACTTTTTTTAAGCGACGTCATCAGTACGGGCGCCATGCTTGCAGGCCTGATTGCCAATTCGGGCGTCGGTCTTCTTGTTCTCTTCCGCGTAAATAAAAATATCAAACGCAATCTTTTGATTATGCTCGCCGTTTATCTGACGGGCGCTTTTACCGGCGTTCTCTTTGATCTTTTGGGAATCGTACTGTAAAACGCTTGCTCAAATTTTCTTTTGTCTTTCCTTGAATAAAGTAAGTTCGATGATAAAATAAACGGAAATTTATCATTCCATCGAACCCACTTTTGAATCCACGTATCAATAAAAAGAACCGATCCCTTACGGAAATCGGTTCTTTTTATTTACAATTATATTTCTTTCAGAAGCGATTCTGCCGCCGTCATGATAGCGTATTTACCGCTTTCATAAGTAAGACCGCCTTGGAAATATGCGGTATACGGAGGACGCAGAGGACCGTCTGCGGAAATTTCAATGGAGGATCCTTGCGTGAACGTACCTGCCGCCATGATGACTTCATCCGCATAACCGGGCATTCCCCAAGGTTCCGGAACGACGAAGGAATCTACGGGAGAGCCCTTTTGAATACCGCGGCAAAACGCGCAAAGTCCTTCGGGATTGCCGAATTGAACGGTCTGAATGATGTCGTGGCGCGCTTCGTTATATTTCGGTTCCACAACGAAACCAAGTTTTTCAAACATATAGGAAGCAAAAGCCGCCGTTTTCTTTGCCTGCGCAACCACGTGAGGCGCAAAAAAGAAGCCTTTGCAGATATCCGCAGTCTGTCCGAGCGTTGCGCCGCATTCCGTGCCGATGCCAATGGTTGTCAGTCGATAAGAAACAAGTTCGACAGCACGTTTGGTTCCGCAAACGTAACCGCCCATTTTTGCAATACCACCGCCCGGATTTTTAATCAGAGAGCCGACGATGATATCCGCGCCGTAAGCCGTCGGTTCCGCTTCATCGCAAAATTCGCCGTAGCAGTTATCAACAACCACGTAAGCGCCGCATCTTTGTTTGACGAAGGAAACGATCTCGCCGATTTCCTTTGCAGAAAGCGTGGGACGGTTTGCGTAGCCTTTGGAACGCTGAATAAAAACGACTTTCACGCGCGCGCCGTGTTCTTCCAATTTTTTTGCGATGCCTTCAAAGTCAATAGCGCCGTCGGGAAGAAGCGCAACGTCATCGTATGTAACACCGAAATCGGCAAGAGAACCGTCGCCGTTTCCTTTTCCTTCTCCGATAACCTCAAAAAGGGTGTCGTAAGGCTTACCCGTTACGGCAAGCATAATATCGTTCGGACGGAGCAACCCAAAGAGCACGGTGGAAATGGCGTGTGTTCCGCTGACCATACCGTAACGAACGAATCCCGCTTCCGCGCCGAAAACGTCTGCGTAAATGGCATCCATGGCATCTCTGCCGAAATCGCCGTAACCGTAACCCGTAGATCCGCCGAACATGGAGTCCGAAACCCTGTGTTCGCGGAAGCTTTCCAAAACGCGCTCCGTATTCGTCTGCGCAATTCTGTCAAATTCAGCAAAAGCAGGCGCAAGCGCCTTTTCCGCTTCTGCGGCAATATCTAAAATCTGTTGAGAAAATCCCATTTTTCTTTCTATCCTTTTCTGTATATCAATCCAATTTTGTTCCGCAAAGTCCTGCAAGAATACCGATACCGCCCGCAACGTCATTCATATCAATGACCTCCACGGCGCTGTGTCCGTAACGGGTGGGAACGGAAATCGCGCCCGCAATACAGCCGCCCGCCGCCTGCTGAAGCATGCAGGTATCCGTGCCGCCGCCTTCCAAAATTTCCGTTTGATAAGGAATTTTGGCGTCCTGCGCGATCTGTTTCATAAGAGCCACCATTTTGGGGTTACAGATGACCATGGCATCCTTGATCTTAACGGCAATCCCTTCGCCGAGATTAACGGCAAGAGGCGCGCAAGCGGGAACGTCGCCTGCACCGCCGATATCCACGGCAACGGCGTAATCGGGAGCAATGGCAAAAGCGGAGGTTTTTGCGCCGCGTACACCCACTTCTTCCTGAACGGTAAAGACGAAATACGTATCGTTTTCAAAAGTTACCGCGGCTTTTGCGGCTTCCACCAACATCATACAGCCGATACGGTCATCAATCGGTCTTCCGGCAACACGGCTTCCCGCAAGCTTGAAGAGGTGCGGAGCCACGTGGCAAGTGTCGCCGATCTTCACACGGCGCATAGCATCTTTTTTGCTCTTCGCGCCGATATCCACGTAATAATTTTCGGGACGGTACTCTCTCTGTCCACCCATCAGACGCGCTTCGGGAACGAGAACGCCTTTGGTTCCGTTTTTGAAAATAACCTCGGAAAAAGCGGCCGCCTGATAATTGATACCGCCCAATCGGGAAAGACGGATATAGCCTTTTTCATCAATATAGCTTGCCATAAAGCCGATTTCATCCATATGCGCGGCAAACATGAGCTTTTTCGGTTTTTTACCCTTACCCTTTTTGAATGCAATCAGATTTCCGAGTGCATCGTTATATACTTTATCCACGTAAGGCGCGATCTCTGCCGCCAGAACCGCGGAAATATCTCCTTCATCGCCCGAAACGCCCATAGGCATTACGATTTTCTTCAATTGTGTAAACATGATATTTCGACCTTTCTTTTTAATCTTCGTTGGAAAGAAGCCATGCTTTCACGAAGGTACTGACAGCTTCCAAATCGCGGTATTTGATAATTTCCGCGCCGGAATGCAAATTTCTTGCGGGAAGTCCTACGGAAAGCGTGCGCACGCCGTCCGTGCTTTTATGAATGGAACCGCTTTCGTTTCCTTCGCCCGATGCCGTTCTCGGATATTGATATGCAATACCTTCCTTTTCACAAAGACTGACCGCCGAAGCAAAGAGCGTACGGTCGTAGAGCGTTTTGGCATCCGCGGGAGAAAGCACAATGCCCTCTCCGCAAACCGCACCGATTTCCTGTTCCCGTTCATCCCTCGGATAATAATCGCAAACAGGCATCGCATCCAAAACAAGCGCCGTTTGAGGACGGATATTGAACGCCGCCGTTTCCACGGCAAACAGTTTTCTTGCAATCTCACGCTTTACGGAGAATACGAAATAACATTCTTTTTGCAAGTTTTTCGCTTTTTTTGCGGCATGAGTTTCTTTGATCAAAGAGATCAGAGCGGAAACGCAAGCTCTGCCGCCGATGGCTTTGCCCGCGTAAGTTTCTCCTGCCAAGGGTGTGAATTTCGGTTCAAACGTACCGAAATCTCCGATTTTTACCATATTTTCCGCTTCCGCGCGGTTCTTTGCGCCAATCTCAATATAAATACGATCCTCGTAGGTGGGGCGCTCTTCCTCATTATTCGACATAACGTGGATGGGCTTTGTGCTGACCACGCCGACTGTTCCGTCAAGAAAACGTACGCGTCTGCCCGAAAGCGTTCTGGTTTCCACGGCGCCGAGCAAAACGATGTTGATTCTGCCTTCGTTATTGATATTTTTTACCATAAAACCGACCTCGTCCATGTGAGCACAAACCATTACGCGCTCGCATTTTTTTCTCGGCTTGATGACGGCAATCAGATTGCCGATTTTATCGTATGTAACGGAATCGCAATAAGGAGTGATCTCCTTTTCAATCAATTTCGCAACCGCTTTTTCTCTGCCCGAAGGGGCGCATTCCAAAGCAAGCGTTTTCAAAAGTTCTTTCATGCTTCAGCCTCCTCTTTTTCGGACGTTGCACCGAATTTATCCATGATAACCGCCGAAACAAGTTCGGAAGTAGCTTTCATATCATCGGGATGTACCATTTCGTTTGCCGTATGCATAAACCACGTCGGAATGCTGATGAGAGCAGTGGGAACGCCGCCTGCGGCAAGATAGATATCATCCGCATGCGTGGATGTAGCCATAGCCTCCACAACGCTCTGCACGGGTATTCCGTGCTTTTTCGCAGTGTCAAGAATAAAATCCGTCAACTCCGTATCGAGCGTTGCCGTAAGAGAAACAACGGGACCGCCTCTCATATCGGAGGAGCAGATCTTTTCGCTCCCGGGAGCATTGCCGAAGGTAACGTCCAGAACCAGCGCAAGATCGGGACGGATGCGGTAAACCGCCGCGGAAATCGCGCGGTGTCCGACTTCTTCTCTGCCCGACATGGAAAAATAAATATCGCAGGAAAGCTTTTTCATATCAAGAGAGGTCAGCGCATCGAAAACGGCAGCCGCAGAACATTTGTTATCAAAGCCTTTGCCGGCAAGATAGCCTGTTTTCAGTTCCGTGCAAACGGGTTCAAAGCCAACGGGGGTTCCGATGGGAGCCGCAAGCTCTGCTTCCTCTTTGGTCATACCGATATCCACGAGCAGCTCGTCCATGGGAACGAGTTTTTTCTTTTCTTCTTTGGTCATCAATTCACGGGGCTTGGTCAGTACGACACCCGGAATTCTTTCCTTGCCGTAAATCACAAGTTCGGAAGCGGGTAAAATACGCGCATCCACCCCGCCGAGATTGCAGATGTGAAGAAAACCTTCCTCCGTAATGCTCTTGACCATCAAGCCGATCTCATCGTAGTGAGTATCCACAAGCACACGGGGCGCGTTTTCCTTTCCGCATCTGCGGATAAAAATATGGTTTCCAATCGCATCGTATTCGTGTTCGTCGAAATACGGAGCGAAGAGAGCTGTCAGCGCTTCTTCGTCATAAGCTTCAAAGCCGACGACAGACATTGTTTTTGAAAGCGCAAAAAGCAATTCTTTTTGTTCCATATCGTTTCCTTTCTTTTTGTCTGAGTCTTTGGGGCTTGCCTGCAAAACGCCTGCAAGCCCTTTGCCTTTATATGTAATCTTTTGAGTTTTTTACTTAACAATTTTCCGTAACCAATGCGCGGAAACGATTTCCTCTCGCTTCAAAATTCACGAAAGCATCGAAGCTTGCCGCCGCGGGAGAAAGCAAAACCGTGTCGCCCGCTTTCGCCGTTTTCATGGCAAAATAAACCGCTTCGTCAAAATCGCCGATATACGCCGTTTGTTTTTTCGGATAACCGCTTGCCGTCAGCTTTTGCAAAACCTCAAGTCCCGTATCACCCGTGGCAACCGTGAATTTCGCTTTTTCCGCAAGAGGCGCGATGAGCGGTTCGATCGGAATGTGCTTATCGTAGCCGCCGACGATCACGATCAGCTTTTCATTAAAAGACGCAAGCGCCGCGAGCGTTCTGGTAGGGCTCGTATCAATGGAACTGTTGTAATATTTTATTCCGTTCTTTTCGGCAATCAGTTCAATGCGGTGGGCAACGCCGCCGAAATTCCGCGCAACGTCAAGCATATCTTCCGTATCAACGTATCCATGAACGGCGGATATTGCCGCCATATAGTTTTCAACGTTATGCATACCGACAAGCTTGATGTCTTCGCGTTTCATCACGGGTTTGCCGTCGTAGAAAATCACGCCGTTTTCAAAATAGCATGCGTGCGGAGCATCCGGCTTTTCCACAGAGGAAAAGAACGTTACTTCGGCTTTCGCTTCCTTTGCCATAGAGGCGGTAATTGCATTATTGGCGTTCAGAACCAAACGGCAGGAGCCGTCCTGAAGCGCATAAATATTTTTCTTACTCTCCACGTATTCTTCCATGGAAAGATGCCAGTTAAGATGATTCGGCGTTACGTTTGTAACAACAGCACTCACGGGAGATGCCTGCATCGTATGGAGCTGAAAACTCGAAAGCTCCAGAACGGCGAAATCACAGGGGCGCATTTCTTCCAGAAACGGCAGAAGAGGCGTTCCGATGTTACCGCCGAGATAGACGCGGGAACCGATCTTTTCGGCTTTTCTTTTCAGCATTTCGCTGATGAGCGTAGTGGTCGTTGTTTTTCCGTCGCTTCCCGTTACGGCGAAAATTTTACAGGGGCAAAGCGAAAGGAAAACTTCCATTTCGGAAGTGATCTTCACGCCCTGCTTCGCCGCTTCCGCGAGCGCGGGAATATCAAAGCGGATTCCGGGCGATTTGAAAACGACATCTTCCGTGATATCGGAAAGGTAATCCGCACCGTAGAGCATTTTCACGCCGCGCGCGGTCAGAAATTCCGTGATCTCCTCACTCGGATTCGGATTCTGATCTCTTGCGGTAAGCTCGGCGCCTGCGGAAAGCAAAAAATCCACGGCGGCGCGGTTGCTGATTCCCATGCCCAGAAGCGCAATCTTTTTTCCCTTTATTTCATTTTGAAATTGTTTCAAGCGTTCATTCATAAAATACTCCGATCTCAAAGCTCCAGCGCATCGGAAATTTTTGCAAAATCGGAAAGTCCGAGCGTTTCGCCTCTCACGTCGGCACGGTAGCCGAGAGAAACGAGAACGGCTTCGATTTCCGCTTTGGTGTGTTTGCTCGTTTCGCCCGAAAGCGAATTCGATAGCGTTTTTCTGCGCTTGGCAAACGCGCCGCGGATCACACGGAAAAGATTTTCCTCGTTTTTACAGGAAACGGGAGGCGTTTTATGAACGTTCATGCGGATAACGGAGGACGTTACCTTGGGGGGCGGAATGAAATTTGCGGGAGAAACGTTGAAAATTTTCTCAATTTCCGCATAATAGGAAGAAGAAGCCGTAATGGCTCCGTATTCCGCCGTACCCGGCTTCGATGCCAGTCTGTCGGCAACTTCCTTTTGAATCATAACCGTCACAGACTCAAAAAGCCCGTTCGTTTCCAAAAGACGCATGATGACGGGAGACGTGATATAATAAGGGAGATTGGCGCAGACAGCAACGCGCATATCTCCGAATTCTTCCCGAACAAGAATCTCAAAATCTGTTTTCATGGCATCGCCGCTGATGATTTTTACGTTTTCGTAATCTGAAAGCGTATCTGCCAGAACAGGCAAAAGCGAAGTATCAATCTCAATGGCAACGACTTTGCGGTAGCGCTCTGCCAGCTTTTGCGTGAGCGTACCGATACCGGGACCGATTTCGATGATGCCGAGTTCGCTTTCCCCGCTTCCCGCCGCATCCGCAATGCGGGAAACCACATTTTCACTGATCAGAAAATTCTGACCGAACCGTTTCTGGGGAGAAATGCCATGCTTCTCCATAACGGCGCGCGCATATGAAATATCCGTCAGTTTCATTTATACCTCCTTGTGCCGTTTCTTCTTCGATGTTAGAGCCAGCTGAAAAAAATTAAAAAATTTTTTATTTAGATATTGACAAATAAAGTTTTTCATGCTATCATAATATAGCAAATTTCACTTGTTGCTTGTTTGCTAATGTGGCTCAGTCGGTAGAGCAGTTGATTCGTAATCAACAGGTCATGGGTTCGAGTCCCATCATTAGCTCCAAAATCTCCGATTCATTCGGAGATTTTTTGTTTTACGGAGAATCGTCTTGAATCAACCTTGCAGCTTCGTTCCGTATCCGTCCGATTAAAATCGAAACGGCGGTTTTCCGCTGATACCGAAAGAGAAAAAACAAAAAATTTTCGAACGCGATATTTGATCGTATCGTTTTATATTATATATCATCCAAAACGGAAATGCAACAGAAAGAGCAAAATAAAATCGCCATCAGAGAAAAATTTTTATCCGTTCCGGCGAAAAAAGGAGGCGTAAAATGAACGAAAATCCGAATTTTGAAATCACAAACGGCATTTTGAAAAAATATCACGGAAATGCATCGGAAATTTCCATCCCCGAAGGAATTCGCGAAATCGGCGCATGGGCATTTTCCGGTTGCGAAACCCTTTTCCGCGTAACAATACCCGACGGTGTTGAAGAAATCGGAGAAGGTGCTTTCTGGTCCTGTGCTTCGCTCACGGAAATCCGTTTGCCCGCAACACTCAAAAAAATCGGAAAAGCGGCGTTCGGCAGATGTGAAAATTTACGTGACGAAAACGGCTTTATCATTCTTCGCGGAATTTTATTTGACGTTTGCGGAATGAAAACCCAAGCCGAAATTCCCGAAGGGGTAAAAGAGATTGCGGAAAGCGCATTTTCCTCGCAGACATCTCTTGAAACAATCACGTTCCCAAAAAGCTTGATCAAAATCAGGAACCATGCGTTTTTCGCTTGCTATAATCTCACGGAACTCATTTTCCCGGAAGGGTTACAATCCATCGGAGAAAGTGCTTTCGAAGGATGCCGCAGCGTACGAAAAATCCAAATACCTCAAAGTTTGAAAAAAATTGGCGATCGCAGTTTTTGCGGCTGCGAGCAGCTTTCCGAAATTTACATTCCGAGTGATTTGCAAACGATTGGAGATGAAGCGTTTTTGGGTTGTGTCAACCTGAAAAATGCCGATGGATTTACCGTCGTGAAAGGAATTCTTTTTGATTATTTCGGGTTTGAAGACAACGTAACCATTCCCGAAGGAATTCACGAAATCGGCGCGTATGCGTTTGCCCAATCCGAACGGTTAAAAGAAATTACCGTGACTTTCGGTGTGGAAAAAATCGGGAAAGGTGCCTTCTCCATGTGCGACCATCTGGAACGTGTAAATCTTTCGGAAGGTTTGGCAGAAATCGGACGCGATGCCTTTTTCAAATGCCCCAATCTTGCCGAAATCCATTTGCCAAAAACTTTGGAATGCATAGATGAGCGTGCATTCTTCGGCTGTTCGGGATTAAAAACCGTTCATATTCCCGACGGAGTTCGCACACTCGGCCCGTATGCATTCGGCGGTTGCCGCGGATTGCGTGATGAAAACGGATTTGTGATCGTACGCGGCGTTCTTTTCAATTATTTCGGAGAAGAAACCTCGCTTGTGATTCCGCAAAACGTAACGACCGTCGGTAAAGATGCTTTTTCATGGAAATCAGGACTGAATTCCGTTCAACTCCCCGAAAATACGATTGAAATCGGCGCATATGCATTCTTCCATTGTTCCGGTCTTACGGAGATTAATATTCCGAACGGGGTAAAACGCATTGGAGAATGCGCATTTTTGGGCTGTAAAAATCTGAAATACATTTCGATTCCAAAAAGCGTAACGGAAATCGGAAGCGGCGCGTTTTACGATTGTCCTGCGGAAATCGTATATTCAAATGATATTTTTTCATCGAACACACATTCAAAATAATATTTTTTCAACAGAAAAAGACAGAGGATTTCACGTTCTCTGTCTTTTTTATACGTAAAATTTTAAAATCCGTTAAACATAAGATTTATCAATGTTTATCACGGAATAATAATTTTCATCAATGGTCTTCACGATGGTCTGGACGTTTTCACGGAGTTCTTCATCGCTTTTTTGCATCTCAAAAGGAACAACAAGATCAAAAAGCACGTTGGTATGCGTGGGCCCCTTGACCATACGGAAATCGTGGAGCGAAAGACGGGAATCCACACAGCCGATCAACGCGACGATTTTTTCTTTAACTTCCAATGTGTGCGCATCGTCCGTTGCAATCGGGTCCATATGAATGACGGCATCGCATCCGAGCTTTGCACGAAGGCTTTTTTCAATATTATCGATCATATCGTGTGTTTCGATCAGGTTGGCATCGGAGGGTACTTCCGCGTGTAAGGAAATCATCATTCGCCCCGGACCGTAATCGTGGATAATCAGGTCGTGAATCCCCGCTACACCTTCATGGGAATATACGATGGATGTAATTTCGTCGATCAATTCCTGTTCGGGCGGTGTACCGAGCAGAGGGTCCATCGTTTCCTTTGCGGAACGGATACCCGAAAAGAGAATGAAAACGGAAACGGCAATACCGCAATATGCATCGATATTGATATTTGCAAAATGGGAGATCAGAAGACAGATCAGTACCGCGCTTGTGGCAACACAGTCGGAAAGGCTGTCGTAAGCCGTGGCTTTCATAGCGGAAGATGCGATTTTTTTACCGATAGAAAAATTATAAACGGCAATATAAGCTTTGATGAAAACAGAACATACCAGAATAATGACAGCAATCATGCTGAATACGGGAACTTCGGGCGAAATGATTTTTTCAAACGAAGTTTTTCCGAGCTCGAAACCGACGAGAATGATAATCATGGAAACGATCAAGCCTGAAATATATTCGATTCTGCCATGACCGAACGGATGGTGCTTATCGGGCTTCTGGCCCGCCATACGGAACCCAATCAAAGTAATGACGGAAGAACCCGCGTCCGTCAGATTGTTAAAAGCATCCGCCATAACGGAAATGGCTCCGCTGAGTAAGCCGGCCAGAAGTTTGATGGCGAAAAGAATGACGTTCAAGACGATTCCCATGATACCGCAAAGCGCACCGTAAGCATTACGGACATCGGAAGAAGCGGTATTTTTATAATCGGGAATCAACATTTTTGCTAAAAAGTGAATCAATTTTTTCCTCCTGCTAAAATTCTATTAGATTTTATTATATCATAATATGCAAGAAAAATCAAGATGTTTCGTAATTTTTTCGGGACAAAACCATTTACTTTTTCAAAGATAACGCGAGTTCGATGGGAAGATAAATGATTGTTTAGATTCACTTTTTTCTTGATTTGCAAGAAAAAAGTTTCAAAAAAGAAGCAAACAACCTTGGGCAGCTTGACCGCCTGTGCAAACTTGTAGCTATGTGCTTACGATGAACTTATAAAAATCAAGACGCAGGTATGCTTAATTCTCCCTAAAACGGT
>SVRL01000027.1 GCA_015064845.1 Oscillospiraceae bacterium | reverse complement strand
GGAATTTGGTGTTCCCATGGTTTTCGCAAAGAAGTCAAAATCCGTCAATATTGACGGTGAGATGTATGTCGCTGAAGTAGAATCCTTCACACACAAAAACAAAAATCAGGTTATCGTATCAAAGAAATTTTTGAATGCGAACGATCATATTCTGATTATAGATGATTTTTTGGCTAACGGATGCGCACTTCAAGGATTGATCGCCATTGCGGAGTCAGCCGGCGCAACGGTGGAGGGACTGGGTATCGCTATTGAAAAGGGCTTCCAGATTGGCGGCCGTGTCATTCGCAATCTGGGTTATCATTTGGAATCTCTTGCAATCGTCGATGCAATGGATGCTGAAACGGGAACGGTAACTTTCAGAGAACAGGAGACAAAATATGTCGGATAAAAAAACGTCTTCGAAAGCTTCTATTGAGAATATTTATTTGTTGGATGGAAAAGTTCCGTTTTGGCGATCCATTCCGTTTGGTTTGCAACACGTTCTTGCTATGTTTGTTGCCAACATTGCGCCCATTATGATTGTTGCCGGCATCAGTGGTCTTACAACGCAGGATACGGCATCCTTGATTCAGACGGCGATGATTGTTGCAGGTATTGGTACTCTCATTCAGCTATTTACGATATGGAGGATTGGCGCAAAGCTTCCCATCGTCATGGGTATCAGCTTTACTTTTGTTTCCGTATTTTGCTACGTTGCTCCCAGATGGGGCTACGGTGCTGTGATTGGCGCTGTGTTGGTTGGCGGTGTTATAGAGGCAATATTAGGCTTTTTTGCAAAATATTGGCGTAAGATTATTGCTCCCATCGTATCTGCTTGCGTAGTTACCGCGATAGGTTTCAGCTTGCTCAGTGTTGGCGCAAATTCTTTTGCGGGCGGTGCCGGTTCTGCGGATTTTGGCAGCGTTGAAAACTGGATATTAGGTACTGTGACGCTTATATGCTGTATTTGCTTTAATATTTTTGCAAAAGGCCATCTCAAGCAGCTTTCCGTGTTGTTTGGATTGGTTGTCGGTTATATTGTCGCTTTATGTATGGGAAAAGTAGATCTCTCTGCACTGGAAAATGTTTCCGTCATATCCTTGCCTGAGATTATGCCGTATAAACCTGTATTTAATCTGAATGCGATCATTTCCGTGACGATGATCTTCTTGGTTTCCGCAACGGAAACTATAGGAGATACGTCTGCCATGACGAATACCGTGTTGGGCAGAGAAGCAACGGACAAGGAAATATCCGGAAGCCTTGCTTGCGACGGTCTCATAAGCTCCATTTCTGCTTGCTTTGGTTGTATGCCGATTACATCGTTCAGCCAGAACGTTGGTCTTTTGGCGATGACTAAGGTTATCAACCGCTTTACCATTGCTACGGGCGCGGGAATTTTGATTCTTGCCGGTATTTTTCCTGCGTTTGGCGCGATACTTGCAACGCTTCCTGAAGCTGTTTTGGGTGGCTGTACCATCATGATGTTTGGAAATATTGTTGTTTCCGGCTTGCAGATGATCGGTTCCTGTGGTTTTACGCAACGTAATATTACGATTGCAGCTCTTTCTCTCAGTATTGGGCTCGGATTTACACAGGTTCCGGATATGTTTAATATATTCCCCACGATAATCCGAACTATTTTTGCCGAAAATTGTGTTGCTGTTGTATTTATAGCAGCAATTATTATGAATTTGATCATGCCCAAAGAAAAGAAAGCACAATCATGATCAAGGCTTTCAACCCGAACGGATCGAAAAAGCCACGATTTACTGATATGCACCCCCCAAAAGTGTCTAACTTTTGGGGGCATATCATACCGAATCGTGGCTTTTTCTGATAAATTTTTTGGAATCTGTCATTATAAATCAATATTGATTTCGTACTTATCTGTAATGAGTATATACTTCACATTATATTTTTGCGCAAGGTTTAATATTTCCGCATTATCAGCCAAGACACTTTCCATTGTGCACCATTCATCATCCAAACGATTTTCAATGACATTTGCATATTTCTTTATGTCGGCAAAGTGGTTTCTGATATATTCCTCACTCATTACAAGGCAGAAATATTTGATGTTTTCAAGATATTCGGAGAAAAAGTCCTTTCGCCAATCGAACGGAATATAGCAACCCTCAACGATTAAGTTTTGCTTATTCTCAATTGCGGTCTTAATCATTTCGCAAACGATAGGCCATAAATATGCGGTCAAGTCATTAGTATCGCTCGTTGGGAGAAGGTTGGTATTTCCGCTGCGAATCAAACCCATTTTCAGATGGTCTATTGAAAGATAGGGGTATTTATATTTTTCAAGCAGTTTTTGGGCAAGTGCAGTTTTGCCTGTATGCGATGCTCCTGTAATTAAAATGATCATCTTATCTCCATCAAATTCTAATTTGTTGTTAAGTTCATTA
This sequence comes from Oscillospiraceae bacterium, assembly GCA_015064845.1. GTDB lineage: Bacteria > Bacillota > Clostridia > Oscillospirales > CAG-272 > QALR01. Next base: position 22,422 of record SVRL01000027.1, on the reverse strand, counting down.
TACCACATCTCCTTGTCAAAGTAAATTACCCCAATTAAAATAAATAATCTTTTTTACATAGCCAAATGTTAATCGGGAAAGCATTGGCGTATTTTTTGAAAAAGCATTATTTTTCTTTGACCAAATAAAAAATGTACGTATATTCTTTACAGGATATCTACCATTTCGTTATTGAGTGCTTTATTCATGCTTCGCACAGCGCAGAACTTACCGCACATTGAGCAGGTGTCGTCATGTTCGGGTTTACGCTCATCACGGATACGCTTTGCCGTTTCGGGATCAAGAGCGCACGCCCACTGTTCTTCCCAATCGAGTTTGCGACGGGCATCTCCCATACGGTCGTCGATATCTCTTGCATGAGGAATTTTCTTTGCAATGTCGGCGGCGTGAGCTGCAATCTTGGAGGCGATAATGCCTTGCTTTACATCATCCACATTGGGAAGTGCCAGATGCTCGGCAGGTGTTACGTAGCAAAGGAATGCCGCGCCCGAAGCCGCTGCAATCGCACCGCCGATAGCGGATGTAATATGATCGTAGCCGGGAGCAATATCGGTAACGATTGGTCCGAGTACGTAAAAGGGGGCGCCCATACAGATGGTCTGTTGCATCTTCATATTGGCTTCAATCTGATCCATCGGCATATGTCCTGGACCTTCTACCATAACTTGCACGTCTTTTTCCCAAGCGCGCTTTGTCAGCTCGCCGAGACGCACAAGTTCCTCAATCTGACAAACGTCGCTTCCATCGGCAAGACAACCGGGACGGCAAGCATCGCCAAGCGAGATGGTTACGTCATATTCACGGCATATGTCAAGGATTTCATCGTAATATTCGTAGAAAGGATTTTCCTTGCCCGTCATGCACATCCAAGCGAACACGAGTGAGCCGCCGCGGGAAACAATATTCATCTTTCGCTTGTGTTTCTTAATCTGCTCGATGGTTTTGCGGGTAATACCGCAGTGGAGCGTTACAAAGTCCACACCATCTTCCGCGTGAAGTCTTACCACATCGATAAAGTCCTGTGCAGTCAGGGTTGCAAGGTCGCGTTGATAGTGGATCACGCTATCATATACGGGTACGGTACCGATCATGGCGGGACATTCGCTTGTCAGCTTTCTGCGAAAGGGTTGGGTGTTGCCGTGAGAGGAAAGATCCATAATTGCTTCCGCGCCCATATTGACTGCCGCCATAACCTTTTCCATTTCAATATCATAGTCCTTGCAATCACGTGACACTCCGAGGTTTACGTTGATCTTAGTGCGGAGCATCGAGCCGACACCGTTTGGATCAATGCAAGTATGTAATTTATTTGCGCAGATCACCACCTGACCTTTGGCAACAAGCTCTCTGATCTCTTCTTCGGTTCGGTATTCCTTTGCGGCAACTGTTTTCATTTCGGGTGTGATAATACCATGTCTCGCGGCGTCCATTTGTGTTGTATAGTTTCTCATTTTCTTCGGTTCCTTTCAAGTATGATTATTTGAAAATTGCTGTTGAAAGCAAAAGCGCAGTTCGGGTAAGAAGTGCGTTTGCCGGGTGATTGTCGGTCTGATGCACCGATTGGGTAAACGTTCTTACGTTTCCAAGCATTTTCCCTCTTTCTCCGAGTGTTCGGACTAAAATATTCAATTATTCAGTGAAAACCATCAAAGGAAATACCGCCAATGCAGGGTATTACCTGTCTCGTTTTTCGACTTTGAATCCAAACGACTCGTTTGGATTTCATGAGAAACAAAAATGGAAGCCGCCTTTTTGGTAACTTCCATCTGAATACACTTATATTTAGGCATCCCTACGTTGGCATTATCCAAATCAGGTTAATGGGTCGAAGGTCATACCTTCCTCTCAGCCTGTCCGCGTTCACAGACGCATCAAGCTCCCCTCTGTTTAATTGTAGGATGATTATACTACAACCGCAAGCAAAAATCAATATAATTTTGCAAACAAATAAAAAATTCTGCACTTTTTGCATACATGGTCAAATGCTGACAGGGAAGCGTTGGATTGTTTTTTTGTTGCATAGGAATTAGAAAACAGTAAATTATTATTGTTAAAAAATATGTTTATTATTATATTGACAAATCAATGAATGTTTGATAAAATGAAGATACAAAATAATAGTTTGACTATTTATCGTCGCGTTGAAACATATAACGGATTCAGTTTCGGTTTTGTGCGGAGCGTCGTTTTCGGCGTGTGTTTTCACGGACTGAACAGGCGATCAAATCGAAAGAAAGTACTGAAAGCCACACGTGAGGTGTGGCTTTATCTTTGACATGCGTGTCAAAAAGAGTCTTTTTTAGAAGTTTGGTAGCGGAAACTGAATGAAGTGAATTTTATTGGTGGTTGAAAATAGCCCCTTTTTGACGTGTTATCATTTTCTTACAATCTCGAAATGAGAAATATGATTTTTGTCCAATAATGTCCGCAAAAGTGTATAAACATGCTTTTGCGGAAGAAAATATGATGTCAGAATGAAATATTTTGAAATATGACGGACGGAAAGGAATCTCAATATGGCAAATTATAATCTTTTGGAAGCAAGAGCCAATCTTGCACGCACCGTTGCCGAAGAAGGCATCGTGCTTTTGAAAAATGAAGGAAACATGCTTCCTTTTAAGGATGAAGCTGTTGCCGTTTTCGGAAGAACACAGATTGATACCATTAAGTGCGGAACAGGTTCCGCATTCTGCGAAAGCGAATATATGGTGGACATCCTTACCGGTCTTGAAAATGCCGGTATTGCGGTTGACCGTGAACTTGCGGATATGTACCGCGCATGGTCTTTGGAGAATGGCATCACAACGATGGGCGTTTGGGGAACCGGCGCGCATTATAACCCTGAAATGCCCATGATGAAGGATACTGTGAAGTCAGCAGCGACGCGTGCGCAAAAGGCCATCGTCGTAATCGGCAGAACAGCGGGCGAAAATGATGACGTTCTGGTAACGGAGGGCGACTATCTCCTTGCCGCTGATGAAAAGAAGTTGATTGAACGTGCATGCCGCTATTTTTCCGAGGTTGCGATCGTAATCAACTCCGGTAACCTGATCGATCTTTCCTTTACAGCGCACGACAAAATCAAAGCGGTCGTTCTTCTCAACCTTCCCGGTATGGAAGGCGGTAATGCACTCGGTAACATTCTTTCGGGTAAGGTAACTCCTTCCGGAAAGCTGACGGATACCATTGCTAAGACTTATGACGATTATCCGTCCTCTTCTTACTTTGGTAAGAAGTCCGGTATTGCGCAACATTATCATGAGGATATTTTTGTAGGCTATCGTTATTTTGAAACCTTTGAGAATGCAAAGGATCGTGTCATGTATCCTTTTGGATTCGGTCTTTCATATACGACCTTCTCTATTACCCCGATTACCTTTGAATGTGATAAAACTACAGATGGAAAGGTTCGCGCTTGTGTTTGTGTGAAAAATACGGGTACGGAATTTTCGGGCAAAGAAGTTGTTATGCTTTACAGCTCCTCTCCCTCGGTGAAGCTCGGCGCGCCGAAATATGAGCTCCGCGCATTCGAAAAAACCAAGCTCCTTGCTCCGGGCGAAGAAGAAATTCTTACTCTTTCCTTTGATATTGCGGATTTGGCTTCCTTCGACGATACCGGCATCCTCGGCACGGCAGATTCCTGGGTTATGGAGCAGGGTAAATTTCTCGTATATTACGGCAATGACGTCAAGAACCTCAATTTGTTCGGCGCGTTTTTGAACCATAAAACGCAGGTACTCAAGACTTGTGCGCATATGGGCACAAAGCTTAAGGAGCGTCTTACCATAACCGGTGAAATTGAGCCGCTTGAAGTGATTCCCCACGATCCTGCCAAGGGTGTCAAGGTCAATATGTTCAAGCCCACGACGATTGCAGCAGATCAATATTTTTCCGAAACGGAAAATTCCAGAACCTATCGCTTGCATCTTTTTATAACCGGTGTTTATACCATTCAGATGAAAGCGAAAAACGGAATGCCTGCATCTGTCCGTCTCAATCGCGTTCCCGTTGCGGACCCCGAACGTTTCTTTACGGAAGCCGGCGATGAAACCGTTTTGAACCTGGGTACTGTGGAATATACATTTACTTGTGAGGATGGCGGCGAACTTCCGCTTGTTGAAATCACGCTGGTAAAGAACGATGATCCGGTTGTCATTTCTCCGACGGAAGCCTCTTATATTCAGTGCGGCAGATATACGGAATGCGGACTTTGGGTTGCAAACCGTCCTTTCTTTGATGAAAAAGGTGCTTTGAAGCACGGACGAGCACTTTCCAGAATGCACAGCCCCGGTCGATATGCGCAGTATAAGCTTGACGTACAGAAGGCTGGACGCTATGATGTTCGTATGCGCTTCAGCAATAAGCACGATCGCTTGAAGCTTCACGAAACGTTTTCTTTCTTTGTGTCCAACGTGACACAGGATATCGAGCGCGTTACGCTTGATCACACCACTGATGATGAAAAGGCTCCTGTTTATACAACGACAAGACCTTTTTCTCTCTATCTTCCCAAAGGGGAAATCTTCCTGAAGGTTGTTTCCAAGTCCTTCCAAACGCCGATTACCACATATTTTGAGATCACGCCCAGCAAACGCAGAAAGGGTGCCGTTGCGAAATCCTCCGATACCGGCGAAAATCAGAAGGTTTCGGAAAACAAAACTAAAATCGTTCGCCGCCGTCTCCCCCAAACGGTCGGTGAAATGGACTTCAGACACGTGATGAGCGGAAGCCTTTCCATGGATACCTTTGTGGAGAGTCTTTCCGATCACGAGCTTGCGATTCTTACTTGCGGTAACTCGGAGGGTTGGATCGGTTATATTCCCGAAAAGGGTATTCCTGAGGCATACTGGTCTGACGGTCCCGTCGGACTCCGTCAGCCTTTCAAAGTAACGGTATATCCCTCCAGTACAATGGTTTCTTCTTCCTGGAACGTCGAGCTTTCGAAAGAATACGGCCGAGCTATCGGTGCGGAAGCAAATCTTTACAATATTGACGTTTGGCTTGCTCCTGCGATGAACATTCACCGTGACCCTTGTTGCGGACGTAATTTCGAGTATCATTCCGAGGATCCTTATGTAACGGGTAAGATTGTTTCGGCAATGGTTGAGGGTGTTCAGGAGTATGGCGTTGCGGCAACGATCAAGCACTTTGCGGCAAATAACACGGAATATCAACGTCTCCGTTCGAACAGCCGTATCGCGGCGAGAGCGTTCCGAGAGATCTATGCAAGAGCGTTTGAAATGGTTATCCGTAATTCCAATCCTTATTCCGTTATGACCTCCTACAACTATATCAACGGCATCAAGTCCAGTGAAGATCCTGTTCTTTGCAAGAATATCATAAGAGATGAATTCGGTTTTAAGGGTGTGCTTATGTCTGACTTCGGTAACGACTCCGTTCACGTGAAAGAACTTGCGGCAGAGCATGACCTGAAGATGCACTTCGGCGATCCCCAAAGCGTAGAGGCTGCCCTTGAGGATGGCTCTCTTTCCAGAGAAAGCGTTCGCAAATGCGTAAAGCGTATTTTGGAAATGATCTGCAAAACAGCAGGTAAGAGAATGTAAAGAACTGATATTTCAAAGGATATGGAAATAATATGGAAATTTCCACATCCATTGAATAATGTGAAAAAATATCAATTGCATACGTTTGCAAAAATGGCGTTGCGCCCCGAAAGATAGCGGTGGGGTGCAACGCCAATTGCATTTAAGATAAGTTTAGTGTTTTGTTTGAAAACCGTGCGGTTCGTTTCGGCAAATTGCCGATGGATTGTTTTTCGATATATCAATCAAAAATCTTTTCTACCTTAAACTCGCCCGAACCAAACATATACATATAACCGTCAATATAAACACCACGCATGTTGGCAGGATCGCCGTTCAGCGGTACGTTGACAAGCTCTACGAGTTCATATCCGTCAAAATGCAGGAGAATATATTTGGAATACTTGTCGGATGTGTAATAAATTTGTTCAACAACACCAACGCCCACAAACTGATTTTGACGGTCTACATAATAGGACTTATATTCGGTGGAATACTTCGTATTTTCAAGTTCGTACGAGCATACGGAACGAACGCCGTTCTCCGTTTCCTCATATACTTCAACCTTGAAACTGCTCCAACTTCCGCCGCTGCCGATGCCAAGCAGATAACCGTTTCCGAGGTTAATAAGGGAAGTGGAGAAACCTTCGATCGTTCCTGTATCTTTATAGGTAATGTTATTCAAATCGGAGAGATCAAAAAAGAATACGGGATCGGACCTTTCAATGGACGTACAAACGTATGCAGTTTCCTTGTCGAATCTGACGGACTGAATTTCTTCGCGCGGAGGCGCAAAATCAATCACCGAAGCCATGATCTCAAAAGTTGAAAGGTCGATGCAATAAAGACTTGCGTTGGATTGTCCCGTTGCAGTTTGAAGATTATTGGAAGAAACGGTTCCGTTTTCATGATACTGTTCCCGAATGGTTGTAGCATTCGTGGTCGTGAAAACACGAAGAATACCTTCATATTCGTCCATGCTCCACTGATCTTTCACATAACCTCTGACGGTAACGCTTCCTTTGCTTTCAAAGCTGTCGCCGCCGTAAGTCAAACAGGAAATCTCCGTCATGGAGTTTCTTGTAATCGTGCCATCCTTATTTTCCTTTTTGTCTGCGAAAACATGCGTTAAGAATACGTGATTTTCGGAAACGTACACATCCTCGGAATAGGAGAGATATGCCGCCGTTCCTTTGAGGTCAAGTGTATTTGCGTCCAGCTTCATTACGACGGTATAGCGGGGGGTGTTCAGATTATCGGGGGAAACAATGCCGCTTGCCGGAATGCTGTGCGAGCCGTTGCCTTCATTGATTTGAGGAAGATAGGTAGATTCATCCTTAAAATCAAGTTCATTTTTTTCGATAACGAATTCGGTCAAGAGCAGGATGCTTCCGTTTACCATACGGGATGACATATAATCTCCCGTAATATTGAATTCATCCTTTTTCACGATATTGGAGGGATCGCTGACGTCAAGCGAAATCAGATTCACATAACGGTTGGAATTGTTTCTGTTTTTCTTATAATATTGCGTAACCACCGTTACGGTTTTACAATCGCTTGAAAGATAAAATTCCCATTGGTTCAAGTAATAATTTTTAGCTCCGTCATAGAGGGTATAACTGCCAATCTCTGCCGTATTTTCTTTGTCAATGGAGTAAATACGAAGCACATCATCATCAAGATAATAAATATGCGTATCACTTCGTTTGATGCGGTCGGCTTCTATAATACCTTCCACTTGGTTATCGGTGATTTCTTTGTAATTGCCGGTTCCGTTTGCTTCCCCTGTTGTTGATTCGGGCGCATTATCAGTGGCTTTGTTCATTCCTGCGTTTTTTATCGCTGCCCACAGAGTTGCCGCGTTGTTTTTGTACTTGGGCTGTTCAAACGTGAGTACGTTCAATTTTTGAATCAGTCCATAATACTCGCTGTCCGCATATCGGGACACGTCGGGCAGGGTAGTGTTAAACGGAATAAAGAGCCATAGGCTGGAAACGATCATTGCCAAGCAAGCGCAAGCCGCCACGAAAGAAATAAATATTTTATTTCTTTGGGGCTTGATTATGCGAGAGGGGTGTGCCTCGGCAATATATTGATCGTCGGCAAGGCTCAAACCTCGATACCAATTCTTTTTCTTCATACAAATATCCCTTCCTTCGTAAGATAATCTTTGAATTTGCTTCTGGTTCTGTGCAGGATGATGCTGGTATTATTTTCCGAAAGATGCATACCGTTTGCAATATCCTTAATACTCATCGCATACCAATACCTGCGCATAAATATCACGCGGGTTTTGGTGTCAAGACTTGCAAGAAAACCGTTGATTGCCTGCTTCAGTATCAATTCATCCTCGATGGAGGCATCTCCGTTGGGAATGCATTCCCAATATTCCTCAATAGAGCTTTCTGTTTCTGCACCGCGTTTCTGTGCGCCGTCATAGCGATATCGGTCTATGGCGATATTTCGGGTAATGCGACCGAGAAAGCACTGCAAGTTCGTGGGTTTTGCAGGCGGAATCGCATTCCAGGCGCCATTCCAAGTATCGTTAACACATTCATCGGAGTCCTCGTGTGAGTGAAGAATGTTGTATGCGATAGAGTAGCAATATTTGCCGTATTTTGTATCGGTTTCCCGAATCGCATCTTCGTTGCGTGCCCAATACAGCTTGACAATTCTTTCATCTTCCATAATAGTCATCTCCCTACATCGTATCTAAAGGCCTTTCGTCTATATAGTCGAAGAATAAATCCAAAATCTTACAGCTTCAAAGAATATTTTTATTATATAACAAAATTTTTTAATCTGATGTGCTTATTATATCGTGGTTCAGGGTAAAAGTGAATCTGCTCTCTGGCGGACATTGCCGAAGATGTGAATTGTAAAAATGTGCCATTGAAAGCAAAGATATGCCACGATTGGGCGGGATCGTGGCATATCTCAAAAAATTTTATTCTTAGGTATTGGAGGGAGATTGGTTTATTCTTGGGGTTGTTGCAGAGAATACCATTCTTTTTTATTACGGTACATTTCTTGGTCTGCCAAATGGAACAGCTTCATTCTGGAGCAATCGGGGTGTTCCGATGAGAGTGCGGCGCCGATGGCGAAATGAATCGGCAAATCGGGATTTTCGGCATTGTATTTTTCGCTTTCGGCGAAAATATTCCGAATTTCCAGATCAAGCCGCTCGCGATTCACATCAGTCAGCAATACGGTAAATTCGTCGCCGCCCCAACGGCAGATCACGCTGGTACGGGGAAGTGTTTTGCGCAGAATATCGGAAAGGTTAAAGATCATTTTGTCGCCGGCATCGTGCCCCAAGGTATCGTTGACTTGCTTTAGACCGTTCATGTCGATCATCAGAACGGCGCAAGGTTTGGAAGCGGAAATGTCTTTGTTCATCAGTTCTATCCAACGCGCGCGGTTGACAAGTCCCGTTCCGCTGTCTGTATAAGCCTTGCGCGTGGTGTCCTGAACGCTTTTAAGGAATATGATCAGTGTATAAATGATAAGACCCATAATGGAAAAACTGAGGAGTCCGTTTTTGTTGTTGCGATAGTAGAATATCAGATCCACCGCAATACCTATACCCAATAAAAGCAGTAACTTCCAGGATTTTTTCAGTTCCCAATTTTTGTAAACGATTCGGTTGATCAGAAGTGTTACGGGAACGGAAAGAATGGAAATAATCAGCAGAATATGGCTGTAGATCAGATTTTGGCGTATTTCCGTAACTCCGAAGAGTTGCATTGCCAATACGGTCAGACACACCAGAGAACCAACGAGCGAGAGGAGCGGAAGCGCGCTGTTTTTTCCGTTTACGAAAAGCGTGGAAAAATACGGAAGTAAGCATATGCCCGTCAGAAACAATGCGCCTATGCTGATATAGCCGAGTCCCAGTGCGCGTTCGGGCATAAGTAATGACATACAGCGCAAATCGGTCAGCTTCCATAAACCTATGGATATTGCAAAAAGACCCAGATAAATGGTTTCGTTGTTGTCCGTTTTCAAGATAAAACGGAAATATAGAAATACGGAAACGAAGAAGATGCCGAGCAGAACACAAAGAGAAGAAATGATGAGCAACGGCAATTCCCCGGTAATGACCTCGATGGCAACGGTATAGGGAGAGCCCAGAAGGAATTCGGGTGTTTTGCTGATTGCCGCTTCAAAAAGGGGAGTCAGCACCACGGTAACTTCTTTTCCTGCGTGGTTTTGTCCCATGTGAACGATACACCAATTACTGCCGACATTTTTTGCGATGACATTGGTTTCTGCGCCGGAAAGGCTGTATACCAACTCATCGTTAAAATAGATTTCTATGTTGTGGTGAGCGATGTTGAAGCAAAGATAATCTTCTTGAGAGAGATCGGTCGGCAGAATACCCCGATAAATTTTTCGAACGCCTGCGGGTGCAGAGCTGTCATCGGAAAGCTCCATATTCATATCGGAAAACACACTGTATCCGAAAATGGGTTCCGACCGATAAACAGACAGCGTTTCATTATGATACATATATATAAAGAAGATGAGGAAAAGAGCGCAGATCAGCGCAGGAAGAATAAAGGCAATCCGTTTAAAAAAATCAAAACGCTTCATAATCACACTCCTGACAATCGGTTAATATGATGTGAAAAAATCTTTAAATAAAATTATACCATTTTTTCATCGATTTTGTCAACAGAGAGAGAAATATTCATGGAAAAATTAAAAAGTACTTGACAAAAAAGTTTTTTCATGGTAAAATTTATTAAAATAAATAGCAGTAATAGAATTACCGCGAAGTATTGTGTGTATATGGGCGCTTGCACAATATGGAGTAAATAGCGCAACCGGTCTATTATGTTTGTTCGTAGCTGTCCTTTTTGGGATGGCGGTTTGAGCATACATAAAGAGCGGTTTTTTTGTTTTTTATGCCAGAAAAAATATCGGGAGGGTGGAATAACATGAGTTTTAAGGAACTGTTGAACAAAAAAAAGAATCCTGCGCCTGCCGCGCAGAAGACGCTGGATCAGGAATTGAAAGAGCGTATGGTGGAATTTCTGGACAGAGATTTTTTCTCTTTGGTCATACAGCCGGTGGTGGATTTCAAAACCAATACCGTTTTTAAAGGAGAGATGCTTTCCCGTCTGGAACATCCGGAACGGGGTGTAATTTTTCCGGATGCGTTTTTGCCTGTAATAGAGACTTTGAATCTGTATTCCAGATTTGATCGCTACATTTTCCAGAAAAGCTGTATCTGGTTGCAAAGATCCTTGGCAGCGGGGGAAAAGATGGATTGTATTTCCTGCAATTTCAGCAGAAAAACGCTTTCCGAACCGACCATTGCCGAAGATTTGATCCGAATCGCAAATAATTACGGGGTTTCTCACGATAAATTGGCGGTGGAGATTACCGAAAGAGAAAAGAATGATGATGAACCCCAGTTGATTGAAAATCTGAAAACGTTGAGAGCGGCAGGATTCCTTATTATTCTCGATGACTACGGTACGGGTATTACTTCCGTAAACGATCTGCTGAATTATCCTTTGGATATCGTGAAGATCGATCGTTCCGTTCTTTTGAACGCGCAAAGTGAGGAGAGAAAAGCTGCATTCCGCGCATTGGTCGATTTGTTTATTGATCTTGGGGCCGATGTGGTTTGCGAAGGTATTGAAACCAAGGAGCAGGAAGCATTTGCAAAGAGCGCCGGTTGCCGCTACGGACAGGGTTTCCTCTATTTCAAACCCATACGACAGGATCAGCTGTTTGAGATGATACGCAAGAGCAGCCTTGCAGGAGAAAATGCATGATCCGCATTTTGTGCGCGGATATATCCTCCGCAGACGGGAGGACTTACGGAAGACTCTATGAAAGCGCTTCCGATGAACGAAAACGCAAGGCGGACCGTTACCGAAGATATGAAGATCAATTGCGTTGTGTAACGGCAGATGCATTACTGAAAATCGCGTTGAATACGGACGATTTTCAAATTGAAAAAAATAAATATGGAAAGCCTTATATAAAGAACCGAGAAGGATTTTACTACAACCTTTCCCATTCCGGTCAGTATGTGGCACTTGCTTTCGGAAACACCGAGGTTGGGATAGATATTCAAAAGCATGACACCGCAACGAATATGCGCATGATTGCCGACATCTGTTTTGCCCGTGATGAGAAAGAATACGTTTGGCAGAACGGTAAACGGACGGTCGAACGCTTTTATGAAATCTGGACCGGTAAAGAAAGTTACCTGAAATACGTCGGCAAAGGTTTGAGCGGAGATATGCGTTCATTCAGCGTGTTCGGACAGGGATCAAAGATCCGATGTTTGCAGAATACGCCGGATGACGGTTATACTCTGAGCTTCTGTTCGGCAGATAAGGAGTACACATTGGAACTGTCGGACATACGGCAGTTAGGATAGGAGAATGAATATGTCCACGTTTTGGAAAAGAAGACATAATAAAATAGGTTATTCCGGTGGGGCGTTGATCAACGTTGATCTTAATAACGTCAAGGTTACATGCTCCAAGTGCAAGAAAGAATATACCGGAAATGATGTTTGGCACAGAGATTATATTTGTCCGAATTGCGGCGCTTATCTTCCCGTCGGCGCAAAGGAACGATTGCTTATGGTTTTGGATGACGGCGAATTCGAGCCTTGGTTCGAAGAGGTTGGTATTTGCGATCCTTTGGAAACACCGGGTTACCGTGAAAAGCTGGTGTCTGCTCAGAAAAAGAGCGGAAATACGGAAGCGGTTACCGTCGGTTACGGCAAGATCGGCGGACATGAAACCGTGATCGGCGTATGCGATCCGAATTTTATGATCGGAAGCATGGGACATGCGATGGGCGAAAGAATTACTCGCGCATTTGAACGCGCGACGGAAAGAAAACTTCCCGTTATCCTTTTCTGCTGTTCCGGCGGCGCAAGAATGCAGGAAGGAATCATCTCTCTTATGCAGATGGAAAAGACTTCGGCGGCGGTGAAACGCCATTCGGATGCGGGTTTGTTTTACTGTTCCGTATTGACGGACCCTACGATGGGAGGCGTTACCGCAAGCTTTGCCACTTTGGCAGACGTTATCCTGGCGGAAGCCGGCGCGAGGATCGGTTTTGCGGGTCCCCGTGTCATCCAGCAGACCATCGGTCAGGAATTGCCGAGCGGTTTCCAGACGGCGCAGTTCCAGTTGGAGCATGGTATGGTGGATCGCGTTGTGGAACGCCACACGCTGAAAAACACCTTGCATTATTTGCTTTACGCACATCCGGTTCATCGGGAGCATCATTATCTCAGAAGACACGGCCGTAAGATTCATCACAACGGCGAATTGCTTCACGTTGAAAACGAAAAGACCGCATGGGAAAAGGTAAAAATGGTTCGCAGCGGCGAACGCGCAACCGCAATGGATTACATCGAAAGAATTTTTGAAGATTTCAGAGAGCTTCACGGAGACCGCCTTTTCGGTGATGACCATGCGCTCATCGGCGGTTTGGCTCTTTTGAACGACCAGCCCGTAACGGTTCTTGCCAATCTGAGAGGCAACTCTTTGCAGGAACGCTTCCACCGCAATTTCGGTATGCCGAAGCCTGAAGGTTACCGCAAAGCGATCCGACTGATGAAACAGGCGGAAAAGTTTGGCAGACCTGTGATTGCCCTTATCAATACTTCCGGCGCATTTTGCGGCATTGATGCGGAAGAAAGAGGGCAGGGGACGGCGATTGCCGAATCCATTATGACTATGGCAGGTTTGAAAGTTCCGACCTTGTGTATTTTGATTGGCGAAGGCGGTAGCGGCGGTGCGCTTGCGATTGCCGCGGGCAATGAGGTTTGGATGCTGGAAAATTCCACTTACGCCATTTTGTCCCCCGAAGGGTATTCCGCGATTCTCTGGAAGACGGAAGGAAGAGCGGAAGAAGCGGCGAAGCTTATGAAGTTGACTGCACAGGATCTGGCGAACTTGAATATTATTGAACGGATCATTCCCGAATTCGGCGGTGCTACGGTTGAAACGGTAGATAAAATCTCCTCCGTTATGCACAGCGCGATTCTGGATTTTTTGAAATCCTACGACGGTATGCCGTCCGAATATATCGTTCAAAGACGTTACGAACGGTTCCGTAAGTTCTGATTTTATGTTTTTATTGTTGATTGAAGGAGATTATATATGAAGGAAAAAGTTGCAATTATCGGTATGGGGTGTGTATTCCCCGGCGCCATGGATTTTACACAGTATTGGCAGAATATCGTAGAAGGGAAGGATTCCATCAAGGAAGTGGAACCCGAATTCTGGAAACAGGAAGAATTCTACAACCCCGATCCCAATGTACCTGACGTGAGTTATTGTAAAATGGGCGGTCAGTCCGGACCCATTGAGTTCGATACCAAGGAATTCGGTATCTCTCCCAAAGTAATGGAGCATACCGCCGTTGAACAGCTTTTCGGTTTGGTGGTAGCCCGTCAGGCTTTGATGGACGCGGGCTATTACGGCAAAAATGCCCGTCCGTTTAACCGTGAAAAGACCGGTGTTATCATGTCCGCAGGTACGGCAAGCCACGTTTTCAGTCTCCATTGCCGCACCCAACGCTTTAATATCCGCAAGATTCTTGTGAATAACGGTGTTCCCGAAGCGGCGGCGGATCTGATCGTTGAAAAATTTCTTCAGACACAGCACGAATGGTCCGAGGACGATAACCCCGGCTATATTCCCAACGTCGTAGCGGGACGAATTGCCAACCGTTTTGACCTTGGCGGTACTTCCTGCTCCGTAGATGCGGCTTGCGGTGCATCTTTAGGCGCTGTGAAATTCGCCGTTGACGAGCTTGTGAGCGGAAATATGGACGTTATGCTCTGCGGCGGCGCCAATCTTGATAATTCTCCCGTTTCCTATCTTTCCTTTACCAAAACACCCGCTTGCTCCAAAACGGGTAAGATCAAACCCTTTGATGCAAATGCCGACGGTATGATTATCGGCGACGGCGTGGGCATCATGGTTCTCAAACGACTTTCCGATGCCCGGCGGGACGGCGATAAGATTTACGCTGTGATTTGCGGAAGCGGTTCCTCCTCCGATGGACGCGCGAAGAGTATTTATGCACCCAGCAAGGAAGGTCAGGTACGTGCGCTCAACCGCGCATACGAAAACAGCGGCGTTGATATGGATACCATTGGTCTGATTGAGGCGCACGGTACGGGTACTGCCGCAGGCGATGCCTGTGAAGTCAGCTCTGTTGTTGCTGCTTTCCCCGATAGCGATAAGCGTAAGACGGTTATCGGATCGGTCAAGAGCCAAGTTGGACATATGCGTTTGGCGGCAGGTATTGCAGGATGCATGAAGGTTGCGCTTGCTTTGCACCATAAGGTTCTCCCGAACTCCATCAATATGGAAACGCCCAATCCTGCTTTGATCGACAGCCGTTTGACGGTGCTCAAAAAATCTCAGCCTTGGATCGTCAACGACGAACAGCCCGTACGCCGCGCGGGTGTCAGCGCATTCGGCTTCGGCGGTACGAATTTCCACGTCGTTCTGGAAGAATATACGGGCGAACATTCCGACGCATATCGCGTGGGTGCTGCTCCTACGGGCGTACTCTTTACCGCGGACAGTAAGGAAGCTTTGATCGCTAAGATCGAAGCATTGGCTTCGGCTCCCGTTTCCTTTTATGCTGACGAATACCGCTATGAAAACGCAGGCACAGGAAAATTCCGACTTGCATTCGTGGTGAAAACACCCGAAGAAGCGGCTGAAAAATGTGCCGTTGCGCTCGAACTTTTGAAAAAGAATACATCCGATGCCTTCACACAAAAGGGCATTGCTTATAATAGTAAACAGATCGACGGCAAAATCACGGTTCTGTTCCCCGGACAGGGTACGCAGGCTGTAAATATGCTTTCCGATGTTTCGATCAACTATCCGGAACTCCGCACTGCCATCGGAAAAGCGGATAATGTGCTTTTGAAAAACGGAGAAACTCCCGTTTCCGAAATTCTTTATCCCAAGGCGCTTACCGCTGAGGAATGGAATGAAGCGCAGAGAGCAATTCACCGTACTGCTGACACGCAGCCTACCCTCGCCGCTACGGAAGCAGGTTTGTATGCAATCGTGAACAGAAGAGGTTTGAACGCAGATTCTTTCATTGGACACAGCTTCGGCGAATTGGTTGCTCTTTGGGCAGACGATGTAATGGATTACGAAACGCTGATCTCCATGGCGAAGGTACGCGGTACGTTGATGGGAAAATCCAATCCCGACGTTGCAATGGCGGCTTGTATGACCGATAAGGAAACGTTGACTGCCGTTTGCAAGGATATCGCAAACGTTTATGTCGCAAATGAAAACAGTGCTTCCCAGACCGTTGCTTCCGGCAGTGCCGAGGGGATTGCCGCACTGGAATCGAAATTGGCTGAAATGGGTATCAAAGCAGTCCGCCTGAAGGTTTCGGGCGCATTCCACAGCCCCTATATGAAAGAAGCTTCCGAAGCGTTCCGTGCATATCTCGACGGCATGGTATTCGGCAAGTCCGGAGGCAGAGTTTATGCAAACGCTACCGGCGAAAAATATACCGAAAAAGTTGCAGACCTTCTTGAAAAGCAACTCTTGAATCCCGTTCTCTTCCGCACGAGTGCAGAAAAAGCTTATGAGGACGGTTCCCGTATCTTCGTGGAAATCGGTAACGGCAAGGTGCTGACGGGGCTTCTTCGCGACTGTCTGGCAGGCAAAGAATATACTGCCGTTGCACTCTGTCCCGAAAAGGATAAAAATTCCGCAGAACAGTTGGAATTTGCAATGGCACAGCTCGCTGTACTTGGCGTTTCCGTCAAGGATGATCCTTACCGCGCACCCCACGATGAAGATCTTATTCCCAAGAAGAGTAAAACCACCTACACCGTAAAAATGAAGAGTTTCGTTTTGCCTCAGCATAAAAAGGCGATGGACGATGCGCTCCTTCCCGATCAGAGAATCATTGATATTATGAAGAATGCGGGGGAACCCAAGACCGTAATCAAAGAAGTTGAAGTCGTAAAAGAAGTTGTAAAAGAAGTAGAAGTTGTGAAAGAGGTAGCAAAGCCAATGGAAATCAAGAACACAGCAGGCGCATTTTCCGCCAACGCCGAAGTCTTCAGCAAATTTATGGATGTGCAGACATCCCAGATGCAAGCGGCATCCGATATGCTTTCCAAGGTCAGCGCGGAAAGAGAAAAGGAAAACGTTCTGAACTGTGTAACGCTTTTCCAGAATAATTCGATGAGAGCGTTGGAAGCTTATTTCGGTAACGTGACGGGTGTTCCTGCGGCGGCTTCTGCTCCGATCTCTGTTCCCGACGTTGCTCCCGCGTCTGCACCCGTAGTTGTACCCACCCCCGTAGTTACTCCTGCGCCTGCACCCGTAGCCACAACTGTGGAAAAGCCGATTGCCGCTCCCATAGCCGAGCCCACCAAGGAAGTCCCCGTTCAGGCGGCAAAACCCTCCGCGGATATGTATGCGCTCATTACGGAAGCTATCGCAGAAAAGACGGGGTATCCCACGGATATGATTGATGAGGATATGGAGCTTGAATCCGATCTCGGTATCGACTCCATCAAACGCGTGGAAATCCTCTCCACCGTCAACAACGCGCTTGGAGGTATTTTCACAAAGGAAAACGTGGAAGAACTCAGCGGTATCAGCGTGATTGCGGAGATGGTAACGTATCTGAAATCCATTGCAGACACCGCGCCTGCGCCCGCTGTTGAAGTAACCAAGGAAGCTCCCGTTCAGACGGTAAAGCCTTCCGTGGATATGTACGCACTTGTTACGGAAGCCATTGCGGAAAAGACGGGGTATCCTACGGATATGATTGATGAGGATATGGAGCTTGAATCCGATCTCGGTATCGACTCCATCAAGCGCGTGGAAATCCTTTCTATGGTCAATAACACGCTCGGCGGTATCTTCACGAAAGAAAACGTAGAAGAACTCAGCGGCATCAGCGTGATTGCAGAAATGGTAACGTATCTGAAATCCATCGTTGACATTGCTCCCTCTGTGGACGCAAAATCCGAACCTGCGGCAGAAATCTCTCTCGCAGAAGAAGCAACCTCCGTGAAGGCAGAAACCGAATCTTCCGCCGTTTCCGGCGGAAAGGTAACGGAATGTATCCTTGCCGCCATTGCCGATAAGACAGGCTATCCCGAAGAAATGATTGAAACCGATATGGAGCTTGAAGCGGATCTCGGCATTGACTCCATCAAGCGCGTAGAAATTTTTGCAGACGTATTGAAGAAGCTGGGCATTACACTGACACCTGATCAGACTGAGGGCCTGTCTGCAATGTCCACCGTAGAAGAGATTGCAGTGTATCTCTCTGAGATTGTGTAAGGAGAATCCTTATGATGAATAAAATATACGATCCTCAGACTGAAAGTCTGATGGATTTCTGGAATTTCCAACAGGAGCGCTTGTCGCTCCTGAACGGAAGACCGATTACGGATGATGTTTTGAAGCTCACTGCCGCATTTGGCGAAAGTGAGATCATGATGTTTGAAAAGTTAATGCAAACACAAAAGCAGTTGCAGACGATGCTGGCGCAGACCTCATCGCCGACGATCATACATAACAAAAGAATTTCCAATCCCGTGCTTGAAAATCTGGATCTTTCCGATTCCCGAACCGTCCGCCGTTTTGAAATACATCCTTATGAGAATGTCGGAGGCGTGCGTGTGGAAAGTATGATTCCTTCCTTTGGCATTTTGATTTTGGTTGGGAAGAAAGATTCCCGTACGAACGCTCTGAGAGATTTCTTTACGGGAAAGGGAATGGCCGTGAAGCAGATCGAAAAGAATCTTACCGAGGAAGAAGCGGCGGCTTTGATTGCTTCGACCGCCGAAGAAGGTGCTATCACGGGACTTCTGATTCCCGCCAATACCTATGGTACAGAGGATGCCGATCAATATATCTACGAACATACCATGACGGTGGCGAATCTGATCAAGCATTACACCATCTATATCCGCGCATTGAAGCCGAGCTTCAGAAGTATGATTCTGTTTGCGACCTTTTTGGATGGAAAGCTGGGCTTTACCGGCGAAAACGACCATTATGCTTACGGTACCTTCAACGGCATCGCCAAAACGCTTTCAATTGAATTCGGCGAATATGCGAACGTGAAGCTCATCGATTTTGAACCGACCGTTTCGACGGAGAAGATGTTGGAAATTACCGAAGATGAACTTACCTTGCGCGACCTTTGGCCCGAGATCGGAAGAACCTCCGATGGCAAACGCTGGTCTGTAAACGGTGTGTTTGTCCGGTCCATAGCAAAAGAAAACCGCGCACCTTACAATGAGAATGACGTGATCGTGGTTACGGGCGGTAGCCGAGGCGTTACCTCTCATTGCGTTCTCTCACTGATGGAAAAAGCGCCTTGCAAGCTCATCATTTTGGGCAGAGCGGCAATCAAAGATGAAAATATGGACGATGAAGAATCCGCAAAGATTCCCGATCTCAAGGAAATGAAGACCTTGATTGCGCGCCGATTCAAGGCGGCAGGCTACAAGGGATCCTTTAGCGATATTGAGAAAAAGGCAAAAGCCATTCTGGCGCAAAGGGAAATGTTGAATACCTTCCGTACTTTGGAAGCAACCGGATGCAAGGTTCACTATTACTCTTGCGACGTCAACGACTTTGAAAGCCTCTCGCAGACTGTGAAGAAGATTGAGAGCGAGGTCGGTCCCGTTCGCGGAATCATTCACGGCGCAGGTTTGCTGGCAGACTGTAAAATCTGGAATAAGGATATGCAACGTTTCCGCGCGGTGCTTGACACGAAATATAAGGGACTGAATAATATTCTTTCCTGCGTAGATAAAAAACAATTGAAGCTGGTGGTTGCTTTCAGTTCCGTTGCGGGCTATTTCGGCAACGACGGACAGATGGATTATGCCGCAGGCAACGAATTCCTCGATAAATTTGCCCACCGCTTCCGTAAAAAATATCCGAACTGCAAAACCCTTGCCATCAACTGGGGCGCGTGGGACGGCGGTATGATGGATTATATCTATCGCAAAACTCTCACGGAAAAGGGTTACGTTCTGATTCCTTTGGAAGTGGGTGCCAATTACTTTGCCAATGAAATTCTGAACGGTCTGCCCTACGGACAGATTTTGATTTCCAATAACGATAAGCCGGTAGATGCTACCCGTCCGGCAGAATAAGGAGCCATAATGAATAAATCCTACACCATTGCCGGTATCGGCGTCTGTCTGGGTAAGACGCCCGGCTGTGAAGCGCTGGCAGAATCCGTCATTGCCGGTACCGATATTTCAAAAAAACAACGTGCAGATGCGCTTTCTCTCGCTGTGAAAGAGGCTTTGCAGTATACCTCCCAAAAATATCTTTGCGCCGTGACGGATACGACGATTGAAGACTGCCGTATGAGAGAATTGGACCTTGCTGAGCAGAAGGTCTGCGGCAGTTTCCGTGAAATGCTGGAAACCGCGCCTGAAAACGCATTGCTTTTGTCCTGCCGTGAAAACGGTTGGATCGCGGTTGCGCTGACACAGGAAGAAAGCGGCTTTGCGCGTTTGGATATTACCGATGGAATCGAAGCGGATGAAGGCGACGGTATGATGCATCTTCTCCTTTCCGCTTTGGAGATTCGCTATGCTCTGCATTTGGATGACCGCGATACCTTGTACCGTTTCTGGGATGCCGGAAACGGACGTAATAAGGAACTGAACTGCGGCGGTCTGTACCTTGTGTTGACCGAACCGAAAAAACCTGCGGTTAAAACCTATACCGCAAAGAAATATTTGTTGCCCATCGTTTTTCTCACGGCGGAGGAAGCTGTGCAAAAGCTTCACGCGCTGAAAAAAGCCGACAGTCTGAAAAATGCGATGGATGCTTTGCTCCCCGATCTGATGGGAAGAAATGAAAATACGAATACGATTATTTTGCTTGCGGATTCCTCTGAAACTTTGAATTCCGATATCGACGATCTGCTGAAATATTCGGCGTGCTTGCTTGACGAGGGATTCATCTGGAAAAGACCTTCCGGTTCCGTATATATCCGCCGCAATTGTGCGCGTCCCGAAATCGTATTTATGAATCCTCCCGCAAATATGTTCAATGCCAAGGCATTTTATAAATTTTTCTTCACGCTTTACGGCGCAAAAAGGGAGATTGATTATTTTGAAACCGACAAATTGCTTACCGGCGATAAAGACGTATTTCTTTCCGATTATCTCTTTGATATCGTTGTCAATTACTGCGTAACCGTTTTGCTCGACAGTATTGGCGTGAAGCCCGACGTAATGTCCGGCGCAAGTATGGGCGAAATGGCAAATATTCTGAATCATCTGCGCTATGCCGACGGCTCTGGTTGCGACGTTGCAGAGGTAATTTCCCACGTGGAAGGCGCGCTGAAAGAAATGCTTCGCTCGGACGATGCGCCTCTGAATGAATATCTTGGCAGAAAGACGGATGGATTTACCAAATTTTACGTCAAGGGCAATGCCGATGTGATTACCCAAGCGGCAGAAAAATATGAAGGTGTCTTTGTTCCGATCATCGGCTCCGATGACGATGTGATCCTCGTCGGCGAACGGGAAGCGCTTCGACGTCTGATTGAAGAAACCGGCTGTGTTGCAAGCGAGCTGAATCTTGCGAACTATATCCACACTCCCGTGGTGGAGCATTTGTCGCAGAGCATCCGCAGCGGTTTGATGGAAGCAGGCGTACGCATGGCGCAGACGGATTATAAAATGTTCAGCACCCATTTTCTGAAACCGATGGATAGTACACCCGAAATGATGGCGGAAAATACCGCCGCGCTTCTGACCAAGACCGTGGACTATGCCACGGCGGTAAAAGCACTCTATGCGCAGGGAGGCAGAGTTTTTATTGATCTGAGTACCACGCAAATGTGCGGTACCTGGGCGGCGGCTACGCTGAAAAATCACAAGGATGCCGTGGTTGCCTCTCTTTATTCTGCCGCGGAGGCTTCGGATATGCTTCTGAACCTTTGCGCCGTGCTTTTGGCAAGCAACGTATCTTTTGCATACGAAAAACTGCTTTCCAAGCTTTCCTTCCGTAACGATGCGGTTGAAAAAACAGCTCCCGTTGCAATCAGCGCACCGATAGCGGTTGAAATATCCGCGCAGAAAGCAAGTACGGCGGTTTCCGGCGAGGAATTTTCCAAGATTCTTCAGCGCCAGATCATGAACAATGAAAAAGCGTTCAAGATGTTTATGGATGCGCAAAACAGGCTGTACGAGCAGATGCTGGGGATGCCTGCTCCCATTCCTGCGCAGACTGCGCCTGCTCCTGCGCCCGCAGTCAAAAAATTCCCGAATGCTTCCGAAAATTATCTCTACGGACGCGAAGAGGTCATCACGATGACGGATACCTCCATGTCGGCGGTGCTGGGAGAGAAATATAAAGACGTTGACCGGTATCCCGTTCGCGCAAGAATGCCTTTGCCTCCGTTTTTGTTTGTTTCCCGTATCGTTTCCATCGATGCGGAATACGGTGTATTCCGTCCTTCCTCCATCGTGGCGGAGTTCGATCTGGACGAGGATTGTGTATTCCGCGCAGGCGATACCTATATCAGCCCTCTGATTGCTTCCGAGGCTTCGCACGTTGCAATCTTTTTGATTGCGTATATGGGACTTGATGCCATTTCAAAGGGTACGCTCTCTTATCGCGCCATCGACTCTCATATGACCGCGCACAGCGAGCGTCCTTTCCGTGTAGGCGATACGCTCCGTACCGTGCTGAAGATCAATCGTTTCGTAAAGAACGGTTCCACGACGCTTTTGTTCTTTACCTTTGAAAGTTATAACGGCGATGAGTTGATCTCCGTTACCGAAGCGACGGGAGGTTTCTTTACCAGAGCGGATCTTGCCTCCAATAAGGGAATC
>SVRL01000121.1 GCA_015064845.1 Oscillospiraceae bacterium | reverse complement strand
AACAACAGGAGAGAACAAACAAAAATATTCAGTTGTAAAAGTCCAAAAATCCCTTATAAATCAAGGGTTTTCGGGGATAAGCCTTCCAATAACGAGTACAAATTTCAAGACCGCCTCGTTATGACCGCTTCGATAACCCTCCGTGTTTGATATTTAATTGTGTTTTTTCTCGCCTTTAGAATTCTCGATAGAGATCATTTTGAGCAAGTATTTTACCGTCTCGAAAACGGCGTGTTTTGAACCTCTTTCGGAGGTCGCCGTCTTGCATCATCGCGCGGCAGGCTGAAATTTCAAGACTGCCTCGTTATGACCGCTTCGATAACCCTCCGTATCGATATTCAATTATGTGATCCTAAAAGGAGCCGTCAAACGACAGCTCCTTTATTGTAACATAAGAGAAACAAATTGTCAACAGGAAAATGGAAAAAATCCAAGAAAAATCAAAGTAAACCTTCCGCGCGCATAACAGTGGGGAACGTACGGTAATCATCTACTTTCACAAAACGGATGGGGGAGAGGTAAACGGATTCATCATTACCGCCCGGACCGTAATCATCACCGACGAAAACAACTTCATCCAAAGCGATACCATTCTTTTCACAATATTTTTGCAAAGCATAATATTTATGGAAAGGACGTGGTGCCATATCAAAAGAAGAAGAACCTCCGACGAAAACGTTATATTCGGAAAAGATTTCACAAATTTCGTTATAAATGGCGCGGCGTTTGGCACGATCAGGATCAAATGTAAGCTTGTCCTCAATTTTGGCTGCGGTTCCGATGATTGGGAACGTTACGCAACCGGATTCATGATATTGCACGTTATCGCCGGCATATTCTTTGAAACCGTATTTTTCGCGGCAAAAATTCACACGTGCTTCCACACTTTCTTTATTGCAAGGAAGAATATTGTTTTCAAGAATATCCAATGTTTTTGTTTCGGCGTTATATTGACCGAACTGCAAACCGTAATTTCCGATGATATCAATGGGAAAACCGCCAAGCTGATTAAAAATACGCATACAAGCGCCTGCGCCTGCCATAATCAGTTTATATTTTTTGGAAAGTTCTTGTAAAGCTTCCAAATTTGCGGGTTCAAGCGGTGTTTTATGTTGCGTTAAAGTACCGTCAAGATCAAAAGCGATCAATTTAACCATGGGAATCGTACTCCTTTGCAGATTTTATATGTATTGCATTAAGATTCTTTGATTTTAATGGCGCGGGGTTCCGTCATGCCGCGTGCATCCAGAATTTCATTCAATTCTTCTTCCGTCATGATATTATCACGCAAAATGATGGAACGAACGGAATTTCCTGTTGCCAAGGATTCTTTGGCAATGAATGCGGAACGCTGATAACCGATGTAAGGAGCCATTGCGGTAACGATACCTGCACTCTTTTCAACGTTTTCCTGGCATTGCTTTTTGTTTGCGCGGATGCCGGTTACGCAGTTTTCAATAAATGTATTGATAGCATTTGTCATAGCAGAAATGGATTCAAAGAGCTGATAGAAAAGAACGGGCTCAAATGCGTTCAATTCCAGCTGGCCTGCTTCTGCCGCTGCGCAAATGGTTGCATCGTGTCCGATTACGAGAAAAGCAACCTGGTTGATAACTTCGGGAATAACGGGATTGATTTTACCGGGCATGATGGAAGAACCGTTCTGTTTTGCGGGGAGAGCGATTTCTCCGATACCTGTTTTCGGTCCGCTGGACATCAAACGAAGGTCATTTGCGATTTTGGAAAGGTTAACTGCACATGTTTTCAGTGCGGAAGATACGTTGACAAAACCGTCGAGGTTTTGTGTTCCGTCAATCAGATCGTCTGCAAGAATGAGTTCATAACCGGCAACTTTGGTAAGTTCCGTGGGAATTTTTTCAAGATATTTGGGGTCAACGTTGATGCAAGTACCGATAGCGCTGCCGCCCATATTTACGATATGCATATCTTTTTCTGCGTTGCTGATACGAACGATATCACGGCGGATAACAGCCGCATAAGCCGCAAATTCCTGACCGAGACGAATCGGAACGGCATCCTGAAGCTGTGTTCTGCCCATTTTGATAATACCGTCAAACTGTTTGGCTTTTTCATCAAAAGCGGAGACCAAAGCATTGAGGCTTTCAAGCAAAGGTTTGATCAGATCAATGACCGTCATTTTTCCTGCGGAGGGGATAACGTCATTTGTGGATTGTCCGTAGTTGACATGATCGTTGGGATGAACGATTTTATAATCGCCTTTTTTTCCGCCGAGAATTTCGATTGCGCGGTTTGCGATAACTTCGTTGGCATTCATATTGGCAGAGGTACCTGCACCGCCCTGAATAGCATCCACAATGAAGGATTCCATGAAACCGCCGGCAATGATTTCATCGCAGGCCTTAGCGATGGCATCGACTTTTTCTTTTTCAAAAGCACCCATATAACCGTTGGCATACGCGCAGGCTTTTTTGATTTTCGCCATATTTTTGATAAACAGAGGGTGAAGCATGTGACCTGTGATTTTGAAATTTTCTGCGCCTCTCAAAGACTGTACGCCGTAGTAGGCATCCGCGGGAACTTCCAAGTCGCCGATCGAGTCGTGTTCAATTCTCAAGTTTTCATTCATAATGCTGATTTCCTTTCTTGATCTTAGATATAGTTCGTTGATAACATATTTTATAAAAATCGGATATTTATAAAGAAATAATATGGATTTTTTGCAAAAAAGCGAGAATGCACCCTTTATCCGCCGTATGGAAAAAAGCACATCCTCCTTGTTGCAATATTCAATTTTATTATACCATTCTTTTTCTGTTTTGTCAACAAAATTGCCGGCTTTTACAAATGACTTTTCTTAATATTTTTGAAAATTCAAGAGCAAAGTCGGTAACGGATGGAATCAGAGAGAATTCCGTTCCCAAAATACACCGTCTGCATAGCCTTGGATTTCGGGATGTTTTTCGGCATTTTCAAGACGTTGTTCTGCCCAGGCACAGTATTGCGCTTCCTGTTCTATACCAATATAATGGCGTTTCAATTTTTTTGCGACTACACTGGTTGTTCCGGAACCGAGAAACGGATCCAAAACAATATCACCTTCGGAAGAACTGGCAAGCATGATTTTTGCAATCAGTTTTTCGGGCTTTTGTGTGGGATGGGCTGTATTTTCCGGCATAGACCAGAAAGGCACGGTAATATCATCCCAAAAATTGGATGGACAGGTGTCACGGAAATTTCCGTTTTCGGTTTCGGTCCAATCCTTTGGTTTTCCGCCGACACGGTACGGCGCGAGCACTTTTTTTCGTATTTTCACGGCATCGAGATGAAACGTATAATCATTTCCGTTTGTTGCAAACCAAATGTCTTCCATTCCGTTTTTCCAATTTGTTTTTGCGCCTCGTCCTTTTTCTCTTTGCCACGTAATACGGTTTCTGATATGAAAGAATTCTCCCAGTACCTTGCCGATAATCAAACTGCTTTCCCAATCACAACAGACGTAAATCGAACCGTTTTCTTTCAAAAGCGGTTTGACCGTGCAGAGCCATTCACGGGTATACGTTTCATAATCCTCTTCTTTTTTCTTGGAAAACACGTTTCCGTTAAACGATTTTGTCAGATTATACGGCGGATCGGCAATGATCAGATCAATACTTTTTTCGGGAAGTAAGGGACATATTTCAAGTGTATTTCCCATGACGGTTTTATCTTTGACAAAAAGGAGACTGTCTTGTTTTTGCGAGATATGGATGCAACGGTTAAGATACATTTTCCCTTCGCTCAAAGGTGTGTCAATTGTTTTGTTTCTTGCGGCTTTTGAGATTGCCGTGCGGTTAGTTGTAGACATATTTTCTCCAATTCAGAAAAACAAAAAACTTTTCGGATATCCATTTTACATCCGAACGGTAAAAACATTATAACACAGAATGGAGTTTTTTTCAATCAATTTCAAAATTATTCGCCGAAATTGTGAACAATTTGTAAACATTTCAAAAAAGTTGAAACTTTTTGCCCTCCAAATAAGATTGTATATTATAGAACGGTTTTTATTTTTCGGAATTTTTTGATTACACAAATAAGAATGATTTTTGGGAGCAAAAACAAAATATTTTGAATGAAAGGATTTTTTAATATGACATACTAGCATTTTACACAAGGTAAATACTGAATCGACACGAGTTCGATGGAAAGATCAATGATTGTTTAGATTCACTTTTTTCTTGATTTGCAAGAAAAAAGTTTCAAAAAAGAAGCAAACAAGCTTGGGCAGCTTGACCGCCTGTGCAAACTTGTAGCTATGTGCTTACGATGAAC
>SVRL01000120.1 GCA_015064845.1 Oscillospiraceae bacterium | reverse complement strand
GCACATAATCCTTGATTTCTTGGTAGGTGGCTTTCTTCTCTGCATCGGTCAGATCCAGCTCATCCATATCCAAGTTAATCTCGATATGTTGCTTTGCATTAAGTTTGGACAATAAACATACCGTCTCGACGTGTCCTGTACGTGGGAACATATCGACAGCTCGCATTTTTGTAGGAGTGTACCCAATTTCTTTCAATCTTGCGCAATCGCGCGCGGCGGTGGCGCTGTTACAGGAGACCATGACGATTCGTTTGGGAGAAAGTTTTTTCATTGCGGAGATGACGTCTTCGCCACAGCCTTTTCTCGGGGGATCGACGATAACCACGTCGGGCTTCATATTCGCGTTTGCCAGCTTGGTTGCAGCTTCGCCTGCATCGGCACAGATAAATTCCGCGTTTTCAATGCCGTTTCTTTTTGCATTTTCCTTTGCGTTTTCCACAGCCGCGGGGATAACTTCCACGCCGATCAGTTTACCTGCTTTGCGCGCCATGGAAAGTCCGATCGTACCGACACCGCAATAAAGATCAAGCAAAATATCGCCTTCAGAAAGTTCGGCAAATTCTGCCGCCGTTTTATAAAGAACCTCTGCGCCGTCATGATTGACCTGATAAAAAGAAAGCGGAGAAATTTCAAAGGAAACGCCGCAAAGCGTATCACGGATGGCAGGTTTTCCGTAAAGCGTTACGCAATTCAGACCGAGAATTTCATTTCCGCGTTTTTGATTAACGTTCAAAATGATGCTTGCAATCTTCGGATTGGTTTTCAGAAGCTTTTTCACGAGAAGATCCGCATGGGGCAGTTTTTTACTGTTGGCAACCAAACAAACCATCACCTCCCCGCTTACTCTGCCGTCACGGATGAAAAGATGACGCAGAATTCCGCTGTGCGTTTCTTCGTTATACGGCTCGATTTTACATTCTTTCATCCAATTTTCTACCGTTTTCGTGATTTCGGTATAAAATGCGGGTTGGAGCTTACAATTGTCGCAAGGAATGATTCTGTGGCTGTGAGGCGCGAAAAAGCCGAAAGCGGGTTTACCGTCTTTGTCAGCCGCGCAAGGAATTTGCGCTTTGTTACGGTATTCGTTTTCCGAAGGGGAGGGAATGATGGTATCACAGGAAATATCCAATTTACCGATACGGTGAAAATGTTCGTCCACCCAACTTTTTTTGATGGCAAGCTCCGCATCGTAACGGATATGGCGAAACAGACAGCCTCCGCATTTGGAAAATACGGGACAGTCGGTTTCCGTTCTCGTTTCGGAAGGCGCGATGATTTTTTCGCATTTGGCAAAGCCGTGAGAAGAAAGCGCTTTCACTACGCGCGCTTCGATGACGTCTCCGACGGCGGTTTTGGGAATGAAAAGTACGTAACCGTCGTGTTTGGCAACGCCCATACCTTCGTTTGTAAGGTCGGTTACGGTCAATGTGAGAAGATCGTTTTTCTTTAACATATGTAAACTCCGTTTCAACTGTTTTTAAGAGGAATGATTCTGGCTTTTTCCAATACGATCAAGAGTGTTGGAAT
The DNA here is from genome assembly GCA_015064845.1 of Oscillospiraceae bacterium. GTDB lineage: Bacteria > Bacillota > Clostridia > Oscillospirales > CAG-272 > QALR01. The sequence continues at coordinate 2,870 of SVRL01000120.1, read as the reverse complement.
TAAGACGATTTGTATAATCATGCCGGGCCATGCGGTCAGCACGGTGGCGGATATGATGGGTAAAGTCAATGCTTCCACCGATTTTGCGTTGGAAAGATTGACAGTGATAAACATGAAAGCGTAGGCAATTCTGCCGCCGATCATGGATAACAGGAGAGAAATATATAAGCAGCTCTTTCTTTTCGGCAGAATTTGATAGAAAAGACCGGAAAGAAAACCGTAAGAGGCAAGTTCTGCCGTCATATACAATACGTTTGGCATTTGCGGCATTCCGAAAAGAATAAAGCGCAAAGGTGCCGCAACCACACCGACAGCAAGACCGTAAATCGGTCCGCAGATCATACCGCAAAGCAGGACGGGAACGTGCATGGGGGTGAGCATTTGCCCGATTGCTTGCAACTGTCCCGTCAGAAAAGGAAGAAGAAGTGCGATTGCCAGCATCATTGCCGAAACCGTTAATTTTTTGATTTGATAATAATGATGTGATTTCATAAACTCATTTCCTTCCAGTCAACGTAAACTTTCTTTTATTGTATCATTTTTCGTGCAAAAAGTCAAGGAAAAGCCAAGGGTTTTCGGGAGAATACGGAATTGACGGGACAGATGGGAATTTATGCGGAGGGAACGAACGTAAACCCTCCTTTCTCATTGCAATATCGTTCAAAAACGATTTGCAAAATCGTGTTGCGTTCTTTCCTGTTTGCAAGAAGAAACACAACCCAATTGACAAATTGTAATCTTTTTATATAATGGAATTATAGAAATTGCAAGAAGGAGAGGTTTTTTATGAATTCTTGGGAACGTTTCAAGCGCATGTATGAGCATCGGGAAGCAGACCGAATTCCGATTATCGATACCCCTTGGGCAGGTACTATCCGCCGTTGGCGAAGAGAAGGTATGCCTGCGGAGGCAGATTGGAGAGATTATTTCGGTGTGGATAAAAATTCGATTATCCATGTGGATATCTCTCCCCGTTTTCCTGTAAAAATTGTCGAAGAAACCGATCGTTACGTGATTTCCACGACTTCGTGGGGATTGACGAAAAAATCGTTCAAGATGGAAGATTCCACACCTGAAATGCTGGATTTCAAGGTAACGACCGCCGAAGCATGGGAACAGGCAAAAGCGCAGATGACTTTGGAGGACGACCGTATTCCGTGGAAAAAGCTCAAGGAATATTATCCGAAATGGCGTGAGGAAGGGCATTGGATCACGGCGCATTTCTGGTTTGGTTTTGACGTTACCCATTCATGGATGATGGGAACGGAAAACGTTCTGATTGCCATGATGGAGGAGCCTGAATTGGTTCAGGATATGTTTGAAACCTATCTTGATCGTTGTGAAAAGCTTTTCGGCAGACTTTGGGATGCGGGATACCGTTTTGATGAAGTATTCTGGCCCGATGATATGGGATATAAGGGAACGACGTTCTTCTCTCCCACCATGTACCGCGAGCTTTTGCAGCCCTATCACAAAAGAGCCGTTGATTGGGCGCATGAAAGGGGCATCGTGGCAAGACTTCATTCTTGCGGAAACGTTATGAGCCTGTTGCCCGACATCGTGAATACGGGTGTGGATGCACTGAATCCTTTGGAAGTGAAAGCGGGCATGGATGCCTTCAAGGTCAAAAAAGATTACGGCGACCGGATCGTTTTGCACGGCGGAATCAACGCGGCGCAATGGACGAATACCGAAGCCGTGATTGCGGAGATCCGAGAAAAAATTCCCGTGCTCAAACAAAACGGCGGTTATATTTTCTCTTCCGACCATTCCGTTCCCAATAACGTTACTCTGGAAAATATGAAGCGCATCGTGGAAGAAGCCAAAAAAGCGGGAAAATACGATTGAGGCTGCAGAGTGTGCTAACATAAACAATCATTTATTATTTTGCAAAACAAAAAAGACTATGTTCCTTTTCTCTGTTGTTCTTGACGGAGAATTTGCGGACACAAAAATTTCGGCAGAGAACTTGTTTTCTCTGCCGATTTGTGTTATAATGGGGTTACATCGTAGGGCGGGGGCTTGCTCCCGCCGCAATTTAGGCCACGGCGGCACCAAGGCACCGCCCTACAAGGGGTATGGGCTTTGCCCGAAGCATTTGTAATACAAATGCGAAACTGGCGATAAATCTGAACTATAAACAAGAATTTCTATTGGAGGTAAGCAATATGTTTTATTATCTAAATGAAGACACAGTTCCAACAATACCTGAACCGCACGATTGTAAAATAAAGGAAGTCACTATACAAGGCGATTTTATTATATTTGAGTTTGAGGATGACATTTCGCATTATGATTCTATTCGTCACTTCAATCCTGATGCAAAATCCTTAGTTATCAAAATTCATTTAGTTGATGATTTTGATACCTACAAAATGAAATACTACAAAAAGCCTTGGTGTAGAGGGGGGTATTCCCGTATTGATAACGCCCGACTTGAAAAAATTGCTAAAAATGAAAGACTCGAATATCTTTACCATTATGTTGGCTATCAATCTATTATTATCAAGTTGTTTAGCCAAACTTATATCACTCTCGACATAGTAACCGACTATATTGAATACGAGTGGATTGTTTAACAAATTCCAATTTATCGAACAGAATAGATCGAACGCCGACAGACCTTGAAAATCTGTCGGCGTTAATTATTTGTTTACTGCAGAACAACTAAGGCAAGATGTTTTATAAATTCTCCGATAAGAACATCACGCATTTCTCTCTGCATTCTTAGCGGAGAAATGGCAGGAACAAAACTTCGGCAGAGAACTTGTTTTCTCTGCCGATTTGTGTTATAATGGTGCTAACGAAAAGCCTCCCTTGTGTAAAGGGAGGTGGCAGCCGAAGGCTGACGGAGGGATTGTAAAAAGCCT
>SVRL01000026.1 GCA_015064845.1 Oscillospiraceae bacterium | reverse complement strand
TATACTTATCAATAGTTTCTACAATATGGGCTCTGATTTCTTCTAAAGAACAATGTTTCATATTTCTGTCATATATCATTGTTTCAGCCCACATATATTCGGGATTTTCTTTATCACCGTATCCTCCGCCGCCTAATGAATCCTTTTGCTCGTCTATCAAGACATATTCAAACCAGAGGATCTCGTTTACAAAACCTCCACACTCGAAAAGCAATTCTAAAAACTCGCTCCAGTTTCTGAATATCAAATCCGAACAAACTTTATTTTCTTCTATGTATTTTTTTATTTTGCCGTCCATAATAACACCTCGCTTATTATCGTTTATCGCCAGTTTCGCCTTTGTATTACAAAGGCTTCGGGCAAAGCCCATACCCCTAAAGATGCACGTATCTTAAGGCTCTCCCTCAGGGAGAGCTCCCGCGATAGCGGGTGAGAGGATAGTCGTTGCAACAATTTGCCCTCTCCGTCGGCTACGCCGCCACCTCTCCCAAAGGGAGAGGCTTTTTTGTTAGTCCCATTATAACACAAATCGGCAGATGAAACAATATCTCTGTCTAAATTCGTGTGTATTGGACCGTCGAGGACGCCGGTCCCTACAATTTTGTAAACATCCTTATGATAACAAGCCTAAGGGTGAGCTTTCTTTTTTATATATGTCAATTTTAGATGATTTTTTGCGCCAGCTTTCTTGCTCGACGTGCGAGTTTTTCATAAGTTTTTGTTAACAACTCCGGACGTGCGATCCAATTTCCATATTCATCATAAAAACCGGTTGTAACATAAATTCTCGATTTCTCTTTATCGTTTCAAGAAAAGCTTGCTTCTATGAGGGACAGGGAAAAGGGACCGGACAAATCATCGTTTAGGTAGTACCTGCCGTAACAATTGATACCGTGGGTTATTTTATGCGAAGGATAAAGCTCCGGAATATAAAAGTAATAGCTGTTGTATCGGGATCGACAACAGGGAGGTCAGCACTTGGCAAGGAAGGCTTTTCTGTAGAATTTTTATATAAAATCAAGCAACCCAATTCCAAAGCATATTGTGATAATTTTTTGAAGCCTTCGTAATCCATGATGTAATTTAGTTGTTTTCCCATTCGCGCCTCTTTTTTCTTATTCGATCTTACCTGCGTATTTGGCAAGTCGAAAATCATGATCCAATACCAAATATCGTTTTTTGCGATAACGTAAAAGCAAAAACAGATAAATTGTGCATACGTAAAGCGTTGCGATCACCAATCCGACAATCTTTGAAAAAGGGAATGCCAGTGAAAGGATGCGCATTGCCGCGTACAAGGCAAAAACACCTGTAACCGTCGTTTTTCCCATGATCAGAATATCTATATTCGTCAGTATTGTCGTTGCGATATTGATTAACGTAATCAAAAGAAAATAGCGCCATTCCCGTTTCCATACGAACTTTAAATCGTCTTTTGCAGAAATATAATCGCTTTCACGATAGTCTTCGATCAACTCTTCATCGCAAACCAAATATTTCTTTTTAGATACACGAAGAAGCATGAACGGAAAGGCTGTCGCAAGTGGAAACGCAATAATCAAATCTCGTATATAATCATAATCCTCGAAAAGTCCGCCAAAAAACAACATCAAAAAGAAATTTATCAAAAGAAATACAATTGACAAGATGTTTGCATAAGTGATATGCCAAAAAATTGATTTTTCTATTTTCTTGCGCAATGCTTTCCAAGTCATAATTAGTTGTTTGCCCATATCACACCTCTTTTTTATTATATCACACTTTTGGAGATAAATCAGGGCGCAAGCCTTGTATATCATCAAAAGCGAAGTTGCGACAAGCCGCAGTGAAGTTTGGGATGATGCCCAAGTGAAGTATTGCTCCGATGGCGCAAAGTGAAGTTAAGTGCTCCGCATCCTATCGTGCGAAGCGCACTTCACGAGGAGTAGCCTCGCTTCACGAACTGCTTGCAGTTCTCTTCACGTTCCGCACAAGCGGAACACTTAATTCAAAAAACGCACCTTGTCGATAGACAAAAGTGCGTTTTTTGTTGGTGGGAGCGGGTGGATTCGGACCACCGAAGTCACAGACAACAGATTTACAGTCTGCCCCCTTTGGCCACTCGGGAACGCTCCCATATGGAGCTGGTGATCGGAGTCGAACCAACAACCTGCTGATTACAAATCAGCTGCTCTGCCATTGAGCCACACCAGCAATTTTCATCCGCCGCAATTGCTTTACCCTTGCGACGGATATTAGTATAGCATAAAGTTTTTTATTTGTCAATAGTTTTTTGAAACTTTTTTTGTTTTTTTGAAGAAGTTTTTTAGTTTTATATTTTGTTTTTATTGGAAACAAAATATGGTTCGATTATTTCAATTCTTCCAAAAATTCACCAATCAAATGCAACGCTTTTTCGATATGTAAAAGAGAATAACAGTACGAAGCGCGGATGAAACCCTCGCCCGATTCGCCGAAAGCCGTTCCGGGAACGACAGCGACTTTTTTGGAATACAGGAGTCTTTCGCAAAATTCTTCCGAAGTCAATCCCGTGGATTGAATGGAAGGGAATGCGTAAAACGCGCCTTTGGGTTCACGACAGGTCAAGCCTAATTGATTGAAGCCTTTGACAATCAGTTTTCTCCGCATATCGTATTCCTCTACCATATCGCGTACCACGTCATCGCAGGAACGAAGCGCTTCGATTGCCGCATATTGAGATACGGTCGGCGCGCACATGATTGCATATTGATGAATTTTTGTGATTTCATTTAAAAGCGGTTCGGGTGCGCAAGCATAGCCAAGACGCCAGCCCGTCATGGAAAACGTTTTGGAAAATCCGTTGATCAAAATCGTCCGTTCTTTCATTCCGGGAATGGAGGCTGTGGAAGTGTGCTTGATGTTATCAAAAGTCAGTTCCGCGTAAATTTCATCCGAAATGACAATGATATCGGTGTCTTTCAGAATTTCGGCAAGTTTTTCAAGATCTTCGCGTTCCATGATTCCGCCGGTGGGATTGCAGGGATAGGGCAGGATCAAGGCTTTTGTTCTGGGGCTGATTGCCTGCTTCAATTCTTCGGGGGTTACCTTGAAATCGTTTTCTGCTTTGGTGTTGATGATAACGGGAACACCGCCTGACAATCGGGTGATTGGTTCATAGCAGACGTAAGAAGGCTGAGGAATGATGATTTCATCTCCCGGTTCTGTAATTGCACGGAGTGCCATGTCAATGGCTTCGCTTCCGCCGACTGTGACAAGGATTTCCGTTTGAGGATTATATGAAACATCGTATTTTCTTTTTGTATATACGGAAATTTCCTCCCGTAATGCTTCCAGACCTTTGTTTGAAGTATATCTGGTATTGGATTGTTCCAGGGAATGGATTCCTGCGGAACGCACCTGCCACGGCGTACGGAAATCGGGTTCGCCCACGCCGAGAGAAATGACATCTTCCATGGTATTGGCAATATCAAAAAATTTTCTGATGCCGGAAGGCTTGATTTCCTGTACCGTGGAAGAAAGAATGTTTTTATAATTGATCATAAAGAAATATTACCCCTTCCGTCATCATCTGCGGATGACAGTTCAATTCCGAAATCTTTATAACGGCGCATGATAAACTGTGTCGCCGTGGAAGTAACGCCTTCAATGACCGCCAATTCTTTGGCAACGAAAGCGGAAACCTCGTGGAAGGATTTGCATTTGACGATAACACAAAGATCGCAAGCACCTGACATCAGAAAAACGGATTCCACGTTTGGATATTGTGCAATGCGGGAAGCAATATCTTCAAATCCGAGGCCTGCTTTGGGAATAACCTTCAATTCAATGATTGCGCTGACAGCGGAATCTTCGATTTTATCCCAATCAACAATGGTTTTATAACCGCGAATGATTCCTTCATTTTCCATATTTTCGATATTTTCCCGTGTTTCTTGTTCAGTAAGTCCCGTGATGGCAGAAATCGTTTCGTTGCTCATGCGGGCATTGTTTTCCAATAGCTTCAAAATTTTATTATTCATATAAATCCCCTTTATTATATGCGGTAATATATTGTCAACGGTCATGCAAATATACCAAAAGATTAACTTTCCGAGTGTACGTTTTGGTGATTTTTATAATTTTCTATCAGTATAACACATCGGAAAGAAAAAATCAACAGTTTTCAAAATTTCTTATAAGAAAGAGCGTTGATCTTCCCGATGCCATCGAACTCACGTTAATATCGAACTTTTGAAAGAAATATGATGCTATGAAAAATAAAGTTTCTGTAGAGCCGAGACGGTAATCTACAGGAGCTTTATTTTTGAACGATATTGGATTCGGATATTTTTTTAAAACTGTAGGAAATTGAGCAAATCAACTCCGACGTCGAGTTAAGCATCAAGTTTGAATCAACTGCAATACGGCAGCAATCGAGAGCGGTAACTTGTCGCTTTTTATTCGATGAGCACACATCCTATATAAGTTAATGTGCCGACACCATAATGATACGGAATATTGTTAAGCTTACATACTTCGCTTACAACCATACCAAAAGCTTCCATGGAAGAAGACTGCCTGTCGGGAAATCGGCAAGGCACATTTGGATAGGTACACGTCTGACAACGATTACAAGCGCCATCTCCGAGAATCAATGCGTTTGGATATTGTTTGCGCAATTGATCCGCAAATGCATCAAATACAGCATTGTGTCGTTTGGCGAGAGTCCTCATGCCTTCCCAATCGAAACTGTCTTCAAGCTCTGTTGTGCTTTGCAGGATCAAACCTTTTTTATAATTGCGGAGCTTTTTTTGACATTCCTCTAAGGTTCCGCAAGCCGGAGGGCATACCCAGTTTTTCCCGTATTTTTGGCATTTATTTTCTGCGCAGGCTGCGCGCACTTCGGGAAGCACCCGAATTGTATCAACGTCAAGATTTCCTACATGGGAAAATCCACAGTCCAATGCCATTTTTTTCAGCGCTTCATAGTCAATCATTTGTATTATTCCTTTCAACAAAGTATTCATATTGGGATTTTTTCGTCGTTTATCGTATTATTGTCAAGCAATAGAATGATGACCTTTCGGGATATATTTTATCGGGAGTATTCCAAATTACAGCATTATCGATTTCTTTGATATGTTCTATGGTCAGCTTATCCAAGGAGACTGTTTGTTTATGAATGAAAGGTCTGTTCTCAAATTCATAGCAGTCCAACCAGACATGCCAAAACTCAATGTTGTCCGATTTTTGTAACGCAGTTTTTATGTATTCAACGATTTGCGCTGCTCTGCCGTCAGTATAGTTCCATTCAAGATAAACGCCGTAATTTTTGTTGGTATAAGACCGAACATCTGTAAAATCTTTCAGAAAATAGTTTTCATCGGCACCGCCGTCATTGATCATCCCGGTATCAATATTTATTTCAACAGGGTAATCCTTCGATGGTAAAAATTCCGGCAAAGGTAAATTTGAGGCAATAAATATACATGCACTCATACACTCACGCTCCTTTGTTAGATGAGTTCGATAATCTGAATTTGACGAAGAATAGAAAAAAACGGGAATTTATGGGCATAAAAAGTTGCTGAAAATTCCGTCAACACAGAAACGAACGTCACGCACTGTCATTCCGGAGGAAACGAAGTTTCCGATAGAATGACAGCAAAAAGGGGCAGTCTCCACAGACGGAATCTTTTGCAGACTTTTTATTACGTTAAATAATCATTTATCTTTCTATCAAATTCGCATTTTCAAGTTCACACAGATATTCATACAAACGCATCATAATCGCAGAATGTGTAACGAAAGCATCGGTTTTATAGATCGACGGTTCTTTATATTTATCCAACAATTGATATCCCGCTTCGGAGGTGTTTTCCAGATATACCTTGCTTTTCGCAAGCTTTGCGATGCATGATGCCGCCTTGTTTGCCTTTTCCGGATCAAACGTGGATGAGCGGCAGATTTCTTTGCTCAACAACACTGCTTTCTGAAATTCCTCCGCATTCAGAATATTTCCCAGTGCCGACAGTTTCCGATGGAATTCATCTTCATCCCTTACGTTCATCTGAATCCATTGCTCCGCCACAGCAATGCTATATAATTTTTCCAAATCTAAATTTGCGGAAGCTGCTTTTTTATCGGCTTCCATCTTTTTCATCAATCGTTCCATATTACCATTCACGCCATTCTTCCGTAATATCATCCGCAGGATCGGTCAATCCGCACGCAATCGCGCTCGTTTGAATGATTTCCCAAATTGCTTCGCGCTCTACCGTTTCAATCATACAGTAATCCGTATCCTCATTAAGCTGATTGAGAGCAAGAACAAGCTTTTCAACCTGCTCCATGATCGATTCATTCTCGGGGTTTTGTAGTTTCTCCAAAGCGGTCAGATATTCCAAAATCAACGATTCGCATTTTTTAATATCTTTTTTGGAAAAACCGCAATCCTCAACTTCTTTCATATATTCCTTCATCGGAACGATTATCGTTTCCTTGAGCTGTTCTTTATAAGCTTTGATATCCATCGTTTTAATTCCTTTCTGCTCATATAAATTTTTGTTCCCATTCCTTTTTTGGCGCAAGCGCTTGAGATTCTCAAAATGCTCTGCCCTGTCATTCAGCGTTGGAACAATGGGCGCACGAATGAAAAAGGGAACTCATTTTCATTCGTTCATTCCGGTTTTATTTGAAAATCGATATAATTCTTTTTTGCATATTCTTCCGCATAACTGCCTGCCGAACCCAAAAACAAACATTTCGCATACCCATAGCAGTAAAAGGCCTCACATCCGATATTTGTTACACTCTGCGGAATGGTTATAGCACTCAACTGATGACACATACAAAAAGCCATCATTCCGATTTCCTTCAATCCCTCGGGAAACGTGATGTCTCCCTGGATTGCGCAGCCATAAAACGCACACTCGCCGATACGCTTCAAATCAGCAGAAAGCTTCACACTTTCCAAATTCGCGCAGTCTTCAAAAGCGAAATCCCCGATGATCGTTACACCGTCCGGAATCACGATATTTTTCAAATCGTTACGACAATGAAACGCGTATTTTCCGATTTCGGTTACGCTTCTGTCCGCAGGGATGATGCTATTTCCGAATCCAGCAAGCAGGACTTTTTTTACCTTATCGATCAGACAATTGTTTTCGACACGGTAAAAAGGATTTTCTTCCGATACGGCAACGCTCTGTAAATTTCTGCAATTGCGGAAAATAGCACTCCCTATCCGCTTCACAGAAGCAGGGATAAGGATATTTTTCAAAATTTGGCAATCGCGGAACGCCTCACTGGTTATAACCGTAATACTTTCAGGAACGGCAAAGTCCGTCTTTGAACCGCAGTATCCGAATAAAATATCACGAATAATAATTCTTCCTTCGCTATCTGCCAGAGCCTCACAGCCGTAAAATGCTCTTTCCCCGATTTCGGTTACGCTTTCGGGAATCACAATGCTTTGCAAATTTTTACAGTTGCGAAACGCGCCGTTGCCGATTGTGATTACGCCGTCTTCAATCAAAACGTCTTTGATCTTATCACAATTGGAAAAGACTTCGTCCGAAATGGAAACGGGTATGCCTTTGATCTCCCCCGGAATGATCACGGTTTCATTTTCGCTCTTATATCCCGTGATTTTATAAAGATTGCCGTCTTTGAAAATTTTGAAATCCTTTCTGTAATCGGCAAGCGTTTTTTTCATCAAACCGAAATCCTTTTCCATACGGATCTCTTCCATTCTATCCAGAACTTCCGCAGGATAGAGCCGATTTTTATATTCCAAAAACATACTTCGGATCTCTGGGAAACATTCGGATTTTTCGATATAACCGTTAATCTCTTCCGCAGATATTTTTCTCACGGATGAAAGCAATTTTGCCAACACCTCTGTTTCATTCCGTTCAATCCATTTCGGTATGCATTCTTCACGGAATTTCTTGGTTTTGATCTGACTTTGCAACTTTTTCAGAATAATTTCATTGGTTTCTATCGTATCCAGCAAAAAAGGCACTACTAAATTACGAAGCCCGATCGTTTCCCAAAGCATCTTACATCGTTTTTCATCTTTCATATCCGGCGCACACACGCATTGGCGTAAATTCATCTCTATCGGAAACACATTCCGTACCAGTTTTTCAAAATTGTTTCCGATTGAAACATTTCTCAAATTTGAACAATTGCTGAAAGCAAACTCTCCGATATTGGTTACACCGTTGGGAATGTTCGCGTTCTCCAAAGTTTCGCAACCGAAGAATGCCCAGCTACCGATACTCGTTACGCTTTCGGGAATTGTGATGTTCTGCAAATTTTTGCAATGACAAAATGCAGATTTTCCAATATGCCTTACACTTCCGTCTGTCGGAATGACACTGTTTCGGCACCCTGCAATCAACGTTTTTTCCGCTGTTTCAATCAAGCAGTTTCCTTCGCTGTGATAAACGGGATTCTCCGCTTCCACGTTCAGACTTTGCAATTCCTTACAGCCATTCAATATCATTCCTCCGATTTTCCTTACACTTTTCGGAATCGTGATATACCGTAAATTCTCGCAGTATAAAAACGCGCTCGGTCCAATATACGCTAACGTTTCCGGAAGTTCAATATACTCCAGATTCTTGCACGATGAAAAAGCACTATTTTCGATCCGTTTTACGCCATTGGATATTTTCACGCTTTTCAAACCTTTGCACGACGAAAATGCGCACTCTTTAATACCCGTTATCCCATTCGGAAGCACAACATCGCCGCCGTTTCCGAGATATTTATATATCATACCGTCTTTGATCATAAAATCCGAAGTCATTTCCGCTTGCTCCTTTTTCCTCTTTCGATAAGTCAAATATATCTATTACATATAAAGTATACCATATCTCCCTTCGGTTTTCAAGCCAAAAAACGCCTCACTCAATCCCAATTAAATATTAGATTTGTGTGATAACTAAAAAGTAAAGATAAATGATTGTTTATTCGTAATAAAAAATCTGTAAAACATTCTGTCTGTTGAGAAACAGTTCCTTTTTTATGTCATTCTGGAGCACAGAAAGCCTTCGGCGTTCCGTTAGATAGAATCTCGTTGCAAAAGATAAGATTCTTTTAAAGGTTAGTTGAGGTTTGCGATGAGATTCTATCGGAAACTTCGTTTCCTCCAGAATGACAGTGCGTGGCGTTCGTTTCTGTGTTGACGGAATTTTCAGCGACTTTTTATGCTCGTAAATTCCCATTTATCTTTCTAAATCGATCGAACCTATATTTTTATAGGGTTTCAAATTTTATTTTGTTTTCTTTTGCATACGCTTCCGCATAACTGCCGACAGGAGTCCTGATGACCAAATTTTCACAACCTTTGAACGCGTTCTTATGAATGTAGGTTACCCCGGCAGGAATCGTAATTTGTTCCAGATGAATACATCTAAAAAAAGCAAACACGCTAATTTTCGTTACCGAATCGGGAATTACAATACTCCTTAAATTCATGCAGTTACCAAAAGATATATGCGGAATTTCTTTTATGGAATTTGAAAGAACGATGTTTTGCAAGCCACTTTGATTAAAGACACCTGCTCCGATTTCCGTTATACTGTCGGGAATAATTATGCTTTTCAAAGACGGGCAATTACTGAAAGCAAACTTACCAACATTCTTCAAAGTGTTACAAAGTTCAACACTTCCCAAATTTTTACAACCGGAGAAAGCGGAGTCTCCGATCATGGATACGCCCTCTCCCATATAAACAGTATCAATCCAATTACAACCGGCAAATGCTTGTCCTGCAATTTCAACAGGGCTTCTTCCGATGCGGCCCGGAATCACGACCACAGAATCTTCGCTTTTATATTTCTCAATGATATAGATTCCGTTATTTCTTCTGATTGAAAATATCTTGCCGTAATCGGAAACCGTTTTTTTACGCAAACCTAAATTCCTTTCCATTTGAAGTTCTTCGATTTTGTTGAGAACATCCGGAGGATAGATCCGATTTTTATATTTCAGGAACATCATTCGGATTTCAATCGAATTTTCAGATTTCTCAATATAATCGTCAATCTCTTCTAACGACATCTTTTTCACAAAAGAAAGCATTTTTGTCAATCCTTCAATTTCTTTTTGTTTAATCCAGGCAGACACCAATTCATTGCGAAAATTCTTTTGTTTTATATGCCACTCCAATGTTTTTCTGATGCCGTCGTTGGTTTTCAGCGTACCCAATAAAAAAGGAATCGCCAAATTTTTAATACCCACGGCATTCAGAATTTTTTTGTTTATTTTTGAATTCTGCAATCCGGGAGCCAGCGTGCATTCCCTGAGGTGCATTATTTTGGGAAAGGCATCGCTTTTGAATTCCCTTATGCTGTCGGGAATCGTTAAGCTGCGCAATTTTTTATTTTCATAAAAAGCGCTGTCGCCTATACTCGTCGCACCATTCAGGATTGTTACGTTCTCCAGCGATCTATTCTCACAGAACGTAAAAGTATCCGCAAAACGTACAGCGTTGCCGATTGTAAGATTTTTTAAGCGTTTGCATTCCGTCAATGCATCATATTGCATTTCCGACACGCCGTTGCCGATCACAACATCCAGCAAATTGACACATTTCCCAAACGCAGCACTTTCAATGCTTGCATCGTCTCCCAAAATCCTTACGCTTCTTAAATTTTTACAAAACGCAAAAGCCCAGCGTTCAATCCTTTTTATGCCATCCAGAATAACGACATTTTCTAAAGCAGAGCAGCCGTAAAACGCTCGGGATTTTATAATTTCTACACTTTTCGGTACAATTATGCTTTTTATGGATACACAGTCTTTGAATGCTTCGCAGCCTATGCTCGTTACGTTTTCCGGTATCGTTATATTTTCCAAAGAAAAACACTTTTGAAATGCGTTATTACCTATGACCGTCACACGATTCGGTATGTTAATCTCTTTCAAAGATCGACAACCGTAAAAGGTGTTGTCACCAACTTGTGTTATATTTTCCGGTATCGTGATCTCCTGCAAAGATGAACAGTTCTCAAACGCACCATCGCCTATGCACGTTACACTGTTCGGTATGTTGATCTTTTCAAATGAACAGTTTTCAAACGCATTCTTGCCTATGCTTGTTATATTTTCCGGTATACTGATCTCTCGCAAGGATGAACAGTAAATGAAAGTGCCTTCGCTTATGCTTGTTATATTTTGCGGTAAGTTTATATTTTGCAAGGATAAGCAGAACATGAAAGCTCTCTTGCCTATGCTTGTTATATTTTGCGATAAGGTTAGCTGTTGCAAGGATGAACAACTCTCAAACGCACTGTCACCTATGCTGATTACACTTTCCGGCAAGGTTATATTTTGCAAGGATGAACAATACTCAAACGCACTGTCACCTATGCTGATTACACTTTCCGGTACACTGATCTCTTGCAAAGATGAACAATTCTCAAATACGCTTTCGCCTATGCTCGTTATATTTTGCGGAAAAGTTATGTTTTTCAAAGAACAGCATTCCAAAAAAACTTTGTCTCCCATACTTGTTACACTGTCCGGGATTTCAATACCGAGCAAATTCGGGCAATTTGAAAATGCTGCGTTACCGATCGTTGTTACACCGTCAGGTATCGTTATATTTAACAAGCCCTTACAATCCGCAAATGCGAACTCGGCAATTTCCGTCACACTTCCATCTGTGGGAATCGTACTGTTTTGACAGCCGAAAACCAAAAGTTTATTTTCTGTTTTTATGATACAATTTCCGTTGCTGTGATATACGGGGTTCCCTTCCTCGACCGTGAGGCTCCACAAATTTTCGCACTTAACAAATGCTGATCTGCTGATCTCCGTTACACTTGCGGGAATTTTGAGGCTATATAATTCGGCACAGTTATCAAACGCTCCTTGAGCCAGAACCGTTACGCTTCCGTCTGCCGGAATGATACTTTTGGCACAACCCAAAACCAACCGATTGTTTGCTGTCTCAATCAAGCAATTTTCTGCGCTGTGATATACGGGATTTCCGTCTCTGACAACAATTTCTTCCAGAACAGGGCATTCGGAAAAGGCATCCTCGCCGATTTCGGTTACACCTTTGCCAATCGTAATGGTTTTTAAGTTCTCACAAGCCTTGAATGCCGAGCTTTCGATCTCACAAACACTATCCGGAATGACAATTTCACGCAATGCGCGACAATAAGAAAATGCATGTGAGCCGACAATCTGTACGCCGTCGGAAATCTCAACGTTTTTTAATTCGGAACACATACAAAACGCATCTTCCCCAATCATCTTCACAGCGGCGGGAATTACAACATTTTGTAAATGATTGCATCCGTAAAACGCAGAATAACCGATTTTCTTTACGCTGTTCGGAATTTCTATCCGTTCCAAATCCGAACAATTCTTGAACACTTCTTTTCGGATAGATACTACGCCTTCCGGAATAAAAATTTCCTTATCATGACCCATATAATCAAATAAAATACGATTGACAATGATCAGTCCGTTTTGGTCTTTCAATTCTTCACAACCCTTGAACGCAAAATTACCAATCACTATTTTATTTTGAGGTACTCTGACTTCTTCCAGATTATCACATTCTCTGAATGCGCTGCTTCCGATGCTCACCACGCCATCAGCAATATAAAGACTTCTTAAAGACCGTTGGTTAAAAAACGCCCTCTTTGCAATTTTGACCGGAAGTCCCGATATTTTACTCGGAATAATAGCGGAAGACGACAATATTTCATTATGCGATTGGATGACACAAAATCCATCCTGAATTTCCATGGAAAATTTACCGATATCCACAAGTGTAAGCAATTGTTCTGTAAATGCAGGCAGATTTTTTTGCTCAGACAATCGGAGATAATGATAAATTTCGTCGCTTACGAGCGGGTTCAGCAGGGAAATTAATTTTACAAACGCCTTCTCCTCTTTTTGCTCTATCAAAAAAGGAATAAATTTCTCTCGAAAACTTTTCATGGAAAGATATTGCTTTAATTCTTCGCAGAGAACTTCATTCGCTTGCAATGTATCCGATAAAAAAGGAAACATGAAATATTGAATGCCCAACTGGCAACAAACCTCTCGGAATCCCAATCTGTCTGTCCAATTGCGATCAATGGCACATTCGGAAAGTTTCATTTCAGGAGAAAATATATATTTTCCGATATTCTTCAAGTTTTTGGGAACCGTAAGGCTTGTTATGCCATCGCACCCCCAAAAGGCATAATTTTCAATCGTTTCCACACCGATTCCGAGTGTAACGCTCCGCAAATCGGAACATCCCTCAAATGCACTGCGTCCGATCTTGGTTACGGTATCTGAAAAGGTAACGCTTTTCAAATGTTCATTCCCTTCGAATGCGTATGCTTCTATCAATTTTACCCCATACGGAATGCTTACGTCTTCAGCTTCACCCACATAAGCAAACAAAGTATCTTTCCAAATAATACACCCATCCGAATCCGCCATACCTTTGCAACCCCGGAACGCTCTTGCGCCGATTTCCGATACACTCGGCGGAATGTCGATATATTTCAAATCACAATTTCCGTAAAATGCGCCGTCGGCGATTTTCTCTACACCGTACGGAATATGCAGGCAATCGTTTTTACCGACACAACCGAACAAAACGTTTTTCATAATAATCATTCCGTTTTGATCTGCCAAGCCCTCGCAACCGCTGAATGCAAAATTACCGATACTCTTTATATTTTCCGAAATCGTTATATCCCGCAAAGCAACACACCCTTCAAATGCATTTTCGCCAATTTCGGTTACGCTTTGTGGAAGAAAGACGCTTTGCAAAGAAGAACATTGCTTGAACGTCCAATTTTCAATGGCGTCTATACCTTGGGGGATTCGGATGCTCTGCAAAGAAGAGCATTGATAAAAAGCGCGCGCGCCAATACGCTCCATTTCGTTGGGAAATGAAATTTTCTGTAATTTTTTACATTTGCAAAACGCTTCAAAACCAATACTCTTTACTTTATCGGGAATCGTAACATCGGTCAAAGAAGCACATTTGTAAAACGTTTGCTTTCCGATTTCTTCAATACCGTCCGGCAGAATCAGATTCTTCAATTTACAACATCCCGAAAATGCGCCTTCACCAATAACGGTTGTACACACGGGAATGCTGATATCGGTCAGATTGATGCAATCGTAAAATGCCTTCTTTCCTATTGTTTTAACCCTGCTGCCCATCGAAACACGCTGCAAAGACGTGCATTTTGCAAATGCTCTTTTACCGATTTTTTTTACGTGATTTCCGATTGAAACACTTCGCAAATCGCTTCGGCGAGCAAAAGCAAAAGCACTGATCTCCTTTACATGATCGGGAATGATAACTTCCGTGCTCCGACCGAAATAGTCAAACAAAATATGATCGACGATAACCATTCCGTTTTCATCCGCAAGCCCCCTGCAACCGAGGAAGGCACTGTCGCCGATTTCCCTTACACTCCCGGGAATATGAATATTCTGCAAGGAGGCACACCGACAAAATGCTCTTTCGCCAATCGACGTTACCCCTTCCGGAATTGTAATATCCCGCAAATTATAATAATCGCAAAAAGCTTCATTCCCGATTTCCGTCATATCCTCCGGGAGCACAAGATTTGTTTTGCTTCCATACAGCTTCATCCAAATAACTCTAATTTCTATTGAATCCATATTGCAATGCCTTTCATAAAAAAATACTTTTATAGTGGCTCAAATTTTATTTTGTTTTCTTTTGCATATGCTTCCGCATAACTGCCGACAGGAGCATGAAATGTTACTTTGGGAGAAAAATAATTTGAATAGCATATTTTCTTTACGCTATTCGGCAGGATTACCGTTCTTAAAGCAAAACAATCCTTGAAAGTTTCCAGTCCAATATATTCGATACCTTCTCCAAGCTTTACTGTTTGCAAAGAGGTACAACCGCAAAACTCACCGTTGTGAAGATATTTCAAACCGTTTGGTATCTTGATTTCTTTCAGCGAAGAGCAATGATGAAATGCAAAGGCTTTCACAGTTTTTAAGTTTTCTCCCAATTCCACATTTTGCAAAGCCGTACAGCCACTAAAAGCAGCATGTCCGATACATTCCACACTGTTCGGTATCGTTATCGTTTTTAAGGAACAACATCCGTAGAACGCATTATCCCCAACATGCTTTACACTATTCGGTATGATTATCTTTTCTAAGGAATTACAATACCCAAATGCCCGATATTCAATATATTTTATACCATCTCCAAGCTTCACACTTTGCAAAGCCTTACAACTCTTAAAAGCAGAATCTCTGATATGCTCCACGCTGTTCGGTATTACCACGCTTTGCAAACATTCATTGTCTCCGAAAGCACTATGAGCGATATCCGTTACACCATCCGGTATGATAGCATTATTATTTTCTCCCGAATAGAAGAACAATTGATTTTGAATAATCACAAATCCGCAAGGGTCTGCCAAACCGGAACAACCATGAAACGCTTCTCTACCGATTGCAACACGGTCCGATATATGTATATCTTTCAAAGAAACACAATTTTGAAAAGCTTGCGTTCCGATACTTGTTAACCGATTCGATAATTTGATTCTTTGCAACGCTCTGCATCCGAAGAATGCATGGTAACCAATACTTTCCACACCATCCGAAATCACAGCTTCCTCTAATGCTTCGCAGTTCTCAAATACATTCTCGCCCATATATTTGACACTGTCGGGCAGCGTTATGGATTTTAAGGAAGTACAACCGCTAAACGCATACTTTTCAATGGATTGCAGATTTTCTCCAAAACTTATGCTTTGCAGAGCCGCGCAATGCTGAAACGTAGCTTCGCCAATACGTTCTACACGATTTGGTATCGTTACCGTTGTCAAGGAAGAACAACACCGAAATGCAACATCTCCGATAAATTCCAACCCTTCTCCAAGCTCCACGCGTTCTAAAGCCTTACAAAACTGAAATGCGAAACGCTCAATACGCTTTACACTATTTGGAATTACCAATTTTTTTAATTTTTCACAGTATTGGAAAGCATTTTCACAGATATCCGTTATACCGTCAGGTATGATAACATCTTTATCATTTCCATAATAATTATATAAAACCGTTCGAAAAATAACGAATCCTGCCCTGTCTTTCAAGCCTTTGCAACCTTGGAAAGCCAAACTGCCGATGGATGCATGATTGGGGATATTGATAGATTTCAAAGAAGAACATTGGCAAAAAGCTTGAGCTCCGATGGTTTTCAACTTTTTCCCCAATACCACTTCCTCCAATGCTTCACAACCGTAAAATGCTTTCTCTCCAATCTTTTCCACACTGTTTCCGAGCACTACGGTTTTTAAATTCGGATATTTAAAAAATGCGTTGGTAGTAATACTTTTCATGCCGTTACCAATATTCAAATAACTTAAATTTTTACATTGGAAGATCGCCTTCTTGTCGAGATATTCCACGCTGTTTGGAATTTCTAATTGTTCCAAACTCGTACAAGCATAAAACGCATGGGTTTCTATTCTCTTTACACTTGTCGGAATGATAACTTTTCTCAAATTTTTACAATTTTGAAACGTATTTTTCCCGATGATTTCCAATCCTTCTTCCAAAGTTACAACTTTCAGGTTCCGGCACTCTTTAAAAGCACCGTCCGCTATCTTAACGGGAATCCCTTGAATCTGAGAAGGTACCGTAATCCGTCCTTTCGTTCCGATATATCCCATAATGGCGTAAGCATCTTCATGCTCTTGAATTGAAAATACATCCTTGTAATCCTCAAGCGTTTTTTCCGGCAAATCAAAAATATCGCCCATTGCAAATTCCTGCATTTCAAAAAAATTATCAGCAGAATAAATTTTATTTCTGTATTCATTCAAATAGGACGTGATTGCAACAGCTTGTTTTTCAACAGAGCGGTCAATATAGGCATCAATCTCTTTCAACGGTACTTGATTGATTAAAGAAAGATAGCAAATAAACACTTCCGTTTCATTTTGATCTATCAAATTGAATAAAAATTCTTTACGGAATTTCTCTCCCGAAATCCGATTTCTCAATATTTTCTTGAAAACGCCGTTCGTTTTCATCGAATGTAGCAAAAAAGGATATATCAAATTATCAATTCCAAGCATGTTTATCAGCATCCTGATTTGATTTTCATCTCTGGATTCCGGCGCAATCACGCATTGTTTGATGTTCATTTTTTTTGGAAAGGCATCTTCATCGATTCTTTTTATACTGCTTGGAATCACTATATTTTGAAGTTCGGCACAATGTCCAAAAGCATTTTCACCGATAACTTTCACAGAATTGCCAAGGGTTACGTTTCGCAATGCCACACAATCGTCAAACGCATTTTCATCAATGCGTCTTACCTTGTTACCAATCGTTACGCTGTGTAAACGGATACAGTTTCCAAATAAACCGTGATCAACGGACTCCAAACCGTTTCCTATGCTCAGACTCTCTAAATTTTTACATCCGTCAAACGCTTTGTAACCGATTTTTTTCACACTATCCGGAATAAAGAGAGTTTTCAATCCCGAATCTGCAAACGCATTTTCACCGATGCTCGCCACATGATTACCGATCTGCAAATTTTCTAATTTGCCGCATCCCGCAAACATCCTGTTACCAATCGTTTCCAAGCCATCGCCGATTGTTACGCTTTGCAAATTTTTACATTCCGAAAATGCAGCATTGCCAATGATTTTTACGTTATCCAGTATAATAATACTTGTCAATCCCGAATTTACAAATGTATTTTCACTGATGATCTTCACATGCTTACCGATCTTCACATCATCCAATTTGCCACATTGTGCAAACATTCTGCCTCCGATTGTTTCCAAGCCATCGCCGATTGTTACACTTTGCAAATTTTCACATCCCGAAAATGCATCATTCCCTATACTTTTTACGTTATCCGGTATCACAATACTTGTCAATCCCGTATGTGAAAACGCATTCCATTCGATCGTTGTTACGCTTTCCGGAATTACCAATTCCGTCAAATTCAAACAATGGGAAAAAGCGCTCTTTCTGATGGTTGTTATACCGTTGCCCAGTGTAACGCTCTTTAAATTTTTACATTCAAAAAATGCTTTATCACCTATAATCTGAACGCTGTCAGGTATCATAACGCTTTTGAGATGCAAACATCTGATAAATGCAGCTCCGCCGATCAGCGTTACACCGTCGGGAATCACTACGTTCTCTCCCGAACCGAGATAGTCATTCAAAATCCCGTTTCTGATAATAAAATCCGCCATGCTCAAGTCAACTCCCTTCGTTGAATCAAATATTTATACTTCATGAATTTATTCCATAATGATTTCAAAAATAAATTACAGTTTCATGAAATCGCAATCAAACGAAACGGCAATTTTCCTATGAAAACAAACGTGATAATGCGTAACGATCCCAAAGAAAATTACACATTATCACATCAAAAACAATATCCATATCTTATTTATTATAATATCACATATTATACAATTTTGTCAATAATAACATCAAAAATAAACATGATTTTTGAATCAATCCCCATCTGTATGAATTGACATTCAAGGCAAAATATGCTATGATAAAATAAAAACTGCTTACAGCGGAAGAACGGAGTTATCAGATGACAAACAGAGAACGCGCCATGAATATTTTGCATAAAAAACCGGTTGATCGCTTTCCTGCCGTGCATTTCGGATACTGGAGAGAATTGCTTGAAGAATGGGCTGCGCAAGGACATATTCCCAAAGAACTGATTCGAAATCATGATGACGGCAATGAGCAAGACAGAGAACTTGACCGTCTGATCGGCTGGGATTTCAATTGGTACCATACCGTTGGCGCAAAAAACGGACTTATGCCCCGTTTTGAATCAAAAGTCCTTGAAATCTTTCCCGATGGGAGCAGACGCATACAAACAAGCCAAGGATTGATTGAACGAAGCAAACCGGGGGTATCCTCCATTCCGTCTGAAGATGATTATCTCCTCAAAGACAGAGAAGCTTTTGAAACGCTTTACAAACCGAAAATGCAATTTTCTCCCGCACGCGTAGACTTAGAATATTTCAAACATTTTAACGAAACGCGCCCGGCAGACGTTCCGGTCGGTTTGCATCTCGGCAGTGTATTGGGAGAAATTCGTAACATGACTTCCGTTCTTGGCATGAGTTACCTGATCTATGATGAAGATGAGGAACTTTTTGCCGATATTGTGGATACTTATGCCGATATGCAATATGAATGTGCAAAAGCCATTCTGGAAACGGGCGTAAAATTTGATTTCGCTCATTATTGGGAAGATATTTGCTTCAAAAACGGTCCTCTGCTTTCTCCCGATATGTTTCACGAGCTTTGCGCAAAGCATTACAAAAAAAGAAACGATCTTTGCCATCAATACGGCATTGATATCATTTCCCTTGATTGCGACGGCGTAACGGAAAAGCTTTTACCGACGTGGTTTGAAACGGGCGTGAATACCATGTTTCCCATTGAAGTCGGTACATGGGGCGATCAATTTGCTCTCGCAAGAGAAAAATTCGGAAAAGGAATGCTCGGCGTCGGTGGTATGGACAAAACAGCGCTTCGCAAAGACCGCGCGGCAGTCGATGCGGAAATCGAACGTATGAAACGTCTTGCCGCACTCGGCGGCTTCTTACCCTGTCCCGACCACAGATTGATGCCCGGCACAAAATTTGAGCTTGTCCAATATTACGCAGAACAAATCAAAAAAATCCATTAATATTTTCATTTCCCCATTGAGAATATCTTCGCATAAAACTCTTCTAAATTCAAACACCGCACTGACAACATTCGTTGCCAATGCGGTGTTTTTGATTTCATAAAAACATGTTAATGAGTGGTGGACCCGAGGGATAACTGCACATTATCACATCCGGAATTATATGACGCTCCTTGCTATCATGGGTATTATACCACGGATAGCAAGGATTGTCAATCATGGGATTTTAACGGAAATTTCCTTGCCGATTCCCTGCCGTTATCATTTTGGATGATAATATGAGAGATAGAGCATAGGGACTGTAATTATGGATACAAGCACTGATGCGGTGCAAAAAGCAGTGCCTAATATGACCACTTATCTTTATGTTAGGTGTCTTTCTTTTTACGATTTTGCTTTGCACATTCGGGACAGCCGCTTCCTTTATTTCTATGATATATGCTTGCTTGCCATTCATATCCGCAGTCTGGACATAACCACCATACTTTTTTCTCGCTACTTGCTAAAAACTCTTCAGGTTTTATTGTGCCATTTTTTTCATAATTCCATTCATTTGCTAAAATTGGGTTTACAGATTGTAAGTCATTATAACCCTTTAGAACCTTGTTATTAGAACAATATGGGCATCCGCACCCACGGTTTCGGCTACGTATTTGTGCTTCCCAACTGTGTCCATTCTTGCATCTCCACCAAGCTTTTTCATGAGAATTAGGGCTTGTTTTTGTAGGATTGAGTGTATTTTTTTCAAAATCCCACTCCTCAAGGAGTTTTGGATTTGTAGTTGCTAAATCGTTATAACCTGGTAATATTTGTCTGCCACTACATATCGGACAACCTGCCCCGATTTTTGTTCTGGATGCAATTGTTGCTTGCCATTCGTGATCACATTTTCCTTTCCACCACACCTTTTGGTTTGAACCAGCAAGAACATCATGGGGTGTTAATTCAGCATTTTTTATTGGATGCCATTCCGCTGCAACATGGGGATAATTATCTGCTAACGAACCATTTTTTTTGATATAGTTTTTATTTCTCGTTTTAGACATATTTGACATAGAGCAAATTGGACATCCGGAAACTGAACATCTGTGATCTATTCTTGCTTGCCATTCATATCCGCAGTCTGGACATAACCACCATACTTGATCGGTTGAACCAGGAGAAAACATATCCGGAGTTAATGAACCGTTTTTTGATGTATTCCATGTAGATGCAATGTTGGGATACAAGTGAAGAATGGATTCCTTTTTCTTTTTTAACAGGAATTGTTGCTGTATAATTATTTTATCTCTTTTAGTATCAATATCCGAATCAATATGCAAATACATTGAAAGTTGATTTATAACCAGATCAAGTTCTTCAAAATCCAAATAATTATAATTAGTGGTAATTAATATATCGCAATTTGAATGCTCATCTTCAATTTTTTCTTTTACTCGAATTAATAAAATACCATTGCTCTTGCACATTGAGTACTTTTTATTTTCTCGCTGTTGTGAGCGAAAAGATGTATGCCATGCAATACCGTCATATTCAATTGCTATTTTCTTTGAAGGAATATAAACATCTAATTCCATTCCGTCCAAAAAATCGGGTTTGAATCGATTAATCGCGTCTGGATGACTTTTCGAAATATAATAGAAAATTGCTTGCTCTGGAAATGATGTTTGATTTCGAGAATAGCATTTTGGACACCCCCGCCCATTTACTCTATTAACTACTTTGGCTTCCCATTTATTTCCACAAGATGAACATTGCCACCAAACTTTTTTGTTGCTTTTCCAAGAAATTGTTTTTGGCGTTAGAGGTAAGTTTTCTTCTATTGACCACTCTTTTGCGAGAAAAGGTTCTCTGGTTTCTAAATCAGTCTTTCCCTGAATAACCCATTGTCCTGCACAATATGGACACCCATTTCCGTTAGAACGATTGGCGATTGACGCTTGCCAAATGTGACCGTTTTTACATCTCCACCAAGCTTTTTTGTGGCTACCGCAAGTTACTTCTTTGGGATCAAATCCAGTTTCATTGTTTTTTTCCCAATTCCATTCAGCCATCAATTGAGCATTATCGCTCACATATTTCTTTTCTTTAGTATCAGCCATGGCACTCACTCTCTTTATATTTGTTATTGTAGCAGTTATGATACCTATCAAAAACTTTTCTAAATTATTGAGATTTATTACACAAGAAACCCCATTCTTCAAAAAAGCCATACACCGCCTCGATAAACAAGTTTACCAAGGCGGTGTATCTTTTAATTTCACCATTTAGGTGAGATTGACTGGTGGACCCGAGGGGAGTCGAACCCCTGTCCGAAAATCTATTCATATAGCCTTCTCCGAGCGCAGTTTATCTTTTAGAATTCCCCTTTCACAACGCCGACAAACAGGCTTTGTGATCAGGTAGCTTTTTTATTTATGACAGCTTCAAAAGCAAACGGGCTGTGCACATTTACCGCTAAGTGACGCCGAGTCCGAGGTCGCGGTCTTCCCCGGAGCGACGCGCTGCTTAGGCAGCGAGAGCCAATCTGTTATTATTAGCGTTTATATTTAAGAATGAGGTTGTTTAACGAGTTACCACATCTCGGCTCGCTTACCATACTGCAAAATCCCCGTCGAAACCTTTACGGGCCCATATATTCGGGCGATTGCGCCCTTAATATTTGGAGCGTTCGCGTTCATAACGTTCGATATCACGTGCTTCTGCTTTTTTAGCAGCATCCTCACGTTTATCGTAAAGTTTTTTACCTTTGCAAACACCAAGCTCCAATTTTACATTTTTACCTGAAAAATAGAGAGAAAGCGGAACCAAAGTATACCCCTGCTGACCGACAAGCGCATGAAGCTTCAGAATTTCTTTTTTATGCATAAGAAGCTTACGTTCGCGGAGAGGATCACGGTTAAAAATATTGCCTTTTTCATAAGGACTGATATGAATTCCCGTAGAAAAAATTTCTCCGTTTTTGATATAACAGTAAGAATCTTTCAAATTCACACTTCCCTGGCGCAAACTTTTTACTTCTGTGCCAAAAAGTGCAATTCCCGCTTCATACGTATCATCCACGAAGAAATCGTGGCGTGCTTTTCTGTTCAACGCGATGATTTTTTTACCTTTATTATCCGCCATACCGATCTTCTTCCTTTCTGATACTTCCTCGTCATTTTTCTGGAATAGTATTATACCATAAATTTTAGACAATGTCAAGATTTTTATACAAAAAATACACGTTTTTTGTATGAGTAAACAATTTATGAATCAACACCTTATCCAACACTATTTGCAAATCAATATTCCTTTCATAAATTCTGTATGATTATGAAATTCATATATAGCTTTCATTTCTTTTTCGGTACAACCGATTAAAAGTTTAATTTCGGAATCTTTTTTCATCAAATCAATGGTGCAAATAATAGCATCGACATTGAGCGCCGGTAAAGAACCACGCCAAACATCAATCCCATCACCATCTATAGAGGCGGTGTTTTCTAAATAGCCATAATCAACTTCATATTTGATATGAGGAAATCTTGGATGGATACTGCCTTTGGGTCTATCAATTATGATTGTACCCGAAGCTACAAGCGTATCTATTGCTTTCCAGAAATCTTCATTATAAATTTGAAACATCGTGAAAATCTCCTTATAGTTTAAGAACCGCATCAAGGCATAGTGTCAGCGCATATTCGTATGCGTTGCCGCCCCAATTACGTTCGTCGTATTTATCTACGTCGGCAAGGCTGTCGGCGGTGTAGAGTATCATACCCCATGTTGCATCTCTGAAAGTGGAAACAGCGGCAAGAGCCGAACACTCCATTTCAACGACAGAGCAGCCTTCGCTCTTTCGGTAGGCAACCTTTTCTTTGGTTTCTCGATAAAATCCGTCTGTAGACCAAGTAATGACCTCTTGATATTTCATACCATGTTCAAATATGGTTTCCTTGATTGCTTTTCTCGCTCTTTCGCTGATCTCCATAAAGCGAGAAGGAGGCGCATAGTGGTAAGATGTTCCTTCATCACGCAGAGCTTTGTTCGGCACAAGAAACGTGCTTTCGGGGAACTTTTCAAGCGCACCGCAAGAACCGGCAGAGATGATCTCATTCACACCGTAGCCAATCAGAAAGTCAAGTATCTGTGCCGCAGGAGCAGCTCCTACGGGAGCTTGGCAGAGTACGATTTCTTCGCCCTTGTATTTCGTTATGTAGATTGGGTAAAGCTTCGTTGCGCTGACGAACTCAGACACCTTCCGTGTTTCTGTCTTGCTTGCGTATTCTTCAATATACTTACCGAGAAAAGCGAACACGCACTTTTTCGGGAGCTTCAAATCTAATTTTTCGTGAGTTGGATTGATAACCGCTGTTTGTTCGGTATCAAACTCCAATATTGGTATTTCATTCTTAATCATGCCCATATTGTTCCGCGTATTCTCCAATCAGTTTTTTACTTGTTTCAAACTTATCCTTGTCAAACACATACGCTTTCCTCGTCTTGACAAAGTTTCCGCTTCCACGCTTTTCGTGAGAGTAGCGGGGTATGAGCTGGACGTGGTAATGGTTATTCGGACCATCGCACATCGTACACATATAGACACGCTCACAACCATACACCTCACGAATGATCTGCATAAATCGTTTGGCAAAACGAATGATCTTTTCGTTGATATAGTCGGGGGCTTCGCTCATATCGTGATAGTGTTCCATAGTGGCAATACACATATGGCCGTCAGCTCTCGGATTGCCAACAAAAAAGCACTCAATATCTTCATCTTCGTACAACAACTTATCAGAATTGTCGCCGTAGAGAGCACCGCCGTTTTCACGGTTAAAGCAAGTCGGACAAATACCCATATCAGTAAGCTCTCCGGGAGAGAGCTTCAGTAATTCTTCTTTATTCATTTCAAATATACTTCTCCTCACGCCAATTTCTTTTCGGAAAACTGTTTTACCACAAGTTGTATCGTATCTTCTACAAAGTTTGCGTACTCGTCTCTCGACATAGTAATAAACTTATTTATTGATTTGTCGGGTTCTGGCAAATAACCCATCACGCCGATCTTGCGAACAATACTACCTTGTGGGAGATAATCAATATAGTCGGGGAATGTTTTCAAAGGCATAATCTCGGTAAGATACCCGGAGTTCGGATGATCGCACAAATACTCAGCCTCCATCGTATAGATCTCACGCATCCGATCTTTCTTGGGAATAAGCCTCTTTACTGAATCCCACGTTTCATCCACACCGGCACCGGCAACACTCAATTCTTCATCTGTCTTAATACGCGTCCAAACAGCTCTTACACGATCTTCGTCTCGGATCATAGCTTGAAATGCTGCGTCGGTAATTAGATGGGAGTAGTAACCAAGCAGAAACGCATATTCTTCTGCAGATTCGATTTTGTCTTTACGCTTCAAGATGTACTCGTCGCAGAAAGCATCGCAATCCGAGGCTTTCTTTCGCTCACTCTGCATCCAATGTGTTACTTCTCTGGACGGCGTAAAGGCTGTCCAATCTTCATTTTCTACGTTGCAATCCGGTGCGATATTACCAACGCAGAAACCATATCTATCTAAGTTCGGAATACGTTCAAGAACGCCATCTGCAATCATTAAGTGTGTAATCCAAGTCGCCATCATTTATCTCCTATAACAATAGGCTTTTTGGCATCAATAATAATCGACACCATGCCGAGCTTGCCGTCTTTATTTCGTGTGTCAAAACGTAATGAACGACCGATTTTTCCATCAAACTCATTCCAGTATTTATGCCAAGCAGAAAGCTGTATCAATTCGGCAACCATCATAGGCGTCATTTCTGCAACGAAATGCTTTTCACGTTCTTCGATAACTTCTTTGGAAAGTTCCCAAAAGCTTTTTACGCCATATTCCTTTTGGAAATCACGGCACATATAAGGCTGGTCAATGGGATTAGCCAATTTCATCTGGCGATCTCGACTTTCATCTGTGCTGTAAATATAGAAACCGTATTCTTCTTTTAAGCGATTGGCGATGGTTGTTTTGCCACGCCCCCAAATGAAATACACATTCTTTAGTTTGTTTTTTATAATGCTATCCGCAATATTCATGCGTCATCTCCTCCGTTATTTTATAATTCTTTGCTCTTTGTAAAACAACAAAAACTAACCGTTAGGAAATCTATACCGTTTATTCTACCATATTGGAAAATATATTGCAACGATTCAGAAAAAATTAACACAAAAACATTTGTTGTGAGAAAGAAATCCTTTTGTTTGCTTGACAAACGAGTTTTCTTCTATATAATAAAAAATAGAGATACATAATAACAACGGAGGAATTTTATGAGTTTCAAAAAAGATTTTGTCTGGGGAGCCGCAACGGCTTCTTATCAGATCGAAGGCGCATGGAATGAAGATGGCAGAGGACTCAGCGTTTGGGATGTTTTTTGTCATGAACGCGGCAACGTGGAAGAAGGTCATAGCGGCGATACGGCATGCGACCATTATCACCGTTTCCGCGAGGATATCGCGCTCATGAAATCGCTCGGCATCCGCGCTTACCGCTTTTCACTCAGCTGGACCAGAATTTTTCCGAAAGGTACGGGCAAAATCAATTCGGAAGGCGTGCGTTTCTATTCCGAGCTGATTGATGAGCTTTTGAAAAACGGTATTGAACCCTATATTACGCTTTTCAAAAGCTCA
>SVRL01000119.1 GCA_015064845.1 Oscillospiraceae bacterium | reverse complement strand
CGAATTAAGCAAGATTTCCTGCTATTTTTACAAGTTCATCCCCAAATATGTTCTCCCTTCAAATATTCCACTCGCCGTCAGGCGAATATCACTCTTTCAGAATATCACTGTGCGAAAGCACAATATCTCTTTCCGTAGGCAAATATCACTGCGTATTTCCTTTCGAGGAAATACGCTAAATTCTCATTTATTTTATTATCGAACTCACATTAAGATAGACTTAATCCGTCGTAGGCTTACCGCACGTTTTCCACAATTGCGTTTTCCCCGTTTCACACTCTTTCAAAAAAACGCAGCTTTCCAAGAAGAAACCGTTTGCTTTTTTCCAGCGCTTATGCTATAATGGAATCAACATCGTTTTTCGTTTTATGTCAAAAGGCGAAATCCTTCGGAATGATGTTCTCACGGAAGAAAAACGAAATCCTTGATTTTCAGAAAAACAGAAAGGAAAACATTATGGACCGCATATTTTCCGCAAATTGGCTGAAACCTTGTTCGAAAAGTAAGGTTTTGGCGGCAACGGAATTTTTCAAAGAATTTTCCGTTCGGAAAACCGTCAAAAAAGCAACGCTGTGGGTTTCCGCTCTCGGCGTTTATTCCGCAAGGATCAACAGAGAAAAAATCAGCTGGATCCTTGCGCCCGGATGGACGGCTTACGAGCACCGCGTACAATATCAGGAATACGACGTTACGGCGCTCCTGAAAGCGGAAAACACCCTTTCCGTAACCGTTTCGCAGGGTTGGCGAATGCCTTACGGCTTTGAGGGTGTAACCCCCGTAAAAACCTGGGGAACTCCCGAGATCGCGGGAGACGAATACGCAATGATCGCGGCGCTTCTTCTCGTTTACGAAAGCGGCGAAGAAGAACTTCTCGTCAGCGATGAAAGCTGGCGTTCAAAAGAAACGAAATTCCGCGCCTGCAATCTCTATCAGGGCGACGTTTACGACGAAAATTTTGAAGCAACGGTAAACGGCGTTCGGATTCTCCGCCATCCGAAAAGCATTTTGGTGCCGCAGGAGGGAGAGATCATCGCGGAGCAGGAAACGTTTACGCCCATTGCCGTCATCCAAACGCCCAAAGGGGAAACCGTTCTGGATTTCGGTCAGAATCTGACGGGGTATCTTTCTTTCTCGCTGACGGTTCCCAAAGGAAAAACCATCGTCATCGACCACGCGGAAGTGCTTGACCGCGACGGCAATTTCTACCGCGAAAATTACCGCTCCGCAAAAGCGAGAATCGTTTATACGGGCGACGGAAAACCGCACGAATGGAAGCCCGAATTTACCTTTTACGGCTTTCGTTACGTCCGCCTGACGGAATTTGAGGGAGAAGTCCGTCCCGAAGATTTCAAAGCGATCGCCGTACATTCCGAAATGGAACGCACGGGATTTTTCGAATGCTCCGATGAGAAGATCAATCAACTGTATCACAATATCATCTGGGGACAAAAGGGCAATTTTTTAGACGTCCCCACCGATTGTCCGCAAAGGGACGAGCGTCTCGGCTGGACGGGAGATGCGCAAGTCTTTGCGCGTTGCGCGGCTTACAATTTCAACGTCAACCGCTTTTTCCGCAAATGGCTTTCCGATATGTCGCTCGAACAGTTAAAAGACGGCAGGATCGTGCAGATCGTTCCTCGGTTGGATTGGGTCAGTCCCGCTTGCGGATGGTCAGATGCCGCCGTCATCATTCCCTGGCAGATTTATCTGCTCTACGGCGATAAAGAGCTTTTGGCAAGACAGTACGTAACAATGAAACGCTGGATCGATTATATGTATGAAAAAGGCGAAGAATACGTTCGCAGAAATCATTTCGGAGACTGGCTTGCGCAAGACGCTCCCACACCCAACGATTGCGGCGGCGGCACGGATAAAAGCTTTCTCGCCTATGCTTACCGCGCGCATTCCACAGATCTTTTCATCCGCATTTCCAAGATCCTCGGCGTAACGGAATCCTCACTCACGCACTACGAAGAAAAGCTGACGGAAACGAAAGAAGCCCTCCGCGCCGCTTATTTTGAAAACGGTATGACGAAGATTCCCACGCAAACGGCGCACGTCCTGACGCTTGCATTCTCGCTTTGCGAAGAGGAGAAAAACCAAGCGCACGCAGACCGCCTTGCGCAAATGATTCACGAAAACGGCGACCGCCTGACAACGGGATTTCTCGGCACACCCCATCTTTTGCACGTCCTTACGGAATACGGCTACGCAGAGCTTGCATATACGCTTCTCTTTCAAACGAAAATGCCCTCATGGCTCTATTCCGTGGAAAGAGGCGCAACGACGATGTGGGAGCATTGGGACGGTATCCGCGAAGATGGAAGTATGTGCGGCGCGGATATGAATTCCTTTAATCATTACGCTTACGGCGCGGTCGGCGATTGGCTTTACGGCAAGGTTGGCGGTATTGAACCCGATGAAAAATATCCTGGCTTTGAGCACTTCCGTCTCACTCCCATCCCCACCCCCCGTCTGCGCTTTGCCAAAGCCGCCCTCAAAACGAAATACGGAGAGATCATCTCCGAATGGCGTTGGGAAAACGACCGCGTACGCTATACTTTTACGATTCCTTCGGGTACGCAGGCAACGGCGAAAATCGGCAAGGAAATCCATATTCTTGGGGAAGGTCTACATTCATTCCTCATTTGAACAAAATTCAAACCATCAGAAAAGGAGCTGTCATGAAAATACTTTTTCAAGGCGATTCCATTACGGATGGCAACCGCTATAAAAGCAAAGCCTCCGAATGGGATAAAAATCATCAGATCGGACACAGTTACGTCTATATCGTAACGGGACTTCTCGGCATGAAACATCCCGAACGCCGTTTCGAATTTTTCAATCGTGGTATCTCGGGAAATACCGTTGAGGCGCTTGCCGCCCGTTGGCAAACGGATACGCTTTCGCTTCAGCCCGACGTACTTTCCGTTCTGATCGGTATCAACGATTGTTTACAGGCAAGCGCACGCAGAGTCAAGGATCTTTCCGCTTCCGCTTATGAATCCGAATACAGAAAGATTCTCACGGAATGCAGAAAACAGAATTCCGACATAAAACTGATTTTAATGGAGCCTTTTGCATACGTTGAGCAACAGAAAAATAACGATTCCTCCGTTGCTTTGCGTAAAGCCATTTTACAGAGCGAGCAAAAAGCAGTCCGCCGTCTTGCCGAAGAATTCCACGCCGTTTTCATACCTTTGCAAGAAGTCTTTGATGAAGCGGCGCAGTGCGCCGAACCCGCTTATTGGATCTGGGACGGCGTTCATCCGACGGAAGCGGGACACGCGCTCATCGCAAGGGAATTTCTGAAAGCCACCTCGGAAATTTTCGGGATTTCAGACTCTCCCATATGTTGAAAACGGCGTTTTGTTTCTTTTATACAAGAAGTTCATTTTTATCTCGTTAAAAAAGACGAAAAGAAATTTTGAAAAAACAATACAAAAAAATATACTTTTATGGTATAATGAATTTGTAAACAAAATTTTTATTCTGAAAGGAACTGATTTACCATGGCTATGAAAATGAAAGTATTCCACTATCCCGAGAAAGGAAAAATCGCAACCTTCACAAGCGGTCTTGCTGCTGAATTCCAGGTAAAAGTTGATAAAATTCCCCCTGCATACGATTGCAACAGAGAAAGACTTCTTTTCCTCGGCATTTCCTCCGGCAAAATGATCGACGATACCCTTTCCCGTTACCTCCGCGGTCTTGATACCGAAAGAGTACAGCACGTTGCTATTTTCACAGACGCCGCTGACAGCACCGTTGAAGAAATGAAAGCTTTGGTTACCGCTGCAGGCGCAAACGTGATCGACGTAAAGAAAGTCAAAGGCAGTTTCTTCTCCTTCCTCACAAGCGTAAAACCCGAAGAAATGGAAGACCTCAAGGCTTGGGCAAACGGCATTGTTGCTCAGCTCCAGGATTGATTTTATAATCAACCGAACAATTCCGAAAAAGAAAGACTATGAACCGAAGGCGTGATGTCCTTAGCGGAGACATTGCAAATTAACTGACATTATTTGATCCGCGGTAAACAAATAATTAACCCCGACAGATTCAAAATCTGTCGGGGTTCGATCTATTCTGTTCGATAAATTGGAATTTGTCAAACAATCCACTCGTATTCAATATAGTCGGTTACTATGTCGAGAGTGATATAAGTTTGGCTAAACAACTTGATAATAATAGATTGATAGCCAACATAATGGTAAAGATATTCGAGTCTTTCATTTTTAGCAATTTTTTCAAGTTGGGCGTTATCAATACGGGAATAATCCCCTCTACACCAAGGCTTTTTGTAGTATTTCATTTTGTAGGTATCAAAATCATCAACTAAATGAATTTTGATGACTAAGGATTTTGCATTAGGATTGGAGTGCCGAATAGAATCATGATACGAAATGTCATCCTCAAACTCAAATATAATAAAATCGCCTCGTATAGTGACTTTCTTTATTTTACAATCGTGTGGTGTAGGTATTGTTGGAACTGT
>SVRL01000118.1 GCA_015064845.1 Oscillospiraceae bacterium | reverse complement strand
GGAGGATTCAAAATGAAAATCATCGAAACATTAGATTGGATTCTTGATAAGAATGATAAACGGATCAATGGAGAGGAAGAATACCTTCTAAATATAGACTTTATTCACTCACTTGGCTTAAAGTGCGATTGTGTTGGATGGAGTACACTTGATCTGCAAAATCCTCGCGCCGATGAAATATTATCCGCTATTGATTCTTTTTGCAAGAAAAACGGATGGAGAGCAAGAGGCATTTATACAAGGAAATATGCCGATTACACGAGCGATTGGTACGAAATGGTTCCTACTACATTCAAGGATAATACCCTGTGTGATTCCTATGAATGTGAGAGCGAACAAGGCGAAACGGTAAAGATTTATAATCTCCGCGCCCATCACGAATTACGTCCCTCCCCCAAGCGTTGGTCACTTGAATCGATGCTTGTTCCTGAACGCTTCAGAGATGCTTGTGTTCGCCATGGTATTACCGACGTTGATTTTTGTTGGGCAAAAGATAAAGGGAAATATCAGGCAGAGCAATATTTTCATTTGTATTGTAATTATCAAATTCCAACCATTGCATCATGCAGAGACATTACTGTTGAGGATAAAGAAAGAATTGAAGCGTTGGGTGGTCATCTTCCCCAAATTGCAGGTATTTTCTATAAACTTCAACAAAGCGATTTTCAGGATTGCTACCTTGAATCGAATATCCCGGAATGCAATATTGCACACGCATATTTACAAAGAATCTATTCCCCTATGTTTGGTGAACCATATGTAGATTGTGTAAAAAACAAATTCTTGATTCATAAGGATTTTGCTCAAAAATTGCTTCAAGAAAAAGCAATATCGGAAAGTGATTTAATGCCCGCCATGGTTGTAAAGGAATTGCCGAGCGGATATATATTGAGTCACACGGTTATACCGGATAGACCTATTGTAAGCTGTTTACAAAAAAGCATAACGGAATACGAAAAGCTAAAAAACACAAAACGCCCTTTGCGCTTGATTTCCGAAAAGGACGCTCTGAAGCTTTTGAGGTTCGAAAAGAAAGAGAGAAAAGAAGATTTCAAAAAAGCATTTCCAAAAGCAAAAGCTGTCGATATTGCAGAAACAAACTATGCACCTGTTTTGCCGTATTATATGATTGCGAATGGTGGTTATCTTTCCGATGAATATGAGCTTCTGCCTTATGATATTGCCACAGAAGAAAACAAATTGTTTGCGCAAGAATTGCTCACCGAAGAATTGCTCGATGCAAAGCCGGACGGTATCGTGATCGCAAAATGCCCCGATGGCGACAAGATTTTGCTTTGCAGCGACGGCAAGGTCATAAGGTTCAGCCACGAACAACCCGTTGCAACAGAGGAATGGGTTAGCTTAGCACAATTTGTCGCTGACGTGATTCATGAATAAAACGTTTAAGGGGTGATTTTTGAATGAAAGAAACAATGACCAAACGCTTTTTTGCACCCGTATGGAAATGTGATGAAATTGAAGCCGAGCTTTCCCGTTTGGAAAAAGAGGGATGGCGTTTGGATAAAATATCGGGATTCCGAAAGTTTGAATTTACAAGAGCGACGCCCAAAGATGCAACTTATTTTTTTACATATTGGGAAAAAGGCAGCAATATGTATGATTACGAAGCTTCTCTGAGAAGAGAATATAAAGCCCTTCCCATCAAAGGATTTTTTATAGCAGGCGGACCTCAAACGCATATTCATCGCATACCCCAAGATGTTGATCTGGCTCCATATAAGCGCTCCCGCAACTTCTTTTTGAGATATTTGGTTTTACAATACATTTGGGTTGGTTTGATTTTCTTTTCCCTGTCCGCCCTCCTCCTCATAATCTCGGATACTGTTGCGGAAGTGATATTTTCGGCTTTTCTCGCCTTCATTTGGGCAAGTATGTTTTTCCCGAATTTCTATGGATGGATCTATTTGCGAAAACAATATAAAAATTTTGGAAATCAGAGTAATACATTATAACAGATAAACACGTTTTTGGCAACAGATAAATCCTTTATAAAGAAAAATACCGCTGTCATTTGTCTGCCAATATAGGCTTTACAAGCGGAAAGAATTCTGTTATAATGATAATAGGAAAGGAAACAAGGTTCAAGTTTTCGTTGAAGGCGAAGCCTTTTGTTTTTTGAAAGGAGTAAGGTTTTATGAAAAAATACAATAGTTCCGACACAAAAATAGTTGCAGTGATTGCTGCTGTTGGTGTTTGTATGCTGATAGCAGGCATTATTCTCACGATTGCAAAAATTCCTCTCTTGGAATTGAAAGCTATTTTTATTGTTTTTGGACTATTTTTGAGTGGGTTATTCATTCCCTGTGCTTTTGGTGAGAGAAGTCGTTATTTGATCATAGATGAAGAAAAGATAGATTTCCCGAGAGGTTGTAGCATAGAAGGAAAATATAATTCGAAAAGAACGGTAGTAAGATTTGATGAAATCCGTTCTGTTAAAACTAAATTTTATGAAGGAGATAGATATCCCGTTTTTGTTGACGTAATTTTGACGTTAATCGGATTGCCGCCGATGGAAGATATTTATTTTTATACATTGAACTTGAAGGATAATACGCAAATTGAGGTGAATTGTATTCGACATTATGGCAAATCCGAAAAAGAAATTTTTGAAACCATATGCCAATCGGTTGAAAAATACGGCGGTCGCGTGTATAAAGATCCAAACGGCGAGTAATCGGGTGCGGTAACTTGCCGCTTTTTGTATAAATCAGAAAAAATTTTTTGGATTTTGAAATTTTTTGAACGTTATCTCTTTACATGGAAAAACGAGATGTGATAAAATAGAAGAAATACCGATTATCGTAAAAAGGAGATAACCATGATGTTCAAAGCAAAGTTGAATTTCAAATTTTATTTTGTGGCGCTGATTTTGCTTGGCTGTGCGGCGCTGGGTTGGTATGGCATTTATTTCTTGCAAACACATGAGATTTTAATGGAAAACGGAGAGCCGATGGAAGCTACTACAAGAATGGTGTTTGCGGTTCTGGGAACGTTGATCGTTTCATCCTGGTCGTTTTCTTTTTTGATCGTTCTCATTCAGGCATGCAGAGGATACGGCTTTTATATGGATGAAGACGGTATTCACAATACGGTTACGGCGGTTGTCTTTCTGTCGTTTATTTTCGTGGTTCCCATCAAGGAAATTCCGTATTCCGCTGTTATCAAAACCGTGGAAAACCGCGGTGTCGTAACCTTGATTCTGGACAAATCGAAGTTACGAATGAGTTCGTTTTTGAATATGTTTGCGCAACAGGAATATCATTTCTTCCATACTTTCATAAAAGAAAAAACGGAAGAAGTTCAGGAAGCATATTATAACTTTTCATCTATGGATCATGAATAAGGAGAATAAATCCATGCAAATGTTTTCGTGTCAGGATATGCCGATCCGCGTGTTCGGTTTGATGAATTTTTATAAAAATGGGAGCTTTATGCGGCTTCCCGAAGAAATGATGGAAAAAATGCCTCAGCTTCGTCAGTTTGGAAGCAGAAGTACGGGAGGCAGAGTTTGTTTCCGTACCAATGCGAAGCAACTCTATATCAAGCTGATTTCCAAGACGTTTATCCGCGATGTTTTTACTACGCAGGTCGCTTCTTCCGGTTTGGATGTTTACGTAGGGGAGCGTACGGAAGGAATTTTCATCGGAAGTGTTTTTCCGACGGGGTTGCGCGGAACCAATCCGAATGTATCGGAGAAAACGTTTGAACTCAGCGGGGAAATGACAGATATTACGATTTATTTGCCGAAAAATGAAATTCTGGATCATATTGAAATCGGTATCGAAGACGAGGCGAAAATAGAAGCCCCTACGCCTTATGAAAATGAAAAGCCCGTCATTTTTTACGGTTCATCTATTACAGAAGGCGGTTGCGCGGGACGCGTGGGAAATGCTTATAACGCCGCGCTTTCCCGTCAACTCAATATGGATTATATCAATTTCGGATTTTCGGGAAGCGCAAAGGGAGAACCCGAAATGGCTGAATTTATCGCAGATATTCCCATGAGTATTTTTGTGATGGATTACGACTATAATGCGCCCGATGCAGAGTATCTTGCCAAAACGCACGAACCTTTCTTCAAAATTATCCGCGAAAAAAATCCAACCTTACCCATCATTCTGCTTTCTAACCCCAATTACCGAATCAAGCAAGAGGAATCCGAAAAACGTCTTGCCGTTATCCGCGCCACGTATGAAAATGCCGTTGCAAACGGAGATCGGAACGTATATTTGGTAAGCGGAGAAAATTTCTATGCCGAAAGCGATCCCTTTGCCTGTACGGTTGACGGTGTCCATCCCAATGACTGCGGGTTTTATCATATGACGAAAGAAGTTCGGAAAATATTGGAACCCGTTTTCCGCTCGGTCTGCGGAAAAGCATAAATTAAAATTTTCCCTCCTTTCACAGGAGGGTTTTTATTTGAAAAACATCGGCAATTGACAAAGCTTTTTATTTACGATATACTATAAATAACGTGAGTTCGATGATAAATTTAGGAAAATGCAGAATGCAAAATTAGATGAAACCATTTGTCTGCGAACAAACAAACGCCTTGCACTGTCATTCTGGAGTGGCGAT
>SVRL01000025.1 GCA_015064845.1 Oscillospiraceae bacterium | reverse complement strand
CCAGAAACGAGTGGAACAAAACCAAACAAACGCTTGCCATGGAACAGAATAAAAACGCTTCTTTGGTAAAAGAGAAAACGGCGCTGACAACCGAAATTCAAGGTTTGAAAACTTTACTTGAACAGCAGAAATCAAGTGTGGCAGGCGTTCAGAAGAGATTGAGTGCAGAGCAAGCAAACGTTCAATCTTTGACGGAAGAAAAAGCACTATTGCAAAAAGAAACGGAAACCGTGAAATCTGCGCTTGCACAAGAAAAATCCGTAAATAATGAAATCAAAGAACAGTTGGAAGCGCAACAAAATAAAAATGCTTCTTTGACAAAAGAAAAGGCGGCGTTGACAACTGAAATTCAAAAATTAAAATCTTCTCTCGGTCAGCAGAAATCCGAAATTTCCGGCGTTCAAAATAAATTGGGAGAGGAACAGGCGAAGGTTCAATCTTTGATAGAAGAAAACGCAGAATTGCAGAAAGAAACGGAGAACGTGAAAACGTCTCTTGCAAAGGCGAAAGCTGCGGAAGCCGAACTCAGAAAAGAATTGAACGCAGAGCAAGTGAAAGTGCAGTCCTTGGCAAAAGAAAAAACAGAATTGCAGAAAGAAACGGAGAATGTAAAAACGTCTTTTGCGCAGACAAAAGCTGCGGAAGTTGAGCTCAGAGAAGCTTTGAGCGCAGAACAAGCGAAAGTGCAGTCCTTGACAGAAGAAAAAGCCGCGTTGTTGAAAGAAACGGAAAGCGCGAAAACAGGACTCGCCCAAGCAGCACAGGCGGAGACCGAGATCAGGGCAAAACTGACTGCGGAACAAGCAAAGATTGAAGTTTTGGAAGAAGAAAAATCGGCGTTGCTGAAAGAAGCGGAAATCATGCAAGCGGCGCTTGCATCGGCAAAAGCCGCTGATGATGAAGCAAAACAAAAATTGCTTGCAGAGCAACAGAAGTCCGAAGAATTGGACAAAGTAATTCTTGAAAAAGAAGAAGCGCTCCTTGCAGTGCGGAAAGAAGTCGAAAAGCTTCGCTCTGACTTGATTTATCAAGACAGAACGGAACGCATTGCTTATGCGCATACCAATACATTTTTTATCAAGGAAGAGAAAATGGGTAGATTTTATCGAGATGCCATGTATGCTTCCGATACAAAAACGGGATTTTAATCCCGTTTTTTCTTTTGAATATGACAGACAAATGTATCTTTACATAAAAAGAAAATATAATATGTTGAAAAAGTTTTGCAAAATGTTTATGTTTAAAAATATTTATGAAAGAAATGAAAAACGCTTGAATTGTTCATAATGATGTGCTATAATTCCCATATGGAGAAGCCGAAAAGGAGGGAACCTATATGGATGAAAAGAAGGAATTTCCCTTGCAGGAAAGGGACTACGGTGCTCAAATTCTTGCCTTGATTCGCAGCGGTCTCAGTGATGACGAAATCAGGGAGCACTTAGATGAATATCATGAAAACGATATCGCGGGGATTTTCGAAGAACTGACCGCCGATGAGCGTGAATTCCTCCGTCGGATTATCGGAAACGAAACGATGTCGGAAATCGTTTCATTTTTGGATGATGCGGGCGATTATCTTTCCGAGATTGATGCGGACGATGCGGCAGAAATCATCGAGCAGATGGATGCCGACGATGCTTTGGAAGCATTGGACGACCTCGACGAGGAAACGCGAAACGAGATTTTTGATCTGATTGAAGATACCGAGATCAAAGAAGATATTGAACTGCTTGATTCTTATGAGGATAACGAATTCGGCAGCCGCATGAGCACGAATTATATCGTTGTCAAACGGAATTTATCTATCAAAGAGATTATGAAGTCTCTTGTCAGCGAAGCGGCAGAAAACGACAATATTTATAAAATATTCGTAGTAAACGATGATGGTTCCTTTTACGGCGCTATTGATCTCAAAGATCTGATCGTTGCGAGAAGTACCGTTGATCCGGAATTGTTAATTTCTACGGCGTTTCCGTTTGTTTATGATAAGGAGCTGATCTCCGAAAATATTGAGCGTGTGCGCGGTTATTCTGAGGATATGATTCCCGTCGTTTCTTCTGCGACCAATGCTTTGATCGGCGTTATCACGTCTACGGACATCGTCGAGCTTGTCGATGAAGAGAGAGGCGATGATTACGCAAAGCTTGCGGCGTTGAGCTCGGAGCATGAGCCGGACGAAACACTCTTTGAGAGTATGAAAAAGCGTGTGCCTTGGTTGGTTGCGCTTTTGTTTATGGGTCTTGTGGTTTCCGCTGTTGTGGGAATGTTTGAGAGTGTGGTTGATGCGCTGCCGATGATCGTTTCTTTCCAATCTTTGATTCTCGGTATGGCAGGTAACGTTGGAACGCAGTCTTTGGCTGTAACGGTCAGAGCACTCGGCAACGATGATGACAATGATTGGAAAAATCAATTCGTTACCATTTTGAAGGAAATTCGTGTTGCGCTCTTCAACGGCGTTGTTTTGGGTACGATATCGTTTTTGATTGTCAGCGCATACCTGTTTGTTTTTGCGTCTTACGGAACAGTGTTCGTTTTTTCCGCCGCAGGATGCGTGGGGCTCGCTATGTGCTTTGCGATGACGATTTCCGGTTTGACGGGTGCGGCGATTCCGATTTGCCTGTATCGTTGCGGTGTTGACCCTGCCGTTGCTTCCGGTCCGCTGATTACGACGATCAATGACCTTGTAGCCGTACTCAGTTATTACGGTTTGGCGTGGGCGTTGTTGTTGAATATATGAATTCCCCAAAAAATATTGATTCAGATCGGTGAAAGCCACGGCATATCATTATACCGTGGCTTTATCAATTGATAATTTTCTATGATGAAGTATACGATTTTTCTTTATTTGTAAAACTGCATCTCATTTTTCTTTCATTTAACTGCCTTTATCGTATAGGTTGCTCCCCAATGATTCAATACGGTAACGGATGAGAATCCTGCTTCGAGCAACGCTTCGGTTTCATGTTTTACGGTAAGGGGAGTATCGTAATGATAGAATGCATCGTCCGTAATGCCTTGTTCTGCTTTTAAGGCAATCAGATTTTTGCGGTGCAATTGTTCTTCCTCATCGGAAGAAGCGAAATAATCCGTCAGTATGAAATAACCGCCGTCTTTTAAAGCGGTATGAAGTTTGGAATAGAGCGGAATTTTCTCTTCTTTTGTAAAATGGTGCAGACTTTCCACCGATACTGCGGCATCGAACGTATTTTTCTCAAACGGAACTTCAAAATACGAACCGAAAATCAGGATAATATCTTTATCGGTAAATTTCTTTTTGAGAGAAGACAGCATGCCTTGCGATAAATCAATTCCCGTTACCTTTGCGGAGGGACATAATAAAAAGTATTCTTCCAACTCCAATCCCGTGCCGCAACCTAAATCAAGAATATGACAGTTTTCGTTTTTTGGTAGCATTGCGGCGGTAAAAGGATAGAATTCGGTTGCAGATTCAATGTTTGCCATCATATGTTGATCGTATCCCGACAATCTGTTTTCAAAAAAATCACTCATTTTTTCAAGCATAACCATACTCCTTTCGATTTTTATTTTATATTATATCATGGAATTGCGTAATTTTCAACAGTGTTTCAAAATGTTTTACGTTGAAAATTCATTTGGTAATGGGGCATATATTCCGAAGGACGGTTCTTCCGCTACCGTCATACAAAATCTTTGTTCGGCAACAAAAGGGCCGCAGGTGTGCTTCCGAACATAGGAATTTTTGTTTTTTGTCGTGCTTTGCCGAAGATTAAGATATAAAATAACATATTTTTATCGTGATTTTATAAAAAATTTGTGAAATGACTTGACATATTGAGAAAAAAAGTGTAAACTGAAAAACGCAATATAAAAGGAGAAATTCCACAATATCACATGAATCTCAGGAGGCTTTATTATGAAATTTGTCAAAATTCTTTCTCTTTTTCTTGCGCTTACTTTGTGCATGGGTCTTTTCTCCGGCTGCGGCACAAAGGGCTACACAGAAAACAACACAGAATTCGTCATTGGTGTATCCGGTCCTTTGACGGGCGGCGCTGCAATGTATGGCGAAGCCGTTCGCAATGCGGCTCAAATGGCTGTTGACGAAATCAATGCGGCAGGCGGCTTGAACGGTGTCAAGTTTAAACTCGTTGCCATGGACGATACAAACGATGCACAGAAGTTGCCGACCAACTATGCATCTCTTTTTGAGGGCGGTATGCAGGTATCTCTCGGTACTGTAACCAGTCAGCCCGGTTTGGAATTCAAAAATCTTTCCGCTGAGGATAACGTCTTTTTCCTTACGCCTTCGGCTTCCAATGATGATATTCCCGCAAATCCCAACGGCTATCAGATGTGCTTTGCCGACGGTAACCAGGGTAAGGTTGCGGCTGAATTCGTAAATGCAAACTACGCAGGTCAGACGATCGGTGTTTTCTATAAATCCGACGAAGCATATTCCGACGGTATTTATACTCAGTTCAAGGCAAACCTTGATTCTTCCATCACGGTTGTGGAAACCAGCTTCACAAGCGCAAACGAAACGGATTTCTCTACGCAGATCAGCACGCTCAAGGATTGCGGCTTCATTTTTATGCCCATCTATTACACCCCTGCATCTCTTTTCCTGAAACAGGCAAAAGATGTGATTGCTCCCAAAGCAATTTATTACGGTTGCGACGGCTTTGACGGTATTGACAATATCGACGGCTTTGATATTACAAGCATTCCGCAGGAAGTAACCATGCTTTCTCACTTCAACTCCAAGGCAACCGAAGGCGCTGCTAAGACATTCATCGATAAATACGTTGAAAAATACGGCAAGGAAACCTTGAATCAGTTCGGCGCTTCCGCTTACGACTGCGTATATGCAATCTATGGCGCAATGAAAAAGGCGGTTGAGGAAGGCAAGGAAATTCCTGTTACGATCAGCGCTTCCGATTTGTGCGAAATTCTCAAAGAACAGTTTGCCGGCGGATACACTTATGAAGGCGGTGTTACCGGTGACAGCATCACTTGGAAAGCGGATGGCTTCGTTGATAAAGGCGCAATCAAATACGTGATCAAGGAAGCGAACTAATTTTTATTCGGCATTTTACCCGGGTTTGTTAAAAAAGGACACACCCGAAAGACGGTTGTTTTTCAAAAAAAGACTGGATTTACTGCACATGTCGACCAAACGATATGTGCAGTATTATTTTTATAAAAGGCAGGCATTTTTATGGACTTTTTATCAACACTTATCAACGGTCTCAGCCTCGGGGGAAGATATGCGATGATTGCCCTCGGATATACCATGGTATACGGCATTGCGAAAATGCTGAACTTTGCGCATGGCGATATCATCATGGTTGGCGCGTATACGATTTATATTTTTATGGCAATGAATCAACCTGTTATTGCTATCGTAGCAGCGGTTCTCGTTTGCGTACTGTTCGGTGTTCTGATTGAGAAAATTGCGTATAAACCTCTGCGAGGCGCTTCGCCGCTGGCTGTACTGATTACGGCGATCGGCGTCAGCTATTTGCTCCAGAGTCTGGCGCAGATTATTTTCGGATCTGCCAATAAGATGGTAAACGGATACGAATTCGGTATGGTCAAACTTTTGGGCGCTGATATTCAGGTATCCGAACTGATTACGCTTGGAGCGGCAACGGCTGTTATGATTGCATTGACGCTTTTTGTTAAGTATACCCGTACGGGACGCGCGATGATTGCCGTTTCTGAGGATAAGGGCGCGGCACAATTGATGGGTATCAACGTCAACAGAATTATTATGATCACTTTTGCAATCGGTTCCGCGCTTGCGGCGCTCGCGGGCCTTTTCTATCTTTTCAAATCGCCCAGTGTTTCGAATAACCTCGGCGCGATGCCCGGAATCAAAGCGTTTACGGCGGCGGTTATCGGCGGCATCGGTTCGATTCCCGGCGCAATGCTCGGAGGTCTTTTGCTTGGTATCATTGAATCTGTTTCTTATAAGATTACGGTAATTGCTCCGTATACCGATGCAATCGAATTTTCTATCCTGATTATTATTTTGTTGATCAGACCGACAGGCTTTCTCGGCAAGAAACGGAGGGAAAAGGTATGAATATCAAAAAAATCAAATGGAATCATTATATCAATTATGTTGTCATCGGTATCATTACGCTTGTGCTTACCGTGATATCTTTGAATCAGCCTCTGAACTCTTCTTTGCTTTTTCTTTTGGAAAAAATTGCGATCAGCATCATTCTTGCGGTTTCGCTTTCCCTTGTCGTAGGCTTTTTGGGAGAGCTTTCCCTCGGACACGCCGGTTTTATGTGCGTCGGCGCTTATCTTGGCGGTAAAGTTTCCGCATTGCTCGTTCCTTCGCTCGGTAACGGAATTGCAGCATTTTTGATTTCTCTTGTTGTCGGTGCAGGTGTTGCTGCTCTGTGCGGTGTGATTATCGGTATTCCCGCACTTCGTCTCAGGGGCGACTATCTTGCAATCGTAACGCTGGCGTTCGGCGAAATTGTAAAATCCATTTTTCAGAATACTTCAAAAGAATCTTTTGGCGGCGCAATCGGTCTTGCTACTCC
This sequence comes from Oscillospiraceae bacterium, assembly GCA_015064845.1. Taxonomy (GTDB): domain Bacteria; phylum Bacillota; class Clostridia; order Oscillospirales; family CAG-272; genus QALR01. The sequence goes on along the minus strand of SVRL01000025.1, from coordinate 21,004 downwards.
GCGTTATGACAAAAACTATTTGTTTATAATCGCATTTGCACTCGTGCTTATCACGCTCGCAATCATTCAGAATTATATCCGTTCCAAACACGGAAGAGCCGTAACGGCGATTCGTGATAATGAAATTGCCGCTCGCGCCACAGGTATTAATGTTACGAAATACAAATTGATTACGTTTACGCTTTCAGCTACATTTGCAGGTATTGCAGGCGTTCTTTACAGTTATAGCAATTATACGGTTCAAAGCGCGAAATTCGGCTATAATTATTCCATCGAAATCCTTGTTATGGTCGTTCTCGGCGGCATGGGCAAAATCAACGGCTCTATCATTGCGGCTACACTGATTACTTATCTGAATACCAAGTTTGCTACCGTTCTCACAGGTGATCTTGCCGTATTGCAGAATCTGATCTACGCGTTGATTCTCATTGTGATTGTAATCTACAATAATGCGCCTGCACTCAAACATTTCCGTAACCGTTATAATTTTTCCGATTTTGTCAAAAAACTTTTCAAGCACCATTCCGATCCTTCTCACGTTAAGGATGATGCGCAAAAATGGGACGTTGTTCCGACGAAGATCGAGATGAACGAAGTGCTTTCCGTTGACATGGTACCGCCGGAAATGAAAGATTACGATAAAGGGAACGGGGGGAAGAAATAATGGAAAAATATATTCTTGAAACCAAAGATATGGGTATTTCTTTTGGCGGTTTGAAAGCGGCGCAAAACGTAAATCTCCGCATCAAAAAGAATCAGATTTACGGTCTGATCGGACCGAACGGCGCAGGAAAAACAACCGTTTTCAATCTGCTTACGGGTGTTTATAAACCGACAACAGGCACGTTTTATCTGGATGGAGAAGAATTAAAAGGTCTTTCTCAGGAAAAAATCAATCAAAAAGGCATTGCCCGTACATTTCAGAATATCCGTCTTTTCAATAATATGACCGTTGTCCGCAATGTTATGGTAGGTCTTCATAATAATCCGAAATTCAAATGTACGGTTTTGGAATCGTTTTTCCGTTTGCCCGGACATTTCCGTTGTGAAAAGGAAATGCGTGCCAAAGCAAAAGAACTTCTTCGTATTTTCGGTTTGGAGGATGAACGCAATAATCTTGCTTGCAATCTTCCTTACGGTAAGCAAAGAAAGTTGGAAATCGCAAGAGCACTTGCCACGGAACCTAAGCTTTTGCTATTGGATGAACCTGCGGCGGGAATGAATCCTCATGAAACAGAGGATCTTATCCAAACGATCAAGCTCATCCGAGATCGCTTTGATATGACGATTCTTCTCATTGAACACGATATGAAATTTGTGTCAGGTCTTTGTGATGAAATTACGGTGCTCAATTTCGGTACGGTGTTGACGGAAGGCAAAACGAAAGACGCGCTTTCCAACCGTGAAGTTATCCGTGCTTATATTGGAGGTTAATTATGGCGTTATTGGAAGTAAAAGATCTGAAAGTATATTACGGTGTGATCTGTGCGCTCAAAGGAATCAGCTTTGAAGTCAACCAGGGTGAGATCGTAACGTTGATCGGCGCGAACGGTGCAGGCAAAACGACGACCATGCAAAGTGTTGTCGGTCTGATTCCAAAGCAAAGCGGAAGCGTTATATTGAGCGGTAAGGATATCACAAAAACGCCTTGCCATCAGATCGTCCGTCTGGGTATGACACAGGTCCCCGAAGGAAGAAGAATTTTTCAGGAGCTTTCGGTATATGAAAATCTGATGATGGGCGCATTTACAAACCCGAATAAGGCTTCCTTTAAGGAGGATTTGGATTCGATTTACACGAGATTTCCGCGTCTTGCCGAACGCCGCAATCAGATTGCGGGAACGCTTTCGGGCGGCGAACAACAAATGCTTGCCATGGGACGCGCGATTATGAGTCATCCGAAGCTTTTGATGTTGGATGAACCCTCAATGGGCTTGTCTCCGTTGCTCGTCAATCAGGTATTTGAGATTATCAAGGATATCAACCGCGACGGTACGACCATTCTTCTTGTGGAACAGAATGCAGGAAAATCCCTTGCGATTTCCGACCGCGCATACGTCTTGGAAAATGGAAGCATCGTTCTCAGCGGTACCGGCAAAGAACTTGCTTCAAGTGAAATGGTTAAAAAAGCATATCTCGGCGGTTGATTTGAAAAAGTGGGGGAAATATTGCCTTGAAACGCTCCGGCTTTTTTATGATACTTTCCATGGTAATTTTCGGTACGATCTCGTTTTTTGTCCGATATTTGACTCTGCCATCGGCAGAAATCGCTTTGTACCGTTCTGTTATCGCGGTTTTCCCGATTGGAATTTTCTTGCTTTTGACCGGACGGAAAAAACGAAACGATGCAACAGGCAATGCTGTAAAAAAGAAAGAAATCCTTTTGCTTGTCTGTTCCGGCGCGGCGCTTGGAATCAATTGGATTTTGCTTTTTGAAGCTTATCGGTATACGACCGTTTCGACAGCAACGCTTTGTTATTATATTGCACCTGTGATTGTGACGGCGATATCTGCGCTTTTGTTTCACGAAAAATCTACAAAATTACAGTGGGCTTGTTTTTTGATGTCAGCAATCGGATTCCTTTTTCTGACGGGATTTTCCGATTTGCAAAAGGATGGGAGAGGCATTGTTTTTGGTGTGAGCGCGGCAATATTCTATGCGCTGGTCGTTCTTTTGAATAAAGGAATGTCCGATATGACGGGGTTGCGGAAAACCTTTTGGCAACTCATTTCCGCTTCTGTCATACTTCTGCCTTACGTTGCTTTTTCCGAAGGATTTCATTTGCCCCTTACGGATTTTTACGGTTGGGCGGCATTGTTGACCCTTGGACTTTTGCATACAGGAGTAGCGTATTGCCTTTATTTTACCGCGATTGCCGATTTGAAAGGGCATCAGATCGCCATACTCAGTTATATCGATCCTTTGGTTGCTGTTTTGATTTCCGTGTTGGTTTTATCGGAAGGAATGACATTTCTGCAGGTAATCGGAGGGGGGCTGATCCTCGGTTTCTCTCTTTTGAATGGATGGATATCAAGCAAAAAATAAATATAAAAACTCTCCGTTTTTCACTCGGAGAGTTTTTTGTATGAAAAATATTTATATCTTGCAAAAATCTCGTTTATTTATCTGTCCAGACAATCTCTTTCCAAAGCATTCAGAAAACCGCCGGCACTGAATACGGTATATTCCCCGATTTTTTCGCCGGTATCAATTTTTCGCATTTGACCGCTAAAATCCTTAAAATAACAATTTGTGGGAATATATGTGATAATCAGACATTTTTTCGCATCGCTTTCAAATTGATAATCGTATTTGGAATAGATGGAAAAGAGTTCCGATTTACCAAGGCGGATAATACGTCTGAAGAGCAAAAAGCCTTGATTTGTAAATATGATGGGAATATTTTTTCTTTTTCCCGAAATCAGTTTGCAATCGTAGGATTTTTGGTTTGCCGTAATCGTAAAAGAGATACCGTTTGTTCTTTTGAAAACGGATAAATACGGTTTTTGGATATTCGATACTGTAAAATTGGATTCGCAGGCGAGTTTTTTTAATTTGGAAATGAAATTTTTTCGTTTGCGGATACGGTTAAAATAGATCAATACCATGCTTACTGCGAGGATGATTATAATATATGGGAGTAACTCTTTCAAAAGGAAAATATATGCGGGAAGTCCCGGCAGATAAGACATTGCCAGATAAAAACCAACGGTATACATCACGGTTATCGCGCACAGATACGCCGCAATGATAATGATTTCGTATTTTGACGAAATATCTTTGTTTTTCTGCCATTTTTTTCGGATATCATAAACGGTAAACCATTCAATGAAGAAAAAGATAAAACCGATGAACGCGCCGATCAGAAATTTCCGCACAATAGGAGAAAGATTGATATTTCCAAAAAACAGCGTTTCCATATCGCTGTATCCAAATAGAAATGCACTGACGAAAGACAGGACAAAGCAAACGGAGGTGTCCGTTAAAAAATCCAAAGAAAGGAGCGCTCGTAAGGGAGAGTTTTTCTTTCGGGTGATTTCCAACGATTCGATAAAATGTATTTTTGCACGGCGGTTATAATGATAAAATACCCATGCAACGCTCAGTGCTGAGAATATAAGAATAGCAACGGACCATCCCGAACGGTTTTCCTCATTGAATTTTTCCGTAAAGGTTAAAAATAATATATTTACGATGTTGAAGATGGCAAAAAAGCAGAAAAATTTAATGATGGACCGAATTACACTTAAAAATATGTACTTCATTTGTTGGGACATATTCTTTTTCCTTTCAATTATAATTTGTGTGATTATTGTTTTTCACAAATCCAACCGCTGTGAGCAATGCTCGTCATGATATCATTTTTATTTTGTTTTACGGCGTTGGGCAACGGTATCGGTGACCATTGGCTCGTCATGATATCGTTTTTACCTTTTGCTATAACTTCAAAACGGTTTTCATAATCCACCGCATCAAAGAGAGTACCGTCTGCTCCATAGAGATCGTAATACCATAAATTACCGATGCTGAGCGGTAGATAACGGTCGCAAAAATCACTGTTTGGAAGGGGTGTTACATCATATTTCGTTAGTTTTAAGGTGTATTCCAAATTTGAAAATGCTTTGAAGTGCATGAGAATAAGTCCTACGTTCGGCGCATAAAACAGATCACGCACGCCGTTTCGTTTGGGATTGCATAAACCGTCCGTTTTGTCTGTATATCGAACGTGCAGACAGTTTTCAAAAATACCCGCAGGCGTTTGCACGCAAACGTCCATTGCGACAACCTCATAGTGCGAACGGACGGGAGTTTTTGAACTTGAAAAGATTTCTTTTTCAAAAGAATAACCTTCATAGATATCATTTGATAGAAAAGGCCTGATATGGGCAATGTGCGTGAATATGTCCGCTGTGCAGAAATTGCCGTATTTTCCACCCCAAAATCCGGGTTGCTCTTGCAAATATAAGCTGTTTTCTGTTTTTATGATGCACGGTTCCGTAGCGTGAAATCCAATCATTTGATTCGGTTTTTTTGCTCGGTTGATTGCCGTAAAAGCAGAATAAGCCAGCGTATAGATACATTTTCCGCAATCGCTTTTCCAAAGCTTGTCTTTATGAGAAACGGCATTTTCAAAACACGCTCTTGCTTTCTTAATATCCGGAATATTTTTATTCAAATGCGCCGTACCATGCCAATAACTGAAAAGGGAAATTTGCTGTATATCGCGCTCGGTTTCGGCAAGGATGAGCGCTTTTTCATAATATTCGAACGCTTCTTTTTTCTTGCCGATATTTGTAAGCTCGTTGGCGTAGAGTACATAACATTCCGATATAAGACGGTTGTCTTTTGAAATGTTGGCAAGTTCTATACATTTTTCAAGATAAAGCATATTTTTTTCACGGGATTTTGTGTTTGCATTAAATTTTTGATTGTAAACACGAATCATAGAAAAAATTTCTTCTTTGGAAAGCATGGTGGGATTGATATCCTTGAATTGCCTGATGAGAAGGTCGCAGATGGCATTCGATTCGCTTTTTTGACAAGCATGAAATGCTTCGCGCGCACGATGAATCTCGTCTTGAATGTTCTCCCAAATATTTCTTTCTTTCGTTTGTTTCTTTTCAACGTCCATCATGCAGACCAATTCTTTTTTCAACTGTTTTCGACCTTCATGCAGACGAAATTTCACAGTACCTTCGGGAACTTCCAAAAGAGATGAAATTTCGGAAATGCTCTTACCGGCAAAATAGTACAGCATTACCGTTTCACGGTATTTTTCAGAAAGAACGGCAAGCTTTTTCCGTATTTCCATTTGTTCTTCACGACGCATAAGTGAAGATTCCGGCGATAAAACGGAGATCTTGTCCGCAAGATTTTCCAAAGAAACCGTTTTTTCAGAGGTTCTTATTGCATGGGAAGCTTTGTTTTTGGCTATTGCGCAAAGCCAAGAAGGAAGTTTTTCTTTATTGCGAAGCGTTCCCCAATGATAGTAGGCATAGATAAAGGTTTCCTGCACGATATCATCGGCATCTGCTTTTGCCGAAGTTGCATATACAACGCTGTAAAGCAGTAATTGATAAGAATCTACGATTCGCTTAAAGTCGTCATCCGTACCGTCAAAAAACATTTTTTGGATTTCTTCTGGCATGTTTCGTTCCTTTCATTATTTATTCTGAATTCGTATTTCATATATATAAGTGCCTGAAAGTTGAAAAAAGGTTGGGTAAAAATTCAATATTTACAATAAATTTAAAAATAAAGATTCTGATCCTACAGTTTGTTTATATTGATGTGTATTTGTTTTTCAAAAAAGAAACACCGACGGGAAAATCGGTTGCACTCTCGTCGGTGTTTTTACGTTTATCTGACTACGGAAGAATTTCTATAGATATAAAATTCCTCTTGGCTGGGTTGCCATTTCTTTTCTTTGGGCGGGAACGTTGCATCAAATGCTTCGACCGCGGCAGTATCATCACAGCAATCGGCGGCAGTGCTGGGAATATACATCCATTTTTTTCCGTCAAGCGCGCCCGGAATGAGTTCGCAGACGAGAAGTGCCGTCGGAAAGTTTCCTTCAAACACAAAAGAAACGTTTTTCTTTTTACAGCTGACGAATCCTCTGCTGACGTAGTTGCCCGGATTGCCGAAATTGATGTTTACGTCGTAACCCATCTTCCGCGCAACGTCAAAGGAATGCTCGATCAGAATTTTTCCGAGCTTTTGTCTTTGATATTTTGGCGCAACGCAAAGCGGTCCGAAGGAAAGAATTTCTTTTCTCTTTCCCGTTTCATCCTCAAGCCATGCTTTGGTATACATGATGTTACCGATGATTTCGCCGTCCTTTTCCAGAACGAAAGCAAGCTCGGGAATAAAATCAGGATGGGAACGCATGGTGTGAACGAAATAATGCTCGGAAGCACCGGGAACGTAAACATTCCAGAATGCCTCGCGCGTGAGATTTTCAACGGCTCTGTAGTCTTTTTCCGTTTCTAAACGTATCGTCAAATTTTTCATTTTTGAATCCTTTCATAAATTGTTGACGCTCAAAATTACGAGAGGAATGCCGAGATGTATTTGCAAACCTCCCGTTTACAATACAATCTCCAAGGTGTTATTTCTTTTCAAACAGCAATCTCCTGAAAATAGATTCAAGCCGAAGCTTGTAATGGCATTATACCATAAGATCCGGCTTGATTCAATATAAAAAAACAATTTTGCAAAAGATTATGCGGTGATATCATCGGGTTTATATAAATACATACCGTACTTTTTGAAAGCTTCGGGAATATCATAGATATTTTTCCCTGTTTCTTCCGAATCATAGCGCCGGGATTTTCCGGGATGTTCCTGATCGAAGGTATCCCATACTGTAATCAGTGCATCGGTTTGTTCAATGTGAAAGCGCTTCATAAGACGGATATACTTTTTTGGGTTTTGCGCGTATACCGTCATAATGTTATAATTACCGAAAAGAATTTCCTCATGGGATTCATGGCATCCGATTCCAAAGGTATTCAAACCGTCTTTTATGAGAAAATCACCCAGCATATCAAGGCAACGGCAGGCATTTCTGGAATCAAGTCCGTCTATAAAATATACGTCGTTATCGTTGTTGGGGTTCCGCGCCGTTCCATCCGGAATATCTTGCTTTTTACGAGGAATTTCCAGTATGAAAAAGAGAGGTTCACGGTGCATTTTGATGAAATACTTCATTATGCCAAGCACTTTGGAGGCATTTACATTTGCATATATGACGTTTTCTTTTATTTCAAATTGCTCAAAAAGCTTTTCCGGGAAGGGGACCTCGCAACATTTTTTCAATTCTATCATAACGAATTTCCTCCAATATTTTATTATAACCATCATACCATAAAACCTTGGATTTTGCAAGTTTTAAATATCATGTTCAGATATAAATAAACGCCGATGAGGAACATACACCCCATCGGCAAATTTAATTGTATAATTTTAATGGATCACACCGATACTTTTGCTTTGTTTTTCTGTTTCATTTTTTTCAGTATAAATTGCAATTTCGGCGTATTGTATCGAAGCGCAAGTGTCGGAAGGATATTCAAATACAAATTGACAATGGAGATGGGAAGCGCAATTGTCAGGGCGCAGATATTCGGGAGTGTCAGCATTGCCAAAAAACCGACAGGATACGACAATCTGTGTGTCAACACACCTTTATTGCATTCAATGATAAATTTTTCTATATACATAGGATTAGTGGCATCCTTGAAATGCTTTTTGCTGAAACCGCCCAGACCGCCAAGCTCCCAGACCTTATCTTTCCAAAGTCTGACTTTCAATTTTTTATATAACTTTTGTTCGGCTTGCGTAACGTGATACAAGCGGTTATCCACACCAAACCATTTGTCAGGCATTTTGTTGATCAGTATCGCAATCGAGCCGTCAAGTCCGAATTGGAGCGCGGTACACCAGATGACTGCCAGGATGATATAATACCATGAAGCAGTTTCAAAAAGAATATTGAAAACGGATGTAATTGCCATCGCAATGCCGATGGTTGTAAGATAAAGTTTCATAATCTATCCATGTTGAGGGCTTATTATCAAAAGCTCCATGAGTTTTACCAAAGCCCCGTAATGCCTCCTATGATGAAATGTAATATTGAAATACATTTTACCACAAATTTCACAGTAAGTCAATTGTCTTTTCAAATGATATTTCGGGAATGAAATACGGAAGAAAAGAGCAAAATCGACAAAATCTGTAAGTTGGACGGAAGATTTCCGAGTTACTCAGCAAAAATTCAGCTTTCAATTTTCGCAGCTTTTTTTCCTTGAAGCATACTGACTTTTCTTGTTAGAATATATCTGTAAATTCAAAAGTTTTCAATATATTTCTTTTGTTGACAAAAACAAAAATAAATAATATAATAAAATCAGAATAAGTTATGAATAAAAAGAAATCAAATTGCAGGTGAATTGTATGAAACAAAAAAACGTTGCGGAAATATTTGCCCAAAATATCTTTAACGATTCGAATTTTCAAGAAAAATGGAAGCAATATCTTGAAAAATTCGGTGAGGATATCAATACGCTTTTCCCCGAGAAATATAGAACGAAAGTGCTGTTTGCCTCGATTCTCCAAAAAATATGCGATGAAAATTTTGAGGAAGCCTTCGGTAATCTGGAAGGGCTTCTCCCGTCTTGTTCCACGGAAGAAGAAACGAAAATCCTTGCCCGTCTGATGGATGAATGTGAAAAAAAGATTCTGCCTAAAAAGGAACCTCAAAAAAGCGAACGCTGCCGTCGGTACAGAGAAACGCTATTATCAAATGGCTTTTTGGAAGCGAACCGAAATGAAGGTCATTTCTTTCGGAAAACCATGGAAAATACAGCTTTCATTATCAATCTTGAAGATGAAGAAGATTGCGTTACGGTGGTATACGGTTATGCCGCGATTCCGTCAGGGACAGATGGGGAAGAATGGTTTGCAAAAAACGGCGCTGATAACGATACCTGCCACGTGAGAAATATTCTTTGCGTGTGGGATGAAAAAAGCGAAACGGAAGCCGCTGAAACGGTTTCTGCATTCTATCATCAATATAAAACTGCTTCCAAAGATGAAATACTTGCTTTGAAAAAGGAAAGAGAAAAAGCTTTTCTTGCGCATTTCGCAGTAGTATTGAAACCGCTTGGATTTAAAAAGAAAAGAACGAAGTGGACGAAAGAATTGGACGGCGAACGGGCGCTTTCCTTTGAAGCGCAAAAATCGGCATATTCCGACCAATATTATTTTAACGTTTCGGTTCATTCCGTTTTGGATTTTTATGAAAGAAAATCTTATGAGCGTGTGGTTATGTATGACAGCGATATCTATAATTGGCAGTTGATGACCAAAGAACAGATTGAAAATTTGGTTCAATGCTCACTGGAAAAATACATTGAACCCGAACTGAAAAAATGGAGTGAAAAATCATGACGAGAGAAGAAGCGTATTACGAACGAATCAGGCTTTTGTGCGGCGAATGGGATTCCTACGACGAATGGCTGGACATGCATCTGGAAATCGAAAACCCGCTTTCGGATATTGTTCTGGAATTGATTGATTGCCGTGATGATATGAAAGAAGTAGAATACCGTCTGAACCTCTACTGTCAGGAAAAGCCTTTTGACGAGGAAAGTGTATATACAAGATTCAGATTGGAATTTCTTGAACGGTATGAAAAAGGCGAAATGAGCACGGATGATGTTGTTTCCGGTCTGTATCGTATTGCGCGGAGCATTCCGTTTTGTGATTTTTATCTGGATTGCAGTGTTATCTCGGATTATTATGATTTGGTTAATGAGGGAATCATTAAGGAAAATAAATTTGATCTTGCGTTGGAAAAATGGTTGCAGGATGGTCAACATTTCGATTCGGATAGTTGCTGGGAAAAACGCAGTGAAAAACCCATTGAGCTGAAACCCAAAAAAGAAAAGGGCTTTATTGCTTGGCTGAAAAAATTTTTGTGCGGTTGAGTAAAGGAGACTGATCGTAATATGGAATTTAATCCGATTGATAAAGCAGAAGAATTGCTATATCTTTTAAGAGAATACAATCCGATTATTAAAAGAAAATCAGATGAAGAATATGAATGGATGGAAGAGGAAACCGATTTATGCATCGTGTTGATCAATCCGGACCGGAACAGTCAGCTTTCAACATTGGAAATTCTTTGCGAAGATGACGGAGAATTTACGGTATCATGCGGAGTGCATGCACACTATTATCCGTATGACGAAGAATATAAGAGAATGTGTGAAATTGTTTTGAATATATTGGAGAATAAATGTTGTTCCGGGGATTTGCTTTACGGCGAAGAAAAAGAATGGATTATGGGCGGATTTTTTGACCGTGAGGACTTGGAACATTCTGCACAAGACATTTTTCATTATGCGTTTTATGAAAGCAAATATTTGAGTGAAAAGTTGCAAGACGGATTTTGGGAAGCGCGGTATGTTTTTTGGAACAGTAAATACGATAAAATTGTAAAAGTAAAAGGCGAAAAAGATACCGCCGTATGCGATGAATGCGGCAGCGAATACCTTGCTTCAAAATCGAAGATGGCATCTCTTTGCCCGGAATGTGCGCATGTTCTTTACGGGTACGAAAATTGCAATCATGTGTTTGAAGACGGAAAATGTACCTTGTGTCTTTGGGACGGAAGCGTGAGCGAGTATATCAAAGGCTTAAAAAACAGCGATGAACAATAAGGGGATATAACAATGAAAGAGATAAAATATAAACCCATCTGCGATATCAGATTATACAGGAGCAATGTGGAGAATATTGACGGAAATTCTCTGCCGGAATCCTTTGCATCTCCGAAATTGAATATCATGATTACCAGAATGGTCATGAAATTGCGTGAAAAAGGTTTTTCTTTGGGAGATTTCGACCATCTGTATATCAATTTCACAACTTGTCTGGAAGACGGTGTCATGCTTCCCGCGAAAAGAAGCATTGACAGATATCATCCTTGGTTCAGATATTATGATGTCGGCATTACACAGGACCGTTATCTTTGTTTGCCGCAGGAGGATTGCTTTGATTTTATCATAGAACGAATCACAGCCTTGTTGAATCGATATTTTTGCTTTGAAGAAAACTGTGAAGTAAAGCCTTGTATCGACGAAGCAATCGTAAAAGGCGAAGAAATGCTTATGCTTTATAAAACAAAACAGACAGCTACCATGAAAGCAGAGATTCATTTGCAAATGTTGGATAATGGGAAGTATTGTCCGAATCTGTTTGTTTTTGATCAAAGCGGTGCGGAAATACTGCATCAAAAATTGCCTTGCACGGTGGATTTTATGAGTTTGGGAGAAATTCTGCTGAGTAAGAAAAGAGTGGTTGTAAAACCTCGTAAAAATGACTTGGCAAAAGACCTTGAACCGATATCTTTTGAATTTTAACGAGAGTTCGATGATAAGATAAACGGGAATTTACGGATGTAATAGTTGTGAGAGATAACGCATAAACATTCATTTATCTTTCTATGGAACTCGAGCAATTGAAATAAATTTTGGAGAAAACAATGAAAATTTCAAATAACATTTTGAAACATTATCTGAAAAATGTATATTTTATCACAGGCACAGCTTATGCGGGCAAATCCACCACGGTTAAAATGCTTGCCGAACGTTATGATATGGTTTTCTGCGGAGAAAATTATCACATGACGGTTTCTGAAATCGTGGCAACACCCGAAACTCATCCCGATCTCTGTTATAATAAAATGCTGACCGATTGGAAAGATTTTGTTACCCGCACACCCGAGGAATACGAACGTTGGATTTACAGTGTGGGCAGAGAAGCGGCGGAGTTTGAAGTTGCGGAGTTGATTTTGCTTTCCAAAGATAAAAAAGTGATTGTGGATACCAATATACCGCTTGATATTCTGAAAGAAATTTCCGATTATCATCACGTTGCGGTTATGCTTTCTCCGCAATCCATGAGCGTGGAGCGCTTTTTTGACCGAAGCGACCCCGAAAAACAGTTTTTGCTGAATATCATCGACAGCTGTGAAAATCCCGAAGCCGTTATGAAAAATTATCGTGAAGGTCTCGCGCGGATCAACAGCAAGGAGCATTATGACGAATATGCAAACAGCGGATTTTTTACGGTTGTGCGCGAGGATAACGGAATCGACACGAGAGAAGCTGTCTGCGATACGATTGCAAAGCATTTCGGGTTGTATCGATAAATGGAAATTTATGTGTGTAAAGCAAACTGATTGAAAGCCTTCCTCCGGGAGGAAGGTGGCGGCGTAGCCGACGGAAGGAGCCCGGCGAGCATACAAAATTTTTGAAAGAATCTTATCTTTTGCTATGAGATTCTATCGCTCACCGATTCTCAAATCGGTTCGCTCCGGAATGACAGCAAAAAGGGCAGTTTTGGCAACAGACAGGAATTATTCGTATAAACATTCATTTATATGAGGAGAAAAGCATATGCAATATAATGAAATCATCAACCGCTTGAAACTTTGGCTTCGGAATACGGCAGAGGTTTATGAGAAAGTATATCAAAAGCACGGAGGTGTAACCTATATTGGCTATATTTTAGCAAATGAATGGCTCTTTAAGCTTTCTATGCTGATCGATAAAAATTTTGAAAGCAAGGATGACCTGCGAAATACGATTTTGAAGTTGCACCCCGTTCATTATGAAGAATCTGTTCGTAATCCGAAAAATGAAACAGCAAAATATATCATTGAAAAAATCAATACTGAATTTTTTGAATATCTGGAAGAAATTTTATCTCAAAAAGAAAATCTTCCTCCCGTAGATGTTCCATATTACCGTGTGGTCGTCGGAGAGGAAGCGGAGGGCTTGCTCGAAAAATTCCGTAAGACTTGGGGTTATGACGGCACGGATTACTGGTTTCCGCTGACGAGCAAAAAAGCAAAGGAAATTTCCGAGAAATTCTTTATTATGTTTGACTATGTTGAACCGTATATCAAGCAAATCGAAAAAATCATCGGTTTGCCTCAAGCGCATATTTATTGTTGCGATGAAGAGAGCTTTTTATATCCCCAATATTGTGTCGAAAATGCGGAATTGATCGAATACAGCGGAGGAGAGTGTTTTTATACGGATAAAGATTTCTCATGGGCAATCTATTTTTCTCATGAAGATACGGTTTCCTTTGCGGGAAGTATTGTTCCGAAGATAAAAGAACTTTTGAAAAAGGAAGAAGCGCATTGGAACCGATGGGAATATGATTGGGATTAAAATCCCATTTGAAAAATAAGGAAAACATAAAACAGCGAATAATAAAAGCGGTTTTCTTTATTTTTACTCTTGCCGTTTGTCGAAAAAAGGCGTATAATAAGAAGCAGAAATATTCGGCTGTCGGATAGACGGTAAAAATAAAAAGGAGATTACAATGAAACGTGTTTATGATTTTTTGAAAAAAGCGGAGGTTTATTATTTGGCAACTGCGGAAGGCGACCAACCGAGAGTCCGTCCTTTCGGAACGGTCAATGAATTTGAAGGAAAGCTTTATATTCAAACGGGTAAAATCAAACCTGTCAGCCGTCAGCTTGCCGAAAATCCCAAAGCTGAAATTTGTGCGTTTGTTGATGGCGCATGGATTCGCATTGCCTGTGAGCTTGTCGAGGACGATCGCTTTGAAGCAAGAAACTCCATGCTTACAGCGTATCCCAATTTGCGCGGAATGTATAACGAAAACGACGGAAATACACAGGTTTTCTATATGAAAAACGCCGTTGCCACGATCAGCTCCTTCGGCGGTGCGCCCGTAAACATTGCATTTTGAATAAGAGGAAAGTTCTATGCAAGAAAAGAAACCTTATCTTTACGAAACGCATTTACATACCTATCCTGTTAGCAAATGTGCGCGTGCTGCGGTCAGAGAAACGTTGGAAGCTTATATTGCTTTCGGATATGACGGCGTTTTTATTACCAATCATTTTTTGGACGGAAATATCAATATCGACCGTTCTTTACCTTATGAGGAACGTATTCATTTTTATTTTTCGGATTATGAAGAAGCGGTTTGCATCGGTAAAGAATTGGGCATCCGTGTCTTTTGCGGTGTGGAAATGTCCTACGGAGGAACGGATTTTTTGGTATACGGTCTTGATAAAGAATGGTTTTTGACACATCCCGAAATTGAAAATATGAAATATTCGGCGCGTCTTTCTTATCTTTGTGAAGCCGGCGCGTTGATTATTCAGGCGCACCCATTCCGCGAAGCGGCGTATATTGATCATATTCGGTTGTTTCCACGCAACGTTTACGGTGTGGAAACGTATAACGCTTGTCGTACACCATTTGAAAACAATATGGCAGAGCTGTACGCCGAGCACTACGGACTTCCGGAATTTTCGGGATCGGATAATCATCACGGCGGGAAACAGAAATTTCTCGGCGGTATGCAATCGGAAACTCCCATCAAGGACGAGTGGGATTTCATTTCCCGTTACAAAAACGGAGAATTATGTTTGATTCGTAAAGAAATACAAGAATAACGCAACAAAAAGCCGCGAAAGAAAAATCGCGGCAGCACCTTTTTCGACAGTCTTAAGCACCCGTGACAAACGGGTGCTTAAGAATTTTTCGCTCGATTTTTTTATCATATCTTCTTGAACTGTTGGGGTTCTTTGCACTGATTCGATGAATTGGCAGATTTCGCCTTTGTGTTCAGTATAGTGCCGGTCGGGCGGAAGATATGACAGGCTTTTTTGAATTTGCTCTTTTTTTGTAACTTTAGTGAAAAAAACACCGGTTGAAGCGGTGGAGGAGAATGCATATACTAAAATTGAGAATTAACTGTGTCTGCAAGAATATCAGCCATGTTCAAGTGTACGCCGAGATCTTTCCGTCAACTTTCGCTTACCTTTTGATATTTTTGTAGAATACTTGACAAAACAATCGGATTTTGTTATAATATAGTCCATCAAAAAGTAGCGAAATGTTGATTTTAAAAACACGAAAAAGAGTGATTATTCACATTTTAAGATTTCATTATATGCTTGAAAAATTGATGGTGCCGCTATTGGCACACGCAGATATTTTGCAAGGCTTTTTTTGTTTTAAGGAGGACATGCAATGCCAGATGTATTGAATTGTTATTCTTTTGTTTTTGAAAAAAATGGACGTGTGACTTCTCGCAAGGGAATTCCGTGTGAGAACATGTGGCATAATATGCTTCTGGTCAACGGACTCGGCAGATTTAGAATATTTATCTGTCCGCTTTCGATCGAAGATGGATGGACTGACGAAACTCTGAAAAATGCGTTTGCGCATTATGAGGGTAATTACCCTTGGCTTGGTCAAGAATCTGATGAACGTATGTATCTCTACAGCATAGGAATTTCGAGAGACACTCTTTACCTTCGTCCATATGATACGCAGGAACACGTGGACTACGTTTATATCGAAGCACCCGCAAATCAAAATTTGCGTATGCTCGGAACATCATCATCCAATACCGTTCTGTTTCGCCGCTTTGAAGGCGAAAAGCAGTATGTAATGTTAGCTCTCCGGAGCTGGGCTATGATTCGTTATTCTGATGACTGCATGGATATAATGCTCGAATATTTTGGTGATGGGGAGTTTGTTTTTCGCTAATTTCAGTGTTTTAAACTTGAAAATTATAAATAAATCAGGTCTGATTGAATAGAACATTCGATATGTTATTAAAATAAAAATGATTAAGACGCTTTGATTTTTCACTCGAGACAGTCTTTTCCCGGCATTTTGAAAATTATGCTCCATATTTGAGGGGGATAGTATTACTGCCGGTGTTGGTACGACAAAACTTTAATATTAATTTCTGAAAGAATCTTGTCTTCATGGAAACCAATGACTATAGTTATGAACTCCTTGAGTTCTGTGGAGGACACTCGGGATGGGGCTTTCTATGGTGTGCTAAATACCATCGTTCCTGCGTTTGTTGCCAATCGAAGCGAACGGTCATAATTACAATGCTGTTGTAAGTGCGCCGACTTGTAAGGAAAAGGGTTATACAATTGAAAGCAAATTAAATCAATGAAACATAAAAAAACCTCTTGCGACAAAATATCATCGCAAGAGGTTTTTGTTGGTTACGGTCCGTCGAATTCGGGGTTATAAGCGTAATAATTCTTCGGGTTTACCTTATCTTGTGCGATACGGAGCGCATCACCGATTTTACTGATTCAAACAAAGTCCGTTTTTTCCTTATGTGGCAAGGGTTTTCGGGCTTTTCAGTTTTTTAAATTTTTGAAAATCAGATGGAAATTTTCTTTATAAATGCTTTCACAGATTTGTGGAATCAATCTTCAGAAAAAATCTTTTCTTTTTTTCATTCTCATGATATAATATAACTTGGATAAAGATATTTTCATAAAAATTATTATGTACAAACGATAATAGAGGAGTATACGGAAATGATAAAATTTATTTGTTATCCCAAATGCACGACTTGTCAAAAAGCGAAAAAGTGGTTGGACGATCATCAGATCGGGTATGAAATCAGAGATATTAAACTTGATCATCCTACGGTTGATGAATTGAGAGAATGGCATCAAAAAAGCGGGTTGCCTCTCAAAAAATTCTTTAATACAAGCGGACTTTTGTATAAATCCTTAGAACTGAAAACAAAACTTCCCGAAATGACAGAGGATGATATGCTGAAACTTCTTGCCACCGACGGTATGCTCGTAAAACGACCTTTGCTGATCGGTGATGATATCGTATTGGTTGGTTTCAAAGAAGAACAATGGAATACGATCTGCCATTAAATTAACAAAGTTTGACGGAGGTGGCACAGATGATAGATATTACTGTTTGGATGCAAAATTTTTTGCAGACATTAAATGAAACTTTTGCAAACCGTGTATGGTTTGTGGGCTTACAGGGGAGTTACGGGCGAGGTGAAGCAACGGAAACAAGCGATCTTGATTAAATAAATTCCGATTTATGAAGAAATATATTGCAAACATCATTACAGGGAGTAGAATTGCATTTAGTTTGCCGATTCTGTTCATTCCGATATCATCGGCTTGGTTTTACGTACTCTATTTGTTTTGCGGTCTTACCGATATGATAGATGGAACGATTGCAAGGAAAACCAATACCGTCAGTAGCTTCGGTTCAAAATTAGATACTGTTGCTGACTTTGTTTTTATGGCAGTATGCGTGATTAAACTGTTACCCATGATTAACATTCCCGTTTGGCTATGGATATCGATAGCCGTGATAGCAATTATTAAAGTTACCAATGTTGTTCTGGGATTTGTTCGCAGAAAGAAACTTGTGGTTTTACATACCGTTTTAAATAAAATTACGGGATTGTTGCTCTTTTTTCTGCCATTAAGCTTGGCATTTATTGAACCAACATACAGCTTTTCTGCTGTGTGTATCATAGCAACGATTGCTGCGATCCAGGAAGGATACTATACGATAAAGGTAAATAACAAATAAAAATTTGCAGAGTAAAAATGAAAACATTTTACACAAGTGAACGAGAAATATGGCGAGAGTGGCTTACCGAACACTTTGAAACAGAAAGTGAGATATGGTTTGTTTTTCCGATGAAGGAATCGGGCGACAAGGCGCTTTCTTATAACGATGCGGTGGAAGAAGCACTTTGCTTCGGCTGGATCGACAGCACCATTAAACATATTGATCCCACACACCGCGCACAACGGTTTACACCGAGAAAAAAGGGCAGTTCTTATTCACGCCCCAATATCGAACGGCTGATCTGGCTTGACGGGCAGGGAATGCTTCACCCAAGCATCAAAGACAGCGTGCTCCCCTTGATCCGCACACCGTATGTTTTTCCAACGGATATCATGGATGCCATCAAAGCAGATGTCGCCACATGGGAAAACTACAGGAAATTGTCCGAGCCATATAAGCGCATACGTGTCGCTTATATCGATGCGGCAAGAAAACGCCCCGATGAGTTCAAAAAACGCCTTGAAAGCTTTATCAAAAAGACGCGCGACGGGAAAATCATCGTGGGATACGGTGGGATAGATAAGTATTATAAATAACAAATTCCAATCGGTCGAACCGTTGGAAAATAGAATTTGATGAGGTGTTTAAAATGAAGATCAATACAGAAAACATGAAATGGGAAAGAGCTCCCAAACAATACGTAATCACAGAAGATAAAATTGAAATGATTACAGAACCGTATACTGATTTGTGGCAGAGAACGTATTATCATTTCAGAAATGACAATGCTCCCGTTTTGCAAATGAAAACAGATGAAAAATACTTTTCTTTTGTAGTTAAGACAGAATTTGATACTAAAGTACGCTATGATCAAAGCGGAATTGTTATGTATCTTGACAGTGAAAATTGGCTTAAAGCATCTATGGAATATGAAAACGAGCAGATACAACGCCTTGGCAGTGTTGTAACAAACAATGGATATTCGGATTGGTCTTCGGTTGACGTTGATGCAAAAATTAAGTCCGTATGGTTTCGTTTAAGTCGCAGAGACGATGATTTTTGTATTGAGCATTCAACAGACGGTGTAAATTTCAAGCAAATGCGTATTTGTCATATGTTCAATGTGAAAGACACGATTCAATTCGGTATTTACGCTTGCAGTGCGGAAAATTCTTCATTTAAAGCTACGTTTACCGATATGGAAATAACCGAATGTAAATGGCTCGCGCACGATGGTCAACAACCCGACGAAGAATAAGCAAATTCTAATAAGTCGAACAGTTAGGAAAATAAGAATTTGAAGGATTGAAAATGAAATTAAGTGAAAGAGCTAAAAAATTAAAAACGGATGTTCCGGCAGTATTTTTTGCATTAAAGAAAAAAGAAACACCGTGGTACGCTAAGATTGTGGCGGCAATCGTTGTCATCTATGCCTTGTCACCCGTTGATTTCATTCCCGATTTTATACCTGTTTTGGGTTATTTAGACGATATCATCATCCTCCCCGCTTTGATTGCTTTGACGGTAAAATTGATACCGAAATCGGTGTTTGAAGAATGCAGGGCACAATCGGAAGGAATATGGCAAAACGGCAAGCCTGAGAAATGGTATTATGCGATACCTTTCGTGCTGATTTGGGTGATTGTGATTACTCTGATCGTTATAGCAATTATTTAAGTTTTATATAGCAATAAAAGTTTTTGACAAAGGGAGGTCATTTTGATGTGGCTGATAGCGGCAATATTATCCGCAGTATTTGCCGGAGTTACGACAATTCTTGCAAAATGCGGGATTAAGAAAACGGATTCGGATGTGGCGACGGCAATCAGAACCGTTGTGGTTCTTCTTTTTTCCTGGATAATGGTTTTTGTTGTAGGTTCCGTCGAAACGATAATATCCATTGAAACGAAATCGCTGATCTTCTTGCTCTTATCGGGACTTGCTACTGGTGCCTCGTGGATCTGCTATTTCAAGGCGCTCTCAACGGGGGATATCAACAAGGTCGTTCCAATAGATAAGTCAAGCACGATCCTTACAGTGCTTCTTGCCATGATCTGCTTTGGAGAAACCGAGCGTTTGGCGGTAAAACTGATTGGTACGTTGATTTTGACTGTCGGTATCTTTATGATGGTTGAGAAAAAGCAAACCGAGCAGAAAAAAGAAAGCCGTGTGTGGATGATATATGCGGTGCTTTCTGCTGTGTTTGCGGCTCTTACATCGATTCTTGCCAAGGTTGGTATTTCCGGTGTGGAATCCAATCTCGGAACTGCCATTCGTACGGGAGTCGTTCTGGTGATGGCTTGGCTCATTGTCTTTGCAAAAAGAAAGCACAAGGAAATCAAAACACTTGATAAAAAAGAGCTTGTTTTTATTTCTTTGTCAGGTGTGGCAACGGGGGCCTCGTGGCTCTGTTATTATTACGCAATACAGAATGGAATTGTAAGCGTAGTGGTGCCGATAGACAAAATGAGTATTCTGTTTACCGTAGCATTTTCTTATTTTGTGTTCAGGGAAAAATTATCAAAAAAGTCCTTTGCAGGACTTGCATTGATGGTGATCGGAACACTTCTGATGGCGATATTTCAGTGATAAATATTGGATAGATTATCCGATTTACAGCAAGTTGATACTTAAACAACAACCGTTCCAACAAATTCTAATTTATGTATTAAGGAAATAACGATGATTTTAGAAACAAAACGACTCATTCTTCGCCCGTGGTGCGAGGATGATGCAGAAGATTTATATACATATGCAAGTGATCCCGAAGTAGGTCCGCCTGCCGGATGGCCACCTCATACGAGCGTTGAGAACAGCCGTGAGATCATTCGCACGGTGTTGTCTGCGCCTGAGACATATGCTGTTTGTCTCAAAGAAAACGGAAAACCGATCGGTAGCATCGGTTTTCATCGCAATGATCTTGCCGAAAAAGACGATGAATACGAGCTTGGCTATTGGATCGGTAAGCCGTTCTGGGGGCAAGGACTGATTCCCGAAGCTTCACGAGAGATGCTTCGTTATGCATTCGAGGATCTTGGCATGAACCGCATCTGGTGTGGTTATTACGAAG
>SVRL01000117.1 GCA_015064845.1 Oscillospiraceae bacterium | reverse complement strand
AAGCTTTGCAAGGAAGCGGGTGTTGACGGCGTTGAAGTTCACGCTGTTCACGAGGGTTATCTGCTTGACCAGTTTGCCATTGAATTTTTCAATAAGCGTACCGATGAATACGGCGGCAGCTTTGAAAACCGTTATCGCTTTGCGGCTGAGGTCGTTAAGGCAATCAAAGAATCCTGCGGTGCGGATTATCCCGTTTCGCTCCGTTATTCCGTGGAATCCAAGATGAAGGATTTCTGTTACGGTGCTATGCCCGGCGAAGTTTACGAAGAGGTCGGCCGTAATATGGAAGAATCCGAACGCGCGGCAAAATATCTTCAGGACGTGGGTTACGATATGCTGAATGCGGATAACGGTACTTACGACTCCTGGTATTGGGCGCATCCGCCGATGTATATGCCTCAGAACTGCAACCTTGAAGACGTTTCTCACATTAAGAAATTCGTGGATATTCCCGTTGTTTGCGCAGGCAGAATGGAACCCGAAGTGGGCGCGCAGGCAATTGCCGAAGGTAAGATCGACGCGATGGGTGTTGCGCGTCAGTTCCTCACAGACCCCGAATGGGTTACCAAACTCATCGAAGACAGATTGGAAGACATCAAGCCTTGTATCTGCTGTCATGCAGGCTGCTTCAACTTCTCCTCCTCCAAGGGCCACGCCAATACACAGGACCTCACGGATACGATGGGACTTGCGCGCTGCGCACTGACACCTCCCACCATGCAATCCAAAAAATATCATATTGAACCCGCAAAGAAGAAAAAGAATATTGCCGTTGTGGGCGGCGGTATCGGCGGTATGGAAGCCGCAATCGTTTGCGCAAAACGCGGTCATACCGTAACCCTTTATGAAAAAACGGATAAACTCGGCGGCGTATTCATTGCCGCGGCGGCTCCTTCCTTCAAGGAAAAAGATAAAATGCTTATCGCTTGGTATGAAAGAGAACTCAAAAAATACCCCGCGATTACCGTGAAGATGAATACGGAAATTACCGATATTACGACGCTCGGCGCGGATGAAGTGATCGTTGCCACGGGCGCAAAAGCAAGAAAGATTCCCGTTCCCGGCGCAGATACCGCAATCGAAGCGGTGGATTATCTTCTCGGCAAGCAGACGGTCGGCGAAAACGTGGTCATCGTCGGCGGCGGTCTGACGGGCTGTGAAATTGCGTACGAACTCTATCTGAACGGTAAAAAACCCGTGATCGTTGAAATGCAGGACGACTTGATCACAACGAAAGGCATCTGTCTTGCAAACACAAGTTATTTGCGTGATTTCTTCAAAACCAATCAGGTTCCCGTATATCTGGAAACAGGTCTTTGCGAAATCTCCGACGGTAAGGTTACCGCAAAGGATAAAGAAGGAAAAACCTTTGATATTCCTGCGGATTCCGTGATTCTTTCCGTTGGTTACAAGCCTGCTCCCATTGCGGAAAAGAAGAAAAACGTGCACATCATCGGCGATGCCAATGCGGTCGGCAATCTCCGTACCGTTATCTGGAACGCATGGGATGTTTGCATGAAGATTTAAGAAAGGAAGCGTTTGACTTATGATTCTTACCGATGAACAAAAAGCGATACTGAACGGCGAAAAGGGCGAAACTCTTTCCAAGGTTTTGCAGACCGTGATTCGTTACGGCGAACTTTTCGGCGCGGAAAAACTCGTTCCCATCACAAGCGAATATAACCATCTCGTAACTTCTTTCGGACTGAAAGCATTGGGTCCCGTTTACGATCTTATGAATCAGTTGATTGAAGCGGGCGCGGTTTCCGGACAGAAATTTTCCGTTGACCCCCGTCCTCTCGACCCCAACGTACCCAAAAATTTCCTTCAGGATTTCATTTTCAAAAATTTCATGTATTCCAAACAGGATTTCTACGAAGATCAGCTGAACAAGCTCGGCTTGATGGATAAGGACGCATTCTCCTGCACCTGTTATATGGATGCAGTCGGCAACAAACCAAAAAAAGGCGACGTTCTCTCATGGGCAGAATCTTCTGCCGTTGTTTACGCAAACTCCGTTCTCGGCGCGCGCTGCAACCGTAACTCGGGTATCATTGATATCATGGGTTCCGTTGTCGGTTACGTTCCGTATTTCGGACTTCTGACCGATGAAGGCAGAAAAGCAACGTGGGTCATTGAAATCAAAACCACGAAGAAGCCCGAAGCACAGCTCCTCGGCTCCGCAATCGGTATGAAGGTAATGGAAGCCGTTCCTTACGTAAAAGGTCTTGATAAATGGCTTGGAAACGAGCTTGACGATGCCGCTTGCACGTATCTCAAGGATTTCGGCGCGGCTACCGCTTCCAACGGTGCGGTCGGTCTTTATCACATTGACGGTCTTACGCCCGAAGCAAAAGAATGCGGAGAATCCTTGATTGCAGAAAATGCAAAGGTTTACGTCATTGACGATGCGGAACTTCAGCGCGTTTATGACAATTATCCGATCATCTGGAAAAACCCCAATGCAAAACCGAAGCTTTGCTTCATGGGATGTCCTCACATGAGTCTGGAACAGCTGAAATCCTGGACGGATAAAGTGGAAGCAGGCTTGAAAGAAGCAGGCAACGCGAAAGTTGTGATTCCTACCGTATTCACAGCGGCTCCTGCCGTTATCAAGGAATTTGAAAAAACGCCTTACGCGGCAAGACTGAAAGCTACGGGTGTTATCGTTTCTTATATCTGTCCTCTGATGTATATGAACAATCCGCTTTGCGGAAAAATGCCCGTTATCACGTCCTCCAATAAGCTCCGTACTTATACGACGGCGCGTTATTATACCGACGATGAAATTCTTGTTCAAATCACGGGAGGTAAAAAATAATGAAACAGTTCAAAGGAAGAGTGGTTGCTCCCGGTACGGTTACGGCGGAAGCATTGGTTTCCCACGGCGGTCTGAATACTTTGGCTTCTTTCCAGAAAGCACTTCAATTCGGTGATAAAAAAGCAACCTGCGGCGACCAGAATAACGCAGATCTTTACGGAAAACAGATGGCAGGAAAAGCGCTTTGCTTGCCTCAGACCATCGGTTCCACCACGGGCGGTCTTGTTATTTACTGCGCTTGCTCCATGGGCAGACAGCCTGCTTGTATGCTGTTCTCTCAGCCGATTGATTCTCTTGCCGGCGCAGGTGTTATCCTTGCCGATATTTGGCTGGAAGGCGAACACACCAAAATGCCCGTTGTCGATTCTCTCGGCGAAGAATTCTTGAATTACGTCAAGGATGGTATGAGCATTACCATCAAAGAAGACGGTGTGGTTGAAGTAAATTGATTTTGTAATATAAGAAAAAGCGATTGCGTTTCACGGCAAGCCGTGCGCAATCGCTTTTTCTTCGTGTTATCCTTATGCCCAAAGAATTAAAAATACTATTGCCAAAGCAAACAATATTGCAAAAGTTGCAATCAGCATGGCAAGCCATATACCGAGCTTCACGGCAATCCTTTTTTTGGATTTCATGGCGTGGAGATTGAGCACTGCCATCAAACCGCTGATACCTCCGCCGATGCCGCCGCCGACAATGGGAAAAATTGAGCAGAGAATGGGATTATTTCCCCATGCCGTAACAATCACAAATATGGAAATGCTGCAAGCAATCTCATACCAAGCGGGTGCTTTTCCAA
The DNA here is from genome assembly GCA_015064845.1 of Oscillospiraceae bacterium. GTDB lineage: Bacteria > Bacillota > Clostridia > Oscillospirales > CAG-272 > QALR01. The sequence goes on along the minus strand of SVRL01000117.1, from coordinate 1,004 downwards.
CGGGAATCGTTTCATCTCCGATGATAAGCTTTGCTCCCATCAGGGCGTTTCCTTTTACGGTAACGTCGATTTTGGTTTCTCCGTTATCATATATGAATTTGGTTCGCTTGATTTTTGTGAGCTTGGTGCCGTTTACGGTAATCTCGATTTTGCCGTTCCAGATATTTTCGTTATATACGATTTGACCGTAAACTTCATGACTAACTGTAACTGTCATAATTTTCTCCTATCCGTTTTTGGGGTTTTACTGCGCAAATTTTACGGAATTTGCAAATTCCAAAAACGTATCTTTGAGGGATGTATAATCTTCTTCTTTCGAAACGAACTGAATCATCCAGAAGGCATCGGGACCTTTGAACATGGTGGTAAAATAAGAGTAAGTCTGTTTTTCCTGTTCATTCAAAAAGGTGTATTCCATGGATTGGAATTTTTCATGCTTGGTGATTTCCGACGGCGATCTCGAAGCGTTTGTCTGACGTACAAGCTTGGCGTATTCATCCAACGTCATCTGATCCAGTCCCGCTTGAAGGGAAAAAGATTCTTTCAGAACGATAACCATCATATCCAAAGATTCATAGCAAACGGTATAACCTTCGTAATTTGCTTCTTTGAAACGGTTGGTCAGTGTAACAGTCATCCCTTCACAGGTAAAGTCTTTCGGGCTTGCTTTCATACAGGAAGTCAAACCGAACAGCATAACGGTAACGAGCAATAAAGACAAAAATTTTTTCATGATTTTTCTTTCCTTTCTGCATTTTGTTTTATGAGCAACAATTTTGATATTCTATAATTTCATTATATATGATTGAACTTGCTTTTGTCAATACGCTACAAAAAGATTGAGTAAAAGATTGGCAGGAAAGATCAATGATTGTTTAGATTCACTTTTTTCTTGATTTGCAAGAAAAAAGTTCCAAAAAAGAAGCAAACAAGCTTGGGCAGCTTGACCGCCCGCGCAAACTTGCAGCTATGTGCTTACGATGAACTTATAAAAATCAAGACGC
>SVRL01000024.1 GCA_015064845.1 Oscillospiraceae bacterium | reverse complement strand
TCGTGGATATTATGACATATCCGAGGCATACAAGTCTCTGCATTATTTATGATTGAACCGCCGTGTACCGATCGGTACGCACGGTGGCGTGGGAGGTCGGCGGTTAATCACCGCCTCCTACCCGATTGCAATATTTTCGTTTATTTTTATCCCATCACCCGAAAAACATTCATAATAAATTCGGGTAAAAGGAAGAGATACGCCAGAATCGTATACCAAAAACGGTATTTTATGTAATGTCTGAAACTTTCTTCTTCTATAACAATTTTTGCTTCGGGAGAAGACTTGAATAAAAAATATCCGATTTTATAAATGATATGATGGGAAATTTTCGGCAGGAAAAATGCAAATGCGGAAAAAACGTAAAACATAATTCCGAGCACGATCAATATCTCCTCGTTGAAATGCAAATACAAAAAGATAATCGGGCAAATATATCATGTTAAGAATAATCGAAAGAACTTGTTTTAGGCGGGATGTGTTTTGTATTGAAAAATCCTTTCTCTTGCAAAATGCAGGGGGAGCGTTCTGTGGAAAGTATATCAATCAAATTCCGCCTGTCAGAATGACCATTAAAACGCCCGTAATCAGATATAGCAGGGTATCAATAAGGAAAAATATAATAAACCATACCCATTTTTTGCCGACCGTTTTTTGCTCTTTTTCATTGCTTTTTTCGCAAAGGGAAATTGGTAAGGCTACAGCAACATTCAAAAAACCCGTAGGGTTTAATATCCAACCGAAGTTCAAAAGGCACCCGATTTCGAAAAAAGCACGTATATCCAGATAATAGCTTACGGCAAAGCACAAAAGGGAAGAAATGCAAAAAAAGCAAAAAAAGCTTTGAAATATAATGGATACTTTCATCAGTGTTTTCGTTATCATATGTAATCTCTTTCTAAAAGATAAAATTTAAACGCCTCGGAATCCGCGTCCGACGATTTCGCTTGTCGTGGTAATGACCGTGAAAGCACCCGGATCGATTTCTTTTACTTTTTTACGCAAACGGATGGCATCCATTCGATGGCAAACCGTGTGAATCATGGTCTTGCTGTTTCCGCTGAAACCGCCTACAACCTCATGCGTGGTAACGCTGTGGTTCAGTTCCTTGATAACGAATTCGGAAACTTCTTTCGGTTTTTCGGTGATAACCATGAAATATTTGCAGCTGTTGATGTTATCAATAATGCCGTCAACGAGGAATGCTTTGGCGAACAAACCGGTAAGAGAGAAAAGGCCGACTTCCACGCCGAACGTAAAAAAGGAACTCAAACAAATCAAAAGGTCTGAATAAAGAAGAGCTTGGCCGACGTTCAGACGGGAATATTTTTTGAGGATCAGCGCTACGATATCCGTACCGCCGGAGGAAGCCGATTGAGAGAACATGATCGCAGAACCTGCCGCCGTCAGAATGATGGCGTAGACGAGTTCAAGGAAAGGCTGTGTCGTCAAAGGTTCGGTAACGGGAACGACCTTTTCCAGAATCATGGAGAAGAAGGAGAACGCAAGGCTGCAATAAGCCGTACGGATGCCCGTTTCTTTGCCGACGAAAATGAAACCGATGAGGAGGAGCAAGATATTGATGACGGCGATCCACGTTGCGGAAGAGAGAATCGGGAGTACTTTACCGAGCACCGTACCGATACCGCTGACACCGCCCGTAACGAAACCGTTCGGAATTTTGAAAAAGTATACGCCAACCGTCAGTAAAATCACGCCGACGGTCATCAAAAGATAACTGATAATCTGCTGTAAAAACTTAGGTTGCTGTTTTTTCATGTCGTGAGCCTTTCTTTTTTATTGAGATCAAACCTTAAATTTATGCCTGTGCCGCTCTGGTTTTTTCAATTCTCGCTCTGAAATAGTTGCCGACGTCTGCGGTATAACGGAGAACGGAGGGCAAAAGCGCAGGAGGAACCTGTTTGAGAGAACCGCAGTTTTCAAAATTGAGATTGCCTTCGTAACCAATCGCAATCACACCTTTGAGGAAGCGTTCCCAGTCGTTTACGCCGAGATAGGGGGAAAGATGCTGGTCATCGACGCCGTCATTATCGTGGATGTGCAGTGCTTTGACGCGGTCGCCGAGTTTTTCCATGCAGGTTTTTCCGTCCAGACCGAGAAGCAATAAATGGCCGATGTCAAGGCAGAAACCGAAAAGATCTTCTTCCGCGATGCGGTTGAAAGCATCGATATAATAAATGGCTTCGTTCATATCGGAACAGCAAGCCGTATAGATTTTTTTTGATTTCCAATCCTGTGTAAACATATTTTCCAGACAGCAAACCACACCGTTTCGTTTCAGAAGCGGGATGAAAGAAGTATAAAAATCAAAGTTGGCCATAATTTCATCTTCTTTTGTCATCTTCGGGAAACGGTAGCTTCCGTCAAAAAGAGGATGAATGACGAGCGTTTTCACATTGCAGAAACCACAGAATTCAATGGTTTTTGCTGTGTATTCACGGAAAATTTCGTTTGCTTCATCCGTCGCTCCACTGATGAAAGAAGGCATGGGGGCATGACATTGGTCAATTTCAATGTCATATTTTAACGCTGCCGCTTTGAGTTCTTTTGCGTGGTCCCAAAAAATTTCATCTTCAAAATATTTGCTGCGTTTGCCGACCTTCATATCTTCCCAGCCGATGTCCGGTGTGATAAAAGCATATTCGATGGCTTCAATGCCCGCTTCTTTCAATGCCGCAAAACCTGCATCGATGCCGCCGAGCTTTTCAAAATTTTCACGATGAAGAGAAATACTGATTTTCATAACCAAAAATCCTTTCTTGAAATACAATGATATTATCATTATACATGACTTTAGCGGAAAAGTCAAATGTTTGGCGTGTTTCTTTTGAATTTTTGCGATTTTTTAAAAAAGTGGGCAACGCCCACTCGAAGTTGCTCGCCTATTCAAGTTTTTCTTGTATCCAAACAATGCAAACGGCGAGGCTGTTTTTGAGCAATTTCCTATAGTATAAAAAAGCGGCGATTCGCCGCTGATGGTTGCCGCCGTATTAAAGTTTGTTCGACACTGACGCTTAACTCGATAGAGGTCGGTTTTAAGTAAATTCCTATAGTTTAATATGAGTTCGATGATAAAATAAATGGGAATTTACGGGTGTAAAACGAATATGGATTTTATGCGATTGTAGGGACAGGCGTCCCCGACTGTCCGTTATCAAATGAAAAATTTGTATAAAATCCTGTCAACGAGAAGACAACTTCTACAGAAATTCAAATCAACTTTGTTATTTTGCTCGGACAGTCGAGGACGCCTGTCCCTACGAACAAACCCCGAAATTACTCCCGTAAACCATCATTTATCTTTCTATACGAACTTACGTTAGTTTAAAAATTCTCCGTATTTTCACATACGGAGAAATTCAAATCATATTGCGCGCAACGCCGAAAATAAGGAGTCCTGCCAATTCGGCAATCAAAAGAAATTTCCATTTCCCGAAAGAACCGTCTCCGGTTTTGATGTACCGGTAATCGGAATAAACGACGATAAAGAGGATGATGGGCGAGGTCAGCAGAATGAAGGGATTATGGTGGAAAGCGGAAACGAAATCAAAATTCGCAAGCGCGATCATCATGCGCGAAATGCCGCATCCGGGACACAGAAAACCCGTAACCAAACGAAATGGGCAGGGAATCCCGATTTTCGTGACTGTAGTAAACACGAAATAGAGAATCCCTGCGCCCAAAACGATCAGATATCTTTTCAGTATCCGAAAAAAACGTTTTCGCATAAAAATTACTGATTATCCACAGCCTTGTTGACAGTATCCTGCATCAATGCAAGGTTGATGATGTTGAAACCGAAGAGTGCGAGAACCAAATAAATGATAGAGGTATAAGTATTCTTTGCGCCTGTGATTTCGTCAACTTTGCCGCCCATGAAGTATGCCCAGATATAGCCGTAAATACTGCAGGTAACCAAATTCAAAAGGAAAGAAACAAGACCGCCGATATCGTTTTCGTGACCGGAAACACGGTTGATCTCATCGGTCAGAACGATAAACCAATAAATCTGATAGATGCCACAGGTAAGAATGGAGAAAATGATAGCTTTTACAAGATCTCTTTTCTCAATGCCTTTGAGCGCTTCATGATTGACATTGGAAGCGGTGCCGTCTGCGGTTTTGTTTGCGGAATCTGCGGCTTTATGAACTCTCGTACCGCAATTCATGCAGAATTCAGCATCAGCAGAAACGGGATTGCCGCAATTCTGGCAGTAAGCGTTACCTTTGCCGACAGCAACGCCGCAAGCAAGACAGATTTCCTGTGTTTCGTTCAGCTGTCCGCCGCAATTTTTACAATACATAGAAAAACCTCCGAAATGCAAAATAATTCCAAACATAGATAAATATGTTTGGTATTTTTATCATATCATAACCTGAAAATTTTGTCAATATTTTACGAAAAATATTTTTATGAAATGCAAGGCATACCGTTTGGAGATATTTGTGTTTCGCCGTGAAGTCTGAAAAAACGAAATGAAACGATAAGCTTGAAAAAATTTTTCTTGCAAAAGTGAAAATTGTTTGCTATACTGAAAACAATGAATAAATTTGTAAAGGAGAATGCAAATGAATCGAAATTTAAATATCATTCATTCCGAACTTTCAGTAGGCTTGGAAAAACCGATCCGATTTTTGCACATCACGGATACGCATATCACGAGAGGCGATCCTTCGGGCGGAAGAAGAAGAGAAACGATTTTCAATACGCATTATGAAAATTGCGCGGAGGATTATTTTTTGCAAGCAATTGCTTATGCAAAAGAAAACGGTATGCCCGTTTTGCATACAGGCGATATGATAGACTTTCTTTCTCAAAGCAATTTTGATTTTATGGATGAGCATTTCCGTGATCTGGATTATATGTACGCCGCAGGAAATCACGATTTCTGCCATTGGGTTGGACGCGCGAAAGAAGATTATGCCTATAAATGGGAAAAAATCAAGCAGATTGCGCCTCATGTCCAAAGCAATCTTTATTTCGATTCCCGTATCATCGGCGGCGTGAATTTCGTGACGTTGGACGATTCCTATTATTTGATCAGTGACGGACAAACGGAAATGCTCAAAGCGGAAGCCGCAAAAGGATATCCCATCATTCTTGCCATGCACGTTCCGCTTTATACCAAAGCGCTTGCCGAACTTGTCATGCGCAAAAATCCGTGCGCATATCTGACGGGCGCGCCCGAAGAATTGCTTCTGACCTATCCCGAAGACAGAAGATTGCAGCAAACACCCGACGAAGCTACGCGCCGCGCGGTTGCTTATATCGAAAACGAACCTTTGATCAAAGCCATCATCGCGGGACATACCCATTTGAATCATGAAGAAGAAATAAACGGGAAAATGCAGTACGTCACAAACGTTAGCTGTGAGGGCGATGTCAGGGAATTTTTGATTCGCTGAGTGGTATTGATTGCACCTGTAAATGGGGACTTCAAGTTGAATTCTACTCCGCTTTGCTTCCTTTTTCATTTTTCGCGGTAATCCGACAAAATATCGGAAATACATCTTGAATCACAAAAGAAAATATGATATAATACAAATAATAAATTTGCGGGAAATGAGGAGAAAAGATGTCAAATATCAATGAAAATAAAACCGAAAACGGCGGAAAACTCATTTTCCGCGATGGACACGAATTATTGATTTCAATCGGAATTACGGAGATTTCCAAAGATATATATACGGGAACGGATGATGTTCTGGAAATCATTATTCCCGAAACCGTTACAAAAATCAGAGAACGAAGCTTTTCTTGGTATAAAGACTTGCAGATCATTTCTTTTCCGGAAGGATTAACGGAAATAGGCGACGGCGCTTTTAACCATTGCTCCTCGCTTGAAAGCGTTCGCTTGCCGCAAAATCTGCAAAAACTCGGAGATTGGGCTTTTTATGCCTGTTCGGCTCTTAAGCATATTTCCGTTCCCGAAAGTATTTTGAAAATCGGAGATGAGATGTTTTGCGGTTGCGCAGATCTGCACAGCGTTTCCATGGGTAATAAGGTAACGGGAATCGGAAACAAAGCATTTTCGGGTTGCCGTTCTATGACGGATATCACATTACCTGAAAGCGTTGCCAATATCGGTGAGTATGCTTTTTCCGCCTGTGAAAAATTGACATTGATTCATATTCCCAATCGGACACAAAGTTTGGGAAAAGGTGTGTTTAAGGGATGCAGCAGATTGATCTCCTTACATTTGCCGGAAAGTGTTACCAACGTAGGGGACGGTGCGTTTGAAGATTGTGTCAATTTGCGAGAAATCAGATTTGGATACAATGTTTCCAGAATTGCCGAAAATCTCTTCCGTAATTGTATTTGTCTGAATGTTTTTGAATTGCCGCCTTCCGTGAAAAGCATCGGCGATAGTGCGTTTTTCGGGTGTTATTCTTTGCTTACGGTGAAGTTTTCGAATGTGCTCACTTCTATTGGCGAAGAGGCATTTGCTTATTGCCGAAATCTGGTGGGAGTTGTTCTGCCTCCCGTTTTGAAATCTATCGGAAGCCACGCTTTTTGTATGTGCGACGCATTGCAAAAAATTCAGATTCCCGATTCCGTTTCGGAACTTGGAGAATTCGCTTTTGAAGAATGTATGCATTTGGAACTTGCCATTGTCGGAAACGGAATTACAAAAATTCCACGGAATGCTTTTTGCAACTGCATGATTTTAAAAATTGTTACACTTCCCGAAAATTTGAAGGAAATAGGGGAGTGTGCATTCTCCCAATGTTGCGACCTTTGGGAGATCAATGTTCCTGCTTCTTTGAAAACGATCGGAGACCGTGCGTTTTATTCCTGTATGCATTTAACGGAAATGAATTTCTACTATGGATTGACATGTATCGGGGAAGCTGCGTTCAAGGATTGCCGCGCTTTGACCAAGGTTACGATTCCGGATAGTGTGATAAAAATCGGAAACGAAGCGTTTTCTCAATGCTCCTCGCTTTCCGAACTTGAAATTCCGAGCGGAATTTCCCGTATCAGTGAAGGTATGTTTGAATATTGTGTTTCCTTAAAACGGATTGCTTTACCGGGCAGTATTTTGCGTATCGAAAAAAATGCGTTTCGTAAATGTGTGAATTTGGAATCGATCGTCATTCCTGAAAGTGTTATTCGCATTGAGGACGGCGCGTTTGAGGCGAGCGGTCTTAGGTATATCGTTATTCCCAAAACGGTCGGTTATATCAGTGAGACTGCTTTTGACGAATGTTCCGAACTGATCATCTGTACGCCTAAAGGTAGTTATGCGGCAGACTTTGCAAAGAAAAACAGAATCAAATCGGTTTCTTCCGAAGAGGAACTCAAAAAAGAAAAAAAGCCTTGGTGGAAAAGAAAAGAAAAAAACAAGAAATCTTCCTGAGAGGCGGAATCAACACAGTGTCAAAGTTCGTGCCGACAGCATTTACTTTAATGAAAATAAATGTTGAAGGATTTTGGAACGGATTTCGAGTTGTCTGAGAATTCAAAAAATGTGTTGTCGTATTTTCGGATTTCTTGACAAATATGAAATGTTATGCTATAATCATATTAAAATAAAAAGCGGGCAACGCTCGCCGGAAATTGTTGTCCTATCGAATTTTGCATATGTCTAAACGACACCAAACGGCGAGGTCGATGTTGTTCAATTTTCCATGGAATAAAAATACTGTAAGAAAGGCTGATTTTATGAAAGTTGTAAAACTGATTTCGAAAATTTTTCTGATTGCGCTCGGTTCTGTTATTGCGCTTTTCATTTTGGCATGGCTCTCTTTGCACGTTGCGAAATACTTTATGTATTCCGACTATTATAAGCAAAGGGAAAACGTTTCCAAGATTCCCGGTTTGAACGACGGCTTTGTTCCGCAGGGCTTGGACTATGATGCCGAAACCGATACATATATCCATTCAGGTTATAACGGCAGTTATATCGAAATTTATCTCGTCAAAGGCAAAGAAACGAAAAAACTCATTCCCGTAAACGAATCCGGCGATCGAGAAAAGGGTCATGCCGGCGGTGTTACCCGTGTCGGTAATTATCTTTATGTCTGTGATAATGCCAACGAAGGAAACGGCAGGACCGGTCTGCTTCGGATCTATAACTTCGATGCGCTTTTGATGGCGGAAGACGGCGCGGAAATCAAACCCATAGATACCTTTGAAGTGGATACTTCTTCCTCCTTCTGTTTCTCCGATGATAAATATATTTACGTCGGTGAATTTTACCGCCCCGTTAATTACGAAACCTTGGAATCGCATTATTACACAACTCCCGCAGGCGATGAAAATAAAGCCATTCTTTCCGCATATCCCGTGAATGAAGAAGGCTCCATCATCGGCGAACATCCCGAATTTTCCATTTCCATTCCCGCGCAGGTGCAGGGCTTTGCCGTAACCGAAGACGGCAAGATTGCCGTTTCCACCTCATGGGGTTTGAATCCTTCCCATCTGGAAATCCACAGTGGGAAAAAGGATAGCGGTAAAACCATTTCCGTTTCGGGAAAAGAAGTTCCTCTCTATTACATTGACTCCTCTACGAGAGAGAAAGATGTTGTTATGCCCGCTTTCAGCGAAGGTCTTTCCATTCTCGATGATAAGGTTGTTATCAGCTTTGAATCCGCTTGTAACAAATATGTCATCGGTAAACTCTTCTTCGCAACCAAAATCGTTTCTTTCCCCATGAAATAATTTTGGAAAATAAATACTGAATTTTTAAGAGAGCCCGCAAAACGGCTCTCTTTTCCGTTCCAGGGTTTTTGAATGAGTTAATAAAGTATGAACAAGTGTTAAAATTTAGCGAAAAGCCTCTCACTTCGGGAGAGGTGGATTGCCATAAGGCAAGACGGAGAGGGCTTGTTTGAGAAAAAATTAAACCCTCTCAGTCGCGTTCCGCGCCAGCTCTCCCGGAGGGCGATCCTTTAAATTGGATTTGTTAACAAATTGTTTACTCATTCAAAAACCCTGTTTCCGTTCTCAAAAATCTTGACAAAAATCCATAAAAATGATACAATAAATCACATAGTTTTTTACCGAAAAGGAGAGAAGAAAAATGAGTATTCGAGTAGGAATTTTCGGATATGGCAACCTCGGCAGAGGCGTGGAATGCGCGCTGCGTCAGAATCCGGATATGGAACTGAAGGCCGTTTTTACGCGCCGTAATCCCGAAAATGTGAAAATTTTAACGGAAAACGTACCCGTTTATCATGCGGATGCGGCAGAAGCAATGAAAGATGAAATTGACGTTATGATTCTTTGCGGAGGAAGTGCAACGGATCTTCCCGTGCAAACTCCCGCTTTGGCAAAATTTTTTAATGTGGTTGACAGCTTTGATAATCATGCGAATATCCCCGTTCATTTTGAAAATACGGACCGCGCGGCAAAGGAAGCGGGAAATGTTGCTTTGATTTCTGTCGGCTGGGATCCCGGACTTTTTTCGCTCAACCGCCTGTACGGAAATGCCGTTTTGCCCGACGGCAAGGATTATACGTTTTGGGGTAAGGGCGTGAGCCAGGGACATTCCGATGCCATCCGCCGTGTGGAAGGCGTTGCAAACGGAAAACAATATACCGTTCCCGTGGAAAGTGCGCTGGAAGCTGTTCGCAGGGGAGAAAATCCCGAATTGACCGTGAGAGAAAAACATACCCGCGAATGTTTTGTCGTTGCCAAAGAAGGCGCGGATAAAGAACAGATCGAAAATGCAATCAAAACCATGCCAAACTATTTTGCGGATTACGATACGACCGTGCATTTTATCACGGAAGAAGAATTGCAGAAAAATCACAAAGGAATCCCTCATGGCGGTTTTGTTATCCGAAGCGGAAAAACGGGTGTGAACCTTGAAAACAATCATATTATTGAATATAGCCTGAAATTGGATTCCAATCCCGAATTTACGTCTTCCGTTCTCGTTGCATATGCACGCGCTGCTTACAGATTGAAAAAGGAAGGTGCTTGCGGCTGCAAAACCGTTCTGGATATTCCGCCCGCATATCTCAGTCCGAAATCTGCGGAAGAACTGAGAAAAACATTGCTTTGATCCGAAAGGATTTTCGATATGAAAAAGGATTTTCTGTTTTTTGATCTTGACGGAACACTGACGGAATCCGCACCCGGTATCATTCGTTCCGCAAGATACGCGCTTTCTCATTTTGGCATGGACCCCGATGAGACGGTCATGCTGAAATTCATCGGTCCCCCGCTTCTGGAATCTTTCGGGAGCCTTTGCGGTTTGGATGAGGAAAAGAGCAGGGAAGCCATCCGTCTTTACCGTGAATATTTTGCGGAAAAAGGAATGTTCGAAAACAGCGTTTACGACGGTGTTTATGATATGCTGGATGCTCTGCGCAGAGAAGGGAAAATTTTGGCTGTGGCAACCTCCAAGCCGGAAGTGTATGCCAAAAAAATTCTCGATCATTTTCATCTGACGGAATATTTTTCTTATATTTCGGGGGCGGCACTTGATCATGTCCGCATGACAAAAGCCGATGTTTTAAGAAATGCGGTTCGCGGAATCGGTCTTTCCGATCTGAGCCGAGGGCTGATGATCGGCGATAGAAAGCACGATGCTGAAGGTGCAAATGAAGTGGGAATGGAGACGCTGGGGGTTCTTTACGGATACGGCTCGCACGAAGAATTGATGACGGCGGGAGCAATTGCGACGGTAAAATCTCCTTCGGAGGCATTTTCTTGGATTATGGAATGTCATTAAAAAAATATGAATTTTTTTCAAAAAAGTATTGACAAAAAATTTTTTTGTGATATACTGTTTAAGCGGTCGGGAGAAAACGACCGCATATGAAGGTGTAGCTCAGCTGGTTAGAGTATCTGCTTGACATGCAGGGGGTCGGTGGTTCGAGTCCACTCATCTTCACCACTTTTCCTTCCGCAAGTGTGCCGCCTCACTTTACACTTCCAATATCATTCTTTGAGGGCGCTTGCGTTTTTATACGAAGTCTTGACGGTTGTCAAGGCTTTTTTTGTACTATAGGAAATTGCTCAAAAACAGCCTCGCCGTTTGCATTGTTTAGCTATAAATAAAACTTGGATAGGCGAGCAACCATCAGCGGCGATTCGCCGCTTTTTTGTACTATAGAGGCTTCTTGGGGATTATATGAATTTGTTCATACGGTTTGTTTTTACGGAAAAAATTTTTATATTCCCGAATTTCCGATAAAAAAATATTTACTTTTTTAAAAAAGTCGTGTATAATGAAATAAATATAGTTTATATCACTGTTTTTGAAGTTGAAAGGAGCAGGTAAAAAATGTACCGAGTTTTGGAACTGAATCCTTATTTATATCCTTACGCAGATTATATTGAACGCAGAGTAACGTTCTACCGCGAAACGCGCAGAAAACTGGTTGCCGATGGAGAACGCTTGTCCGATATTGCGAACCTTCACAAATATTACGGCTTCCATCGCGGGGACGGCGGTTGGTATTATCGTGAATGGGCGCCCGCCGCAGAACAAATCTACCTGATGGGTGATTTTAACAGATGGCATAAAACAAGTCATCCTCTGACACGTTTGGCCGACGGTTCGTGGGAAATCTTTTTGAAAGGCGAAAATGCTTTGTGGCACGGCTGTAAGGTAAAAGCCGTTGTGGAAACCTCGTACGACCGCAAGGAAAGATTGCCGATCTTCACACGCTATGCAACACAGGACCCTAATAATTTGGTTTGGTGTGCGGAAATCTGTGAAGAGGGGGATTTCGAATGGACCGATGAAAAATTCAAATGCGAAGAACCGCTTTTGATTTATGAAGCGCATACGGGTATGGCGCAGGAAGAAGGAAAAGTAGGCTCTTACGCTGAATTTACGGAAAATATCCTGCCCCGTATCAAAAAAGCAGGTTACAATACCTTGCAGCTGATGGCTGTTATGGAACATCCGTATTACGGAAGCTTTGGTTATCAGGTCTCCAATTTCTTTGCTTCTTCTTCCCGTTTCGGTACGCCGAACGAACTGAAAAATCTTATCAATACCGCGCATGAAATGGGAATCCGCGTACTTTTGGACCTTGTTCATTCCCACGCCGTGAAAAACCATGCGGAAGGAATCAATATGTTCGACGGAACCGTATGGCAGTTTTTCCATGACGGTATGAAAGGCGAACATCCCGCTTGGGATACCAAATGCTTTGACTACGGCAGGGAAGGCGTGCTTCGTTTCTTGCTTTCCAATCTGAAATATTGGCTTGAAGAATTTCATTTCGACGGCTTCCGTTTTGACGGAATTACATCCATGATTTATCATGACCACGGTCTCGGCGTGAATTTCAATTCTCCCGATAAATATTTTTCTGAAAATACCCATGATGAAGCCGTCGCGTATCTCCAGATTGCCAACGAATTGATCAGAGAAATCAAACCCAATGCCATTACCGTTGCGGAAGATATGTCCGGTATGCCCGGGATGTGTCTGCCAATCGAAGACGGCGGTATCGGCTTTGATTATCGCTTGGGCATGGGTTGTCCCGATCTTTGGATCAAGCTCGCGGGCGAAAGAAGCTGCTTGCGTTGGGATATGGAAAAAATCTGGACGGAAATGACTTTGCGCCGTAAGGGCGAAAAAACCGTTTCCTATGTGGAAAGCCACGATCAAGCGTTGGTCGGTGATCAGACCATGATGTTCCGTCTTGCGGGTCCAAAAATGTATACGGATATGTCTGCGGAGATTCATAACAGAGTGATCGACCGCGCCATCGCTTTGCATAAAATGACTCGTCTCCTTACCGCTGCGGCGGGCGGAGAAGGTTATCTGAATTTCATGGGCAATGAATTCGGGCATCCCGAATGGATCGATTTTCCTCGTAAGGAAAATAAATACAGTTATCAGTATTGCCGTCGCCAGTGGAGTTTACGCGACAATCCTTTTCTGAAATATAAACGCCTCGGAGAATTTGATGAAGATATGCTCGGTATTCTGAAAGAAGATGATATCTTCGAGCAGTTCCTTCCGGAGCTTTCACGTCTCGACGATGAACAGAAAATTTTGGCATTTTCCAGAAAGGGTTATCTTTTCGTATTCAATTTTCATCCGTTCTTCTCTCATGAAATGCTGACACTTCCCGTCGGCGGAAAAAAATCTTACAGAACCGTGTTCTCCACCGATGACGAAAAATACGGCGGTCTCGGTCGTACCGCTTCCGCTACTTATGTTCCGAAAAAGGAAAACGGCGGAAATTGCATCGAAATTGCGATCCCCACACAAACCGCCATCGTTCTGAAAGCGGAATAAAAGAAAATATTTTCAATAAAAATTTCCCCGGCAGACATTCAAAATCTGTCGGGGAACGTTTATGCGCGGAAAAGCAAGGTTGTTGTAAAGACTTTCCGTTTGCATTTATATTATTTTTTCACTCCGCAGATCCCTGCGATGGCGGAAATAATGAGCATGGAAGGCGCACAGATCGTAAAAAGCGTAGGTTTGATCTGTAAAGAAAAAAGAAACCCGAGACCGACGAGAAGGATGATCAGTAAAAGAGAAGAAAGAACGCCGCAGGCAAGTCCGCTTTTGCCGTGAAAACGGGCAGAAAGATGCGCGCCGATAGCCGAGGAAACGAAAAGGGAGATCAAAGCAAAAATGGGTGCGAAACGCAAAGGATCTTCCAATTTCAGAGAGGGAAGGGAGAAGAGCGCGAGCAGGAGTATGCCGAGAAATAAAGAGAAGAATGCGCCGAAACAAACGGAAAAAAGAAAGCTTTTTTCTTTTTTTGGTTGAGAACGGGAATAACGGTGTTTTTTCATAAAAAATTACCTCCGCAAAGACAAAAGATTTTTACTGAATCTTATGCTGCGCGGAGATAATTTATGATTATTTGTTTTCTTCTTTGTTTTCGGGAGCTTCTTCTGCGGGAGCTTCGGTAACAACGGGTGCATCAAATTTGCGGTCGATGCGCTTGATGGCGGTGCGTTCAAAACGGATTCTGGTTCTGTCTCTTGTGGTTTCCAAAACGAAAGTGTCGTCTTTTACATTGATGACTCTGCCGATAATGCCGCCGATGGTGGTAACTTCATCGCCGACGGAAAGGCTGTCTCTCATAGCAGCCGCTTCTTTTTCCTGCTTTTTCTGCGGGCGGATGATGAAGAAATACATGATAATGAAAAGAAAAGGGATAATCAGGAGCGAAAACAGACCGGAAAAATCGTTGCCTGCTGCCTGCTGTGCGGAATCGAGGAACATGGAAAAGTTCTCCTTTCAAGTATAAAAATTATTATCTATGTCAGTATATCGCATAATCGAAAAATTTTCAAGAAGAATTTGTAAATTTATTGATAAAAAATCAAATATTTCTTGCATTTTTTTCAAAATGAAGGTAAAATAGAAATATATGCACTGAAAAATTCAAAATTTTATTTTCTGAAAGGAAAAAATAGATATGAAACACGGTTTTATCAAAACAGCGACGGTCTCCCCCGAACTTCGCGTTGCGGATACCGTCTATAACGCAGAGAAAATCATTGAGGCCATTCATGCGGCAAATGACGAAAACGTTTCTCTGCTTGTTTTCCCCGAGCTTTGCGTAACGGGCTATACCTGCGCAGACCTCTTTTTACATCGCCCGCTTCTCGATGCGGCAAAGAAAGCGGTGGATGCCATCGTAAAAGCAACGGAAGGTATTGAAATGCTGATTTTCATCGGTGCGCCCATCCGCCACAATAACAAGGTATACGACACGGCAATCGCCATTTACGATGGTAGCATTCGCGGTATTGTTCCAAAGAAAAATCTTGCGAACTACGGCGAATCCTACGAAGCAAGACAGTTTTCCGTATTCGAAGGCGACAAATACAGTATGTTTTTTGACGTTGACGAAGAAAGTTCCGTTCCGTTTACGACGAATATTGTCTTTGCCGCACCTAACGCTCCCGAATTCACGGTTGCCTGCGAAATCGGAGAAGACCTCATGGTCCCCGAATCACCCTCCGTTTCCCACGCGAAAGCGGGTGCGAACATCATCGTCAACCTCGCTGCAAGCGCTGAAATCGTCGGCAGAGCCGCAAAAAGAAGATTGGCTGTTACTTCCGCTTCCGCAAAACTTGTTTGCGCTTATCTCTATGCGAACGCAGGATGTGAGGAATCCACCACGGACGGCGTTTTCTCCGGCCACAGCATGATTGCTTATAACGGAAAGCTTCTTTCCGAGAAGAAACCTTTTGAAACGGGGATGCAGACCGCGATCATCGACGTACAGACGCTTGCTGACGAGCGCATGAAGAAAAACACGTATCCTGCGCAGGATACAGAAGATTACTTCCACGCTTACTTCGATATGCCCTTGAAAGAAACCGAAACTCCCAAATATCCCAAGCGCCCTTTCATTCCCACGGATAAAAATGAATTTGAAGAACGTGCCGAAAGCATCATCAACATTCAGGCTTATGCACTCAAAAAGAGAATCGCACATTCCCGGGCAAAAACAGCCGTCATCGGTATTTCGGGCGGTCTGGACTCCACTTTGGCTCTTTTGATTGCCGCAAGAGCGATGGACTTGCTCGGCAGAGATCGCAAGGATATCATTTCCGTTACCATGCCTTGCTTCGGTACCACACAGAGAACCAAGAGCAACGCCGTTTTGTTGGCGGAAGCACTCGGAACGACCGTCAGAACCGTTGATATCAAGAGAGCGGTTTCCGTTCACTTTGAAGATATCGGTCATGATGAAAACAATCATGACGTAACGTTTGAAAACGCGCAGGCACGCGAACGCACGCAGGTTATTATGGATATTGCAAACCAAACAGGCGGTCTTGTTGTCGGTACGGGTGACCTTTCCGAGGTTGCGCTCGGTTGGTCCACTTATAACGGCGACCATATGTCCATGTACGGCGTGAACGCAGACGTTCCGAAAACACTCGTCCGCTATCTCGTTGCGCATTTCGCAAACGGAATGGAAGGCGAAGCAAAAGCTTGTCTGCTTGATATTCTCGATACTCCTGTCAGCCCTGAACTTCTTCCTGCCAAGGACGGAGAAATCACACAAAAAACGGAAGATATCGTCGGCCCTTACGATCTCCACGACTTCTTCCTCTATTATACCATTCGCAAGGGTTACACACCGAGCAAGCTCTTCCGTGTGGCAACCTGCGCTTTTGCCGATGAATTTGACGGAGAAACCATTCTGAAATGGATGACGAAATTCTATAGCCGTTTCTTCACACAGCAGTTCAAACGTTCCTGCGTTCCCGACGGTCCCAAGGTTGGTTCCGTGGCGCTTTCTCCCAGAGGCGACTGGAAAATGCCAAGCGATGCCATGGCAACTGCATGGATGAATGAATTGGACGAAATTCAAATCTAAAAATCAATCTTTACGATGAAGGAGAATATGAAGATGAGCTTCCCCGAAATCAAAAAACAGCTTGGCTTCGGCTGTATGCGTTTGCCTCTTTTGGAAAACGGAGACGTCAATTACGAAGAATTCACAAAAATGGTGGATACCTTTATCGAAGCGGGCTTCAATTATTTTGATACCGCTCACGGTTATCTGAGCGGAAAAAGCGAGATTGCGCTCCGTGAATGTCTGACAAGCCGCCATGCAAGAGAAGAATATTTGCTTGCTGATAAGCTTTCCCATAACTTTTTTGAAACGGAAGCGGATATCCGCCCGTTCTTTGAAAGCCAGCTTGAAATTTGCGGTGTGGATTATTTCGATTTTTATCTTATGCACGCGCAAAATTCCCGTTATTTTGAAAAATATAAAGCCTGCAATGCGTATGAAGTTGCATATGAATTGAAAAAAGAAGGAAAAATCCGCCATCTCGGTATGTCTTTCCATGATACAGCAGCGGTTCTCGATCAAATTCTGACGGAAAAACCCTTCATGGAATTCGTTCAGATTCAGCTCAACTACCTGGATATGGAAGATGCGGGCGTACAGAGCCGTCTGTGCTATGAAGTGTGCAGAAAGCACGGAAAACCCGTCATCATCATGGAACCCGTTAAGGGCGGCAGACTTGTAAAACTCCCCGAAGAAGCACAAGCCGTTCTGAACGGTCTGAATCAAGATCTCAGCAACGCAAGTTATGCCATTCGTTACGCGGCAAGCTTTGAAGGCGTTAGTATGGTTCTTTCCGGTATGAGCGATATGGCCCAGATGAACGACAACCTTTCTTATATGAAAGATTTCAAGCCTCTTACGAAAGAAGAATACGAAGCGGTTGCCAAGGTTTCGGATATTCTGCGCAGACAGGATATGATCGCTTGCACCGCTTGCCGTTACTGCGAAGACGGTTGTCCCAAAAAGATTGCCATTCCCGATCTTTTCACTTGTCTGAACGACGTGCATACCCATACGGGTAATCCGAAAGAAGCGTACAAAGCTTTCACGGATGGAAAGGGAAAAGCTTCCGATTGTATCGGCTGCGGAAAATGCGAAAGAGTTTGTCCGCAAAAGCTCAGAATCCGTACACACCTCAAAGAAGTGGCAAAGGTTTTTGATTAAACGCAAATACAAAACCTATGATTTGCGGAACTGTTTTTGAATAACAAAAAATATATAAAGGAAAAAATATCATGACTTGGTCTCAATTGAAAGTTACCTGCAAAGTACCCCATCTCGACACACTCTGCGCGATCATGTCTTATATCGACTCGTCCATCATGATTGAGGATTACAGCGATATCGAAACGGGTTTGAAAACCGTATACGGCGACTTGATCGACGAATCCATTCTGAATAGCGATAAAACAGTTGCTTCTTGCAGCATTTACGTTTCGGAGGATAAAAACATCAATGAATATATTTCTTTTATTCAGTCCCAATTGACCGAAAACGGTATTGAAGCAAAGATTGAAATTTTGGGAACGGATGAAGAAGAATGGTCCACCGCTTGGAAAAAATATTATAAACCCACGCATATCGGCAAAAAAATGGTCATCGTTCCCTCGTGGGAAACGTATGCCCCCGCAGAAGGTGAGATCATCATCGACATGGACCCGGGTATGGCGTTTGGAACGGGCACGCATGAAACCACCCGTCTTTGCGCGGAATTTCTGGAAGAAAATCTGCAAAAAGGGGATTATCTGCTGGACGTGGGAAGCGGAAGCGGAATCCTTGCTATCTGCGGCTCCAAGCTGGGCGCAGAAAAATGCGCAGCCTGCGATATTGATCCCATTGCCGTTCGCACGGAAAGGGAAAACGCTGAGAGAAATGATTGTCCGAATATCGATTGCTACGTTTCCGATCTGCTCAGTGACGTAAAATTGATGGATAACCGTCCTTTCGATATTGTAACGGCAAATATCGTTGCGGATATTATCATTCGCCTTGCGCCCGACGTCGGCGCGCTGATCCGTCCGAACGGACTGCTCATCGCTTCGGGCATCATCGACGAAAGAGAAGCGGAGGTGGATGCCGCTCTGCAAAAATACGGTTTTGAGAAGATTTCAGCCAAGCATGAAAAGGGTTGGTGCGCCATTTTAGTTAAAAAAACCTAAAAAATGGAAAAAATATGTGAAATTTAATCAAAAAGATTAAAAAATTTCATAAAAAATGCTTTACAAAATCATCTTTTTGGTATATAATAATAAATAATCAATTCGGGGTATATGAATCTTTTTTATGTATCCCGTTTTTTATGCGAAAAAGTGGGCAACATCCGTTTGAAGAACAGATTGCTTGCAATCTGCGTGCTTGCCCTTCGCAGTTTTTCTTGTGTTCCGACAATGCAAAACGGCGAGGCTCATTTTGCGCAATTTTTTATGAAACAAAAAACAGTATCGTTCAGGAGATCATTATGCCGAGATTTTTTCAATTCTCCGAAAGTGCCGAAAACGGCGTTATTGAAATTACAGGAGAAGATGCCAAGCACATTTCTTTTTCTCTGCGCATGCGCACGGGAGAACGGCTAACCGTTTGTGACGGCGCGGGGACAGATCATGAATGCGAAATCGTTTTCATGGACGGTCAAAGTGTTCGCCTTGCCGTACTTTCTTCCCATCCCACCGAAACAGAACCGCCTCTTGCTGTCCGATTATACCAATCCGTACCAAAGGGAGATAAATTTGAGTATATCGTGCAGAAAGCCGTGGAACTTGGCGTTTCGGAGATCGTCCCCGTTTATTCTTCTCGCTGTATCGTGAAGCCGGATCCAAAAAGCGAAGAGAAAAAAACGGCAAGACTTTCCAAAATCGCGCTGGAAGCGGCAAAGCAATGCGGAAGAGGAAGACTTCCCAAAATCCTTCCGTTTGTAACGTATGCCGAAGCGGTCAGGACCTGTGAAGAAAATGCGTTTATTTGCTATGAAAACGAAAAATCTTTTTCCCTAAAGCGATATTTGAAAGAGCTTTCCGAAAAAGAAGCAAAAACGCTTTCCTTTTTCATTGGACCGGAGGGTGGATATTCCGAGGATGAAATTGTCCTTGCTTCGAAAAAAGGAATCCCTGCTGTGAAGTTGGGGCCGCGTATTTTGCGCTGTGAAACGGCATCGGGCTTCGTCCTTTCTTCTTTGACTTTTGCTTTTGAACTTTAAAACTGAACCGAAACGCAGACCGTCCGTCGGCGGTCGAACCAAGGAGTTGTTCCGTCTGCGAAAAAATTTTACCGCCGAGAATAGGGAGAATATATGAAACAAAACAACAAAACAAAACAAAACACCGCTATGCATGCTGAGCAGGATATTCAGCTTTACAGACTGTACCTGCTGTTTGCCGTTGCTCTCATCGGCTTTTCCGCTTTCCGCTTTTTGCCTGCCAATTTCTTTTACATATTCCACGGCGTCGGCACGTGGATTGTAAGCGCCTTTTTACTTTTCGTCCTCGGCGTTTTCATTTATATCCGCTGTCATTTGAAGCTCAATGAAAGCAAAAAAGTCATCACTTCTTCCGGCATTGCATATTTTCTGATTCCTACGCTTTTTATGCTGGCGTTTTACGGATATTTCTCCAACGCAGGCGTAAAATTTCAGATTGCTTTCGCTATGCTTTCCGTGTATTCCATTATTTATAATATCTATAAAAACAATTTCCGTATCCTGACTGCTGTGGTTTTCATTGCTTTCATTGGTCTTTATTACATCGCTCATCCCGTGGAATTTCTTTCCTACCGTTGGATGGAATTTGTTTTTGCCGCTGTCGTACAGGCGCTTTCCATTGCGCTTTCCACCGTATATGTTGTTCTTTGTGCAGCTGCTCTGAAACATAAAAAGGGCATTGTTCGCATACATAATCACGTTATTTTCGAAATCCGTGACAAATGCATGGGAATCGTTTCCCTGATTCTGGGCGCTGTTCTCGTTGTTGCTGCCGTTCTTCTTTTCTTTGCGCCCTCTCTGTTTGTTTACACAGTCATCGCCGTGGCGGCGCTCTATGTTGGCGTCGGCATCCTTTGTACTGTTCGTATGCTTTGATTTTTATAAAATTTCCCGAAAATATTCAATAAATCGAAAAAAATCTATTGATTTTTGATGAAAAATGAGGTAAAATTAAAAAGCTTGCGTTCTTTTTTCGGCGTTTTTATATGATGAAAGAAACGGCAGGCAAAACAATCGAAATAAAAAATTTAAATACAATTCTAATGATTAAGGGGTATTTTACTATGTCGAACAGATTGTTTCAAGGACTTATTCACCAAATGAAGGATGCAATCGGCAGAACGATTGGTGTGATCGATGAAAACGGCACTGTCGTTGCTTGCAGCGATCTTATGCGCATTGGCGAAACCAGACAGGCTGTGAAAGAAGAACTCGCGTATTCGGCGGAAGCCATTGTTTTTTCCGGATATACATACCGCTCTATGACGGGTGTTGTTCGTCCCGAATATGCTGTTTTCGTGGAAGGCGAAGACGGTATGGCAGATAAAATGTCTATGGTTCTCGCGGTTTCGCTCAATAATATCAAAAGTTTCCACGATGACAAATACGATAAAGTTTCTTTTATCAAAAATATTATTTTGGATAACATTCTCCCCGGCGATATTTACGTAAAGAGTAAAGAATTACATTTCGCGCCCGACGTTTCCCGCGTTGTATTTCTTTTGAAATTCCACTCCAATTCCGAAAATTCTCCCTACGATATTGTGTTGCAGATGTTCCCGAACAACAATACGGATTACGTAATCAGCACGAGCGAACGCGACGTAGTTCTCGTTCGTGAAATCAAGCCGGGAACAGATATTGCCGAAATCGAAGCTTCCGCAACGGCAATTATCGACCATCTCGCAACCGAATTTTTCACAAAGGCTTCCATCGGTATCGGCAGTCTTGTGGATAACATCAAGGATATTTCCAAGTCTTATCGCGAAGCGCAGGCGGCTCTTGAGGTCGGCCGCGTTTTCGATACCGATAAATCTGTCATCAGCTACGATAATCTCGGTATTGGCAGATTGATTTATCAGCTTCCTACAACGCTTTGCGAAATGTTCCTCAACGAAGTTTTCAAAAAAGGCTCCATCGAAGCACTGGATAGAGAAACGCTTTCCACCATACAATGCTTCTTTGCCAATAATCTGAACGTTTCCGAAACCTCCAGAAAAATGTTCGTTCACAGAAACACACTCGTTTACCGTCTGGATAAAATCAAAAAATTGACGGGTCTTGACCTCAGAGAATTTGACAATGCAATCACGTTCAAGGTTGCTTTGATGGTAAGAAGCTATCTTTCTTCCAAAAGCAACAGATATTAATTTGAAATTATCTCGTTTGAAAGGATCATGATTGATGGATAGAAATCAATTTCAAAATGAGCCTGCTCAAAACCAAGCGCGCGGTCCCGTGCGCGTATCTCTCGGAGTTCTGATCATTTCCATACTTTTGGCAGGTCTTCTTGTTTTTACCGCCACTTTCATCTGCTATTCCGTTTATTGTGAAAAGAAAGTGGAAGAGGCTTACGGAAGGTTTTCCGAGTTTGATAAACTCACAGAACTTGCAGAACTTTACGATAAAACCTATCTTTATGGCGTAGATAAGGATTTGCTTGATGAAGCTTTGACGAAGGCGTATATTTACGGTTGCGGAGACCAGTTCTCTCATTATTATACGGCGGAGGAATGGGCAAAACAGCAGGCTGATGCCTCGGGCTCGTCCGTTGGCATTGGTATTTATGTAACGATGAGCGAATCGGGTGAAATCCATGTCGTGAAGGTCATGAAAAATTCTCCCGCCTCCAAAGCGGGTTTACAGGAAAACGATATCGTTATTTCCATTGACGGCAAAAAAGTCAAGGATGTCGGCTATACGGAAGCAACCAATATGGTCAGAGGCGAGATCGGGACGGAAGTTATCTTTGAAATCATGCGCGGCGGCGCGCTCCATACCGTTACGTTGACACGCGATCATTACGATGCGCAGACCGTCTTTTCCGAAATGTTTTTGAATGACGGAAAGAAACTCGGTTACGTGAAAATCACGGAGTTTCTGAGTGTTCAGACGACCGCCGTACAGTTTAAGGCGGCTGTGAATGAATTGATGAAGAAGGGCGCGGAAGGCTTGATTTTCGATCTGCGCGACAACGGCGGCGGCGATCTGAATGCCATTCTTTCGGTTCTGGATTATCTGCTTCCCGAAGGACCCTTGGTTCACATCTATCAGGCAGGGGTTGAAAAACCTACGACCTATTCTTCTTTTGCAGGTGAAATCAATCTTCCCATGGTCGTTTTGACCAACGAAAACACCGCTTCCGCGGCAGAACTTTTCACGGCAGCGCTGCGTGATTATGAAAAAGCAGAAATCATCGGTACGAAAACCTTTGGTAAAGGCTGCGGACAGTCGGGAAAAATTCTTTCCGACGGCAGTGTGGTTTTTATTACCAATTTCCTGTATAATCCTCCCTATTCCGAAAATTACGACGGTGTCGGCATTTATCCCGACCACGAAGTTTCTTTGGATGAAAAGTGGGAAAAAACAAATCTTTTCTTGGTTCCGCATGATGAAGACGCTCAGCTTGGTAAAGCGGTGTCCGTTCTGACGGGACTTGTTCCGGAAAATTAAGTTTCCGATTGTAAGAAAAACGAAAAATTCAATTTATTTTAAGGAGATAGAGAATCATGGCAAAACAGATTGTTGTAACAGAATCAAGTTTTCTGAAATTAAAAGCGGAACTTGAATATTTGAAAAACGTCAAACGTAAAGAAGCGGCTGAAAACGTCGGTATTGCGCGTTCTTTCGGTGACCTTTCGGAAAACAGTGAATACGATGAAGCAAAGAATGAACAAGCGAAGATCGAGGTACAGATCTCCGAATTGGAAGAAACCATTGCGCACGCAAAGGTTATCAGCGACCATGAAATTCAGACGGATATTGTTAACGTCGGTGTAACCGTTACCATTTATGACATGGAATATGATGAAGAAACCGCATATACGCTCGTCAGCTCCAGAGAAGTGGATCCGCTGAACAATTTGATTTCTGACCAGTCTCCCATTGGCAGAGCGCTCATCGGAACTAAAGTTGGCGATATTGTCAGTGTGGAAATTCCCGACGGCGTTGCAAAATTCCGTGTTATGAATATCGCAAGATAAACGGAAAATCAGTATAACAGTAAAGTAAACGGAGAAGATAGAAATGGCAGAAGCAAAGTCCAAACTCAATAATGAAACGGAAGAACTTACCGCGGAAAAGGTTAATGAAATTTTTCAAGTACGCCGCGATAAGCTCAAAACCCTCAAGGATACGGGTAAGAATCCTTTTGAAGAAGTAAAATATGACGTTACCGCAACCTCTGCACAGATCGTTGCCGATTATCAGGATAGCGATGATGAAATCCCAGCGGAAGAAAAAAAGATT
Organism: Oscillospiraceae bacterium; assembly: GCA_015064845.1. Taxonomy (GTDB): domain Bacteria; phylum Bacillota; class Clostridia; order Oscillospirales; family CAG-272; genus QALR01. The sequence goes on along the minus strand of SVRL01000024.1, from coordinate 4,081 downwards.
CACGCCATTGCGGGCAGAATGATGAGCCGCAGAATTATGGGTAAAGCTTCCTTTGCGCACATCAGTGACGGAGAAGGCAAAATCCAGGTATACATCAAACGCGATGAAGTAGGCGAAGCAGATTACGCCGATTTCAAGAAATGGGATATCGGCGATATCCTCGGCATTGAAGGCTATGCGTTCCGCACCAAAACGGGCGAAATCTCCCTTCATGCGAAAAAAATCAAATTGCTTTCCAAATCCTTGCTCCCTCTCCCGGAAAAATTCCATGGTTTGAAGGATACGGATCTTCGTTACCGTCAGCGTTACGTCGACCTTATTGTAAATCCTGACGTAAAGGATACCTTTGTAAAGCGTTCCAAGATTTTGAAAGAAACCCGCGCATTCCTCGATGCAAAGGGCTTCCTTGAAGTAGATACCCCCATTCTGCTTCCGATTGAAATTGCCGCATCTGCGCGTCATTTCAAAACCCACCTGAATGCGCTCGATATGGACATGTATCTGCGCATTGAAACTGAGCTTTATCTCAAGAGATTGATCGTCGGCGGTATGAACCGTGTTTACGAAGTTGGCAGAATCTTCCGTAACGAAGGTATGGATACCAAGCATAATCCCGAATTTACGACCATCGAGCTTTATCAGGCTTATACCGATTATAAGGGTATGATGGATCTCGTTGAAGAACTCTATAAGCACCTTGCGGAAACCGTTTGCGGTTCCAGTAAGATTACGTATCAGGGCGTTGAACTCGACCTCGGCAAGTGGGAACGCTTGACTATGGCAGAAGCTGTTAAAAAATATGCGGGTGTTGATTATTATGATTGGGCAAGCGATGAAGAAGCGCGCGCCGTTGCAAAAGAAAAGCACGTTGAAGTTGCCTCCGATGCCACAAAGGGCAGAGTACTCATTGAGCTCTTTGAAGCTTTCGTTGAAGATCAGCTCATTCAACCGACATTTATCTACGATTACCCGATTGAAAACAGTCCTCTTGCAAAACGCAAAAAAGAAGATCCCATGTTCACGGAACGCTTTGAATATTTCATTTGCGCAACGGAATACGGTAACGCTTTCAGCGAATTGAACGATCCCGTGGATCAGAGAGAACGTTTTGAAAAACAGCTTGCGGAAAAGAAAAAAGCAGAACCCGAAACCAAAGCGGAAGTTGACTATGATTTCATCAATGCTCTGGAATACGGTATGCCCCCCACAGGCGGTCTCGGATTCGGTATCGACCGTTTGGTTATGCTCCTCACAGATCAGCCTTCCATCCGCGACGTTTTGCTTTTCCCCACAATGAAACCGATGGAATAAACGAAAACACAATATCAATGAAAGCCGATGCGGGATTCAGCATCGGCTTTTGTCTTGAATATTGATACAAAGAAATTCGTTTATCTCAGTTAAAATCCGTCTTTTGTCAAAAAAATCGAAAAAATTTGTCACTTTTTACAAAAAAATTTTTTTAGCATATTGACAAAATCCGTTCTTTGTGATAAACTATATATACCTCTGCGGGTCGTCAAACGAAATTTTGAAATGAACCCGATACGAGGGAGGTACAAAAAACGGACCGAACGAAAATCAAATCAGCAGACGATTTTCCCAAAAAGGCGGTATGAGCGTCTGTATTTTTGTGTTTTTCTTTCGCTTCTGTTTTTTATATAACAGAAGCTGATTTTTTTGGCTTCAAATCTTAACAGGAGGTGCCGATATGCGCGTTAAAATCACTCTCGCCTGCACGGAATGCAAGCAAAGAAACTATGACACAACAAAAAACAAAAAGAACGATCCCGACAGACTTGAAATGCAGAAATATTGCAAATTCTGCCGCAAACACACGCTTCACAAAGAAACTAAGTAAGATTTGAGAATTTGTTAGGAGGAAAAAAACATGGCAGAAAACACAAACAAGAAGCCGAATATCTTTTCCAGAATGGGCAAGTTCATCAAAGATTGCAGAAGCGAATTTAAGAAGCTTGTTTGGCCGTCCAAACAGCAGCTTTTCAAAAACTCCACACTTGTTATCGTTACAATGATTGTTGTCGGTGCAGTTCTTTCTCTCGTTGACTTCGGTCTCGGTCAGGGTCTCTATGCACTGAAAGACTTGATCGACTATATCAAACCTGTAGCTTGATGATAAGGCGGGAAAGCAAATGAGCGAAAATGCAAAATGGTATGTTGTTCATACCTATTCCGGTTATGAAAACAAAGTAAAAGCCAATCTCGAAAAGATCGTTGAGAACCGCGGTATTTCTCACTTGATTCATGAAGTGAAGGTTCCCGTGGAACTTGTTTCGGAAACAAACAGCGAAGGCGTTACCAAGGAAAGCGAAGCAAAGGTTTTCCCCAGTTACGTTTTCGTAAAAATGATTATGTCCGATGCCACATGGCATATTGTACGTAACATCACGGGCTCCGCAGGCTTTGTCGGTCCCGAAGGACGTCCCGTTCCCCTGACTCCCAGAGAAGTTGAAAAGCTCGGTATCGAATCTATCGGCACATCTGCTTCCGTGGAATTCAAGGTTGGAGACAGCGTCGTTATCAAAGACGGTCCGATGAAGGGATTCGTCGGAACCATTTCGGAAATTTCGTCCGACCTCAAAAAGGTTACGGTTCTTGCATCCGTATTCGGACATTCCACTCCCGTTGAACTTGATATTACAAGCATTTCGGCGGAAGAAATCAATTAAAAATTAATCGTTTTCCGTGTTCTTTATGCAAAGAGCACATATGTGGGAGGGAGAAAAATTTTTGAATTCTCCCGATTAAAACCACTTCGGAGGTGTAAATCATGGCAAAGAAAATTGTAGCATATGTTAAATTGCAGCTTCCCGCAGGTAAAGCTACTCCCCAGCCCCCTGTAGGTCCTGCTCTCGGTCAGCACGGTGTTAATATCTCTGCGTTCACAAAAGAATTCAACGAACGCACCAAAGCAGACATGGGTCTTATCATTCCTGTTGTTATCACTATTTTCGCAGACCGTTCTTTCTCTTTCATTACAAAGACTCCCCCTGCAGCTGTTCTGATTAAGAAAGCAGCAGGTATCGAATCTGGTTCCGGCGCTCCTAACAAAACCAAGGTAGCTTCCATTACCAAAGAGCAGGTTCAGAAAATTGCTGAAACCAAAATGCCTGACCTTAACGCAGCTTCTCTTGAAGCAGCAATGAGCATGGTTGCAGGTACCGCTCGCAGCATGGGCGTAACCGTTACAGAGTGATTTTTTGAGGAGGAGTAACTGAAATGTTTAAGGGTAAAAAATATCAAGATAGCGCAAAGCTTATCGATAGAACCAAACTTTATGATACAAACGAAGCAATCGGCCTCGTTTGCCAGACATCCAAAGCAAAGTTCGATGAAACCATCGAACTTCACATCAGACTCGGTGTTGACAGCCGTCACGCTGACCAGCAGGTTCGTGGTGCAGTCGTTCTTCCCCACGGTACCGGTAAGACTGTAAGAACCCTCGTTTTCGCTAAGGGTGAAAAGGCTGAACTCGCAAGAGCAGCAGGCGCTGACTACGTTGGCGATATGGATATGGTTACCAAGATTCAGACCGAAAACTGGTTTGAATTCGACGTTGTTATCGCAACTCCCGACATGATGGGTGTGATCGGCCGTCTCGGTAAACTTCTCGGTCCTAAAGGTCTTATGCCTAACCCCAAGGCTGGCACTGTTACCATGGACGTTGCTAAGGCTGTTAAAGAAGCTAAAGCTGGTAAGATCGAATACCGTCTTGACAAAACCAACATCATCCACTGCCCCATCGGTAAAGCTTCCTTCGGCGTTGAAAAACTCGAAGAAAACTTCAACACCCTTATGGGCGCCGTTATCAAAGCAAGACCCGCTGCTGCTAAAGGTCAGTACGTTAAGAGCTGCGTAATTGCTTCTACCATGGGCCCCGGCGTTAAAGTTAACGCTGCTAAGCTCGGTGGCTAATATCTGAATATGATATTCAAAGGGGCTGTCTCAAATGCCAAAATTAGAGCATTTGAGGCAGCTTTTTTCTGTTTTTTTGTTTGGGAGAGAAAAAAATCCCTCTCGGGGATAAAAAAGAGCATGACTAAAAAAGGATTGCAAGAAT
>SVRL01000116.1 GCA_015064845.1 Oscillospiraceae bacterium | reverse complement strand
AATCCCCGTACGGGATAAGGAACAACAAGATTTTGTGTTCCCCTTTATTATACACCATACCTTTTGTTTTGTCAAGTACTATTTTTCATAAAATTGCCCAAAATCATACGTGAATTGATATTGTTGACGTCGCTATTATCGCTATTTTGCGATTTTCATCCATATGATTTTATACATCAAAAATCGTTCGCGCGTAAATATTCGTCTGTTTTGCACGGGATAGATATAAAATTCATGGGACAAAAATCTTGATTTTTGTCCCATGAAAAATTTACGCATTATTTTCTTGCTCTTTTTCCGATCTCAAACTTACGGAATTGGTCGCCGTAGGAAAGAACGTAGAGCACGACGTGATCCTTTTCCGGATCGATCACCCGAGCAATATCCTCTTTCAGAAGGCGCAATCTTTTTTCCGTGAGATGTCCCTCAAAGGCCGAGCGTTGCACAGGCAACAGATATTTTTTGCATGTTTTTCGTATTTTGCCGAGCCGTTCGCTTTCGGCATCGTAAGTTAAAATCACAAACATTATTTCACCTGCTTAAACGGTTTATATTTTTCACTATGTCTGAAATATCGGATCAGATGCGGCACTTCCCTTTTTATCAGTTCACGGTACGTGAGATGTTCACCCTTTATCTGAAGCGAGGTATCCAGCTTTTCATAAAAGGCATCGAGGAAGATCCGCTTTCCTTCGGCATTCAGATAAACACCGCCATTCTCCGTCTTTTCAAAATGCGATGTATTCAGCACTCTTCGATTGATCAAGGCAAAAATAACACGGTCGATGACCAAGGGCTTATAGATCTCGGCAAAATCCAAATTCAAGGATTCCTTTCTGTTATTGGTCGCATGCAAAAAGCCGATTCGGATATCCAACGGAGATTTATAAATTTCCGTCGCAAAAAGGTTATATAACAGCGTATTACCAAAGCTGATTAGCGCGTTAATCTCATTTTGAGGCGGTCTTTTCGTCCGTTTTTCAAAAACGAAATCTTTGTTATGAATAAATCGGTCAAAACAGGAATAATAAGCCTCTCGTGTCCTCGCTTCCAAAAGAAGCAGTTTTTCATGCGTCGGACATTCCTTGATCTCTTTTTCCAGCTCATTGATGGCAGTAACGATCTTTCCAAAATATTTGTCGGGATAGAATTTATTATAATAACGAACGTTCAGCTTCATATGATGGAGCGCCGTCAAAACGAATGTACTTGCCAACGCAAGCCGTTCGCGTTCACTGTAATAAAAATTTAACTGTTCAAAGGTCATAACGGGCGACTTCAAGGGCGCATTCGGATAAAAACGTCCGATCAGTGATGCATGGCGGTCATACAGATTGATTTGGATTCCCCGTTCCATCGCCTTTTGCAAAAAACCGCTGTCGAAAATTACCGAAGCATAAATATTGATGATCTCCGTGGAAGCAATCGGGATATCAAAATCCTCCGTTTCGCCGTCAAAAAGCAAAGAATAGTCCTTCTGCCTCAAAATACCGTCCTTCAAAACGTCAACCGTCCTATGCATATCCCTCGGAGTCGTATTTTCCCAATTTCTGAAAACATCGGTTTCTTCCCAATCGGCATCAAACGCACGCAATCCGTAACGGCTGTTTTGGAAGCAATAACCGAGATAACGCAAATTGACGGGTGCATCGATCTTGCATTTCTTTGCATTTTTCTTCAAAAAAAGCTCTTGTTCCAGATAGGAAAGCGTGCGCTCACACTTCATTTTTGCTTCCGTCATCGTATCAAAAAACAAAACGAGGTCATCGGCGTAACGGACGAAAGGAATGTTGCATTCTTCAAGATAAATATCCAACTTATGTAAATAAATATTGCAAAACAAATTGCTGAGGGGGGCTCCCTGCAAAATACCTTTTTCGGGATATTGCATTTCCCCTTCGGACAAAACGGGCATTCCAACGTATTCCATCATCAACGCAACAAGCTTCTCATCGCCGATCATCTCGTTCAGCATTTGGTTCAGAATTGCATGATTCACGTTATCAAAACAGGAAACGGGATCGATCTTGACAGCCACCGAATGCTCCGTACCGTACGTACAATATTGGTTGACAGCCGTTTCCACACTCCTGTTTTTTCGGTAAGCATGGCTGGAATCCGAAAATTGCTTTTCCAGATACGGAGAAACAACGTCCATGATGACGTGCTGTATGACTGTATCAATTGCCGTCAGTTTTCCAACGCGCCGATAACCTCCGCTTTGCTTGGCAATCGTATACGTCAATGCCACCGCAGGCTCATACGATCCTCGCTTCAATCGGCGCAAGAGCTGCGCACCGTTGATCTGCAACCACGAATATGCCTCATTTGCAGTCATGTGATCAACGCCCGCTTTGAATTTTTTGTTCTTTAATAACTGCGCATTTTGTAAAAATAAATCCAAATTTAATATATCATCGAATAATTTCAAGTTTTTCGCCCTCCGTTTCTTGAATATATTATATCATACATATGCAAAAAATCAAGCGCGTTTCGTTAATTTATATATTTAATATCAAAAATCATATAAGGCGCTTGTTCACGATTCAAACAAATTGTTTTTATTCACGGCTGTTTTTGATATATTTTTTCAAAAATACCTATTGACAAAGCAAGAGGTATGGTGTATAATAAGGAGGAACACAAAATCTTGTTGTTCCTTAACCCGTACGGGGATTGATACTCACAAGCGGGTACTTCAATGCCATGAGAGGCAGTTCCTTAACCCGTACGGGGATTGATACGCATCTGCGGGAGGGGTGGTGCCGCCGTTGCCGGGAGCGGTTCCTTAACCCGTACGGGGATTGATACACATCGATGAGGGGATAGGGCATATCCCACTGACCTATGTTCCTTAACCCGTACGGGGATTGATACAATCACCGGCTTTTGGATAAGCCGTGATTTTTATGGTTCCTTAACCCGTACGGGGATTGATACTGTCTCATATTTTTTCTCCTTAAAAATAAAAATAAAGTTCCTTAACCCGTACGGGGATTGAGACCTATGCGAATAAACCATACCTTCTTCGAGTTCGACATGTTCCTTAACCCGTACGGGGAGTTGATCACAGAATCCTTACGGATTCCGTTAAACTTTCGCTTGCGAAAATTCGGGAATTCGGTACCGCAAACAGAAAAAGTGTTTTCCAACGCCTTTCGATGTTAAGAAAACACTTTTTTAATTTTAAAAATAATCTTATTTCCGTTTGAAACAGTAATGCTTCTTTTCAACCCTCGCCTTACAAAATCCCCGAGATTGATTCTCAGGGATTTTCATTTTTATACTATAACGTGGGTTCGATAAAAAATGGTAAGATAAACGGGAATTTACACATATAAAAATTTGCAGAAATTCTCGTCCGCGTACAAACTAACGTCCGGTACTGTCATTCTGGAGCGAAGTGTAACGAAGCGATAGAATCTCTTAGCAAAAGATAAGATTCTTTTAAAAGTTAGTTAAGTTTTGCGATGGGATTCTATCGGGGCTTCCGCTGTAAGCCCCTCCAGAATGACGGCAAAAAGGGGCAGTTTTTCAACAGACGGAATCTTTGCAGACTTTTTATTATGCTAAACAATCATTTATCTTACGAAAAAAATCAAAATAAAGAAAGGAAAAACATATGCCAGCAATCTTAAAAATCAAAGACAAAGAAGGAAAAATTTATTCAGTACCGGCAATCCGCGGAGAAAGAGGAAACGCCGTGGAAACGGGAGGATATATCGGGGACGGCAAATTCGGCGCAGAAAATCCGAACAGTCTGACATTTCCGTTCACACCGAAACTTTTGTGTATCTCAAAAGAAACGCCCTCAGGAGAATTTCTATTCTGGATGGAAGGACTTCCCTGCTTTTTGCGCGTGGGAAACATAAACGGAGAAAACGGTGCCGAACTGCTTGTTGCAGAAAATTCCGTTACGTTTTATCATACCGAAAACGCCGCCTTGCAATATAACGAAGAAAACGTCCATTATCGCTATATCGCATGGAGCTGAAAAGAATGCGGAGTCCGGAATCGGTAAGATAAACGGGAATTTAGGCGATTAGGCTCCCTCTCGAAGCAATGTCATTATTCTCTCCTTCCGTCAGCCTTTGGCTGCCACCTCCCTCGTCAGAGGGAGGCAAAAAGTGGCTCCCTCTGACGAGGGAGCTGTCAGCATAGCTGACTGAGGGAGAGATAACGGTAAACAATCATTTACCATTTCAAAGAAAGGAGGCTGCAAATGAAAATTCTTGAAATTTTATGTATGTTAGGAATTCCGACATTTGTTTTCGGTATGACGAAAATGATATTCATGCAAATTGCAGGGATCAAAAAAGGTGTGCAAGCACTTTTGCGCGCGCAAATGATCGCGGATTATAATAAATATAAAGATATGGGCTACGCACCCATCTATGCCAAAGAAAATTTTGAAAATTGTTGGCAACAGTATCATGCGCTCGGTGTCAATGGCGTCATGGATGGTCTGCATACCGAATTTTTAAGCTTTCCAACGGAAAAACATGAAAATCCGCAATGAAAATAAACGGGAATTTACGGGTGTAATAGTTGTGAGCGGTGTCTCTCCCTCAGTCAGCTTTGCTGACAGCTCCCTCGTCAGAGGGAGCCTTGAATTGCCTCCCTCTGACGAGGGAGGTGGCGCTACAGA
>SVRL01000115.1 GCA_015064845.1 Oscillospiraceae bacterium | reverse complement strand
CAACGCTTCTCTGTAGCGCCACCTCCCTCGTCAGAGGGAGGCAATTCAAGGCTCCCTCTGTACATTATGCTACGCAAAATGTGGGGAGACTGTCAGCAAAGCTGACTGAGGGAGAGACCCCACTCACAACTATTACACCCGTAAATTCCCATTTATCTTACTGATTCCGCATATTTCCGTTACCCGTTATTTTATTTTTTCGATTTTATAACCTTGTCCCCAAACGGCTTTCAGATAACGGGGTTCCGCAGGGGAAATTTCAATTTTTTCGCGCAGATGGCGAATGTGAACGGCAACCGTCCCTTCCGCGCCGTAAGGATCGTCTTTCCAGATTCTTTTATAGATCTCTTTCGGAGAAAAAACGACACCGGGATTTTTTATGAGCAATTTCAGAATTTCAAATTCGGTCGGTGTCAGGGAAATGAGATCGCCGTCAACGGTAACGGATTTTTCTTCCGCATCCAAAACGATGCCCGCATACGTGTATTTCGTTTCCTTTTCGGTGTTATATCCTCCGAGGGACGTGTAGCGGCGAAGCTGAGAGCGCACGCGCGCAAGAAGCTCCGAAGTCAGAAACGGTTTGGTAACGTAATCATCCGCGCCCGAATCCAATCCCATGAGTTTATCCCGATTTTCGCTTTTTGCCGTGAGTAAAATGATCGGAATATTAGAAATTTCCCGTATCTCCGCCATGGCGGAAAGCCCGTCTTTGTTTGGCATCATAATATCCAGAAGGGCAAGATGGATTTCTTCGTTTTTGATGATTTCAATCGCTTCTTCGCCGTTGTAAGCTTCCCGCGTTTGATAACCGTCGCCCGTCAAATAGATTTTTAATGCCGAAACGATGTCTTTTTCGTCATCGCAAATCAAAATCGTATACATATGTAAAATCCTTTCGATGTTTATGGTTTTCCTCAAGCTCGATGGAAAGATAAATGATTGTTTACCGTTATCTCTCCCTCCGACGCCACAGACAAGCAACGCTTCTCTGTAGCGCCACCTCCCTCGTCAGAGGGAGGTAATTCAAGGCTCCCTCTGTACATTATGCTACGCAAAATGTGGGGAGACTGTCAGCAAAGCTGACTGAGGGAGAGACACCGCTCACAACTATTACACCCGTAAATTCCCGTTTATCACGGCAACCTTTTCATTGAACTTACCTTATTATTATACATCATAAATTCCAAAAAACCAAGCGATTTTCTTCGAAAAAGCTTAAGATTTCTTAATAATTTGCAAAATGGAGAAATCCGATAGGATTCGCAAGGCGCCCGTATGGGTAAAATGTTGGAAAATTCAATGAAAATTCGGTAAAAACAACAATAATTGCAAAAGCTTTTGGATTATTATTGACATTTTAATATAAAAGGAGTAAAATAAATTCCGCGATTGCAAAAATGATAAATTGAAAGATATCTTTGTTTTAGTTTGTTAAAACATTAATAAATCAAAGTGCAAAAGGGGTTGGAACAATGACACTCGATGATAAAATGCTGAAAAGCGGAGAACAAGCGGTTTTTGATCTGCGCGCGCTTTATCAGCGTTATGGCTATGCACCGTTCAAAATGAGCAAATTTGAAGAATACGATCTTTACGTGGAAAATAAAGATTTCCTTGTCGGAGACGGTGTAATTACTTTCAATGATACGGATGGAAAATTGCTTGCGCTCAAGCCTGACGTCACGCTTTCCATCATTAAAAACAGTAAGGATGATAGCAAAGAAATCACTTCAAAAGTTTATTATAATGAAAACGTATACAGAATTTCCAAAAATACGCATACCTTCAAGGAAATTATGCAAACGGGCTTGGAATGCATCGGAAATATTGACGTATATGCTGCGACGGAAGTGGTTTTGCTTGCGGTAAAAAGTTTGGAAGCCGTGAGTGAAGATTACGCTTTGGATCTTTCTCACCTCGGCGTTGTTTCCGCTTTGGTAGATCGGCTTTGCGTTTCCGAAGCGGATAAAAAGAAGATCATTCGTTGCATTGGCGAAAAAAATACGCACGGGATGAAAGAGCTTTGCGATTCTCTCGGCGTTGACAAAAATATTTGCGAAAAACTTTCGGCTTTGATCTCCGCTTACGGAAAACCGTCTTCCGTTTTACCGAAGCTCCGCGAACTGAACGCGGGTCCCGAAGCCGAGGCTGCCATCGACGAATTGGAAATTATTACGAATACGCTTGCAAAGGTCGGTTACGGAAACCGCGTGAATATTGATTTTTCCGTCGTAAACGATATGAGCTATTACAGCGGTATCCTCTTCCGCGGATTTGTGGAGGGCATTCCCGAAGGAATCCTTTCGGGCGGCAGATATGATAAATTGATGAAAAAAATGGGCAGAAAATCGGGAGCGATCGGCTTTGCCGTTTATCTGGATCTGCTGGAACGTCTGGATGCGCATGAAAACGAATATGATACGGATATTCTTTTGCTTTATGAAGACGGTGCGGACGTTTGCGAGCTTATGCACGCCGTTACGGTACTTGCAAAAAACGGAACACGGATTCTGGCGCAGAAAACGGTTCCCGACGGCATTCGCTACCGTCAGCTTTTGACTTACAGAAACGGAGGTCTTGAGATTCTTGAAATCGGTAATTAATATTGCTCTGCCGAAAGGCAGACTCGGAGAAAAAGTATACGGTATGTTTGAGGAAGCGGGTTTTGACTGTCCCTCCATTAAGGAACATAACCGAAAACTCACGTTCGAAAACGAAGAAAAGGGGATCCGCTTTTTTTGGGTGAAGCCTTCCGACGTTGCCATCTATGTGGAAAGAGGCGCGGCGGATATCGGCATTGCGGGAAAGGATATTCTTTTGGAATATAACCCCAACGTTTACGAGCTTTTGGACCTCGGCATCGGAAAATGCCGTATGGCGGTGGCGGCGAAAAAAACGTTTCGTGATAATCCCGCAAAAACGCTTCGCGTGGCAACCAAATTTACGAATATTGCGCGCGAATATTACGCAGGCAAATGCAGAGATATTGATATCATCCATCTGAACGGTTCCATTGAGCTTGCGCCCATTTTAGGACTTTCCGACGTCATCGTGGATATCGTGGAAACGGGAAAAACGCTTTTGGAAAACGACCTGGTTCCTTTTGAAACCATCGTTCCCATCAGCGCAAGAGTGATTGCCAATAAAGCAAATTTCAAATTCAAAAGCGAAAGGATCGAAGCCATCGTAGAGGGTCTTGCTTCGGTTTGCAAGGATAAATAAAGCGTAAGAGGTTTTGAAATATGATTAAAATATTAAATTCGGCTCAGGTATCGAGAGAGGAGATTTTTTCCCGCGTGGTACCGAGCGTAAACGTGGAAGGCATTGTTACAGATATCATCGACAATGTCAGAAAAAACGGAGATCAGGCGCTTTTTGCATATTGCGAAGCGTTTGATAAAGTAAAGCTTTCCCGATTGGAAGTAACGGAAGAAGAAATAGAAGAAGCATTTTCTTTGGTGGAACCGGAATTTATCCGTATTCTGCAAGATGCGGCGGCAAATATCCGCGCATTCCATGAAAAACAAGTCAGAAACAGTTTTATCGTCAACGGCAAAAAAGGCGTTGTGATGGGACAAAAAGTGATTCCGATCGAAAAGGTCGGTCTTTACGTTCCTGGCGGTACGGCGGCATACCCCTCCACCGTGCTGATGGACAGCATTCCCGCCAAGATCGCAGGCTGTAAAGAAATCGTAATGGTAACGCCGCCTTCCAAGGACGGAAAAGTCAATCCTGCCATTTTAGCGGCGGCAAAGGTTGCAGGTGTAACCCGAATCTTCAAGGTTGGCGGCGCGCAAGCGGTTGCCGCTTTGGCTTACGGAACGGAAAGTGTGCCTGCCGTTCATAAGATCGTCGGACCGGGTAACGCTTTCGTTGCGGAAGCGAAAAAGCAGGTGTTCGGAAAGGTTTCCATTGATATGATCGCAGGTCCTTCCGAAATCCTCATCGTTGCGGACGGTACTTGTACGCCCTCCGTCGTTGCGGCGGATATGCTTTCGCAGGCAGAGCATGATAAGCTCGCAAGCGCGGTTCTCGTAACGAACAGCGAAACGCTTGCCAATGCGGTTTCCGAAGAGCTTGAAAAACAGATTCCTCTTTTGCCGAGAAAAGAAATCGCAAGAGAATCCATTGATAAAAACGGAAAGATCATCATCACGAAAACGATTGAAGAAGCCATTGAGATTTCCAATGAAATCGCCCCCGAACATCTGGAGCTTTGTCTGGACAATCCCTTTGATTATTTGGATGAAATTCAACACGCAGGCTCGATCTTCATGGGTAAAAACTGCCCCGAAGCGCTCGGCGATTATTTCGCAGGCCCCAATCATACGCTCCCGACGAGCGGAACGGCAAAATTTTCAAGCCCTCTTTCCGTAGATGATTTCGTCAAGAAAACACAGTATACTTATTTCACAAAAGACGCGCTTTCCGCCGTTGCGGATGACGTGGCGTATTTTGCGGAAAAAGAAGGACTTTCCGCCCACGCAAGAAGCGCCGTTTCCCGTAAAAATTTGAAATGATTTTTCATGTGGTTTGATGAAAAGATCAATAAGATAAATGGGAATTTAGGCGATTAGACTCCCTCTCGGAGCAATGTCATTATTCTCTCCTTCCGTCAGCCTTTGGCTGCCACCTCCCTCGTCAGAGGGAG
>SVRL01000114.1 GCA_015064845.1 Oscillospiraceae bacterium | reverse complement strand
AAAAAAGTTCCAAAAAAGAAGCAAACAAGCTTGGGCAGCTTGACCGCCTGTGCAAACTTGCAGCTATGTGCTTACGATGAACTTATAAAAATCAAGACGCAAGTATGCTTAATTCTCCCTAAAACGGTCGAATTAAGCAAGATTTCCTGCTATTTTTACAAGTTCATCCCCAAATATGTTCGCCCTTCAAATATTCCACTCGCCGTCAGGCAAATATCACTGCGTATTTCCTTTCGAGGAAATACGCTAAATTCCCGTTTATGTTGGTATTTTTACGTTATGAAAAATATTTTCTGTCAAGGGAGCGGAACTGGATCGCTTCCGCGATATGGGCGGCTTTGATCTCCTCGCTTTCGGCAAGGTCTGCAATGGTTCGGGCAACGCGCAGGATACGATCATATCCGCGCGCGGAAAGTCCGAGGCGGTCAAAGGCTTTTTTCAGAATCTCTTCCGCCGCTTGATCCATGGGGCAATATTTTCTGATTTGCTTGGAGGAAAGATTGGCGTTACAATAGAGCTTGTTTTCGTTTTCATACCGTTTTCCCGCAAAGGTACGTGCGCGGTTGACACGTTCTCTGATGACGGCAGAGGTTTCTGCCGACGTTTCCTTTTTCACGGAAGCGATCTCTTCATAGGAAAGGGAGGGCATTTCCACTTGGATATCAATTCGATCCAAAAGAGGTCCGCTGATACGGGAGAGATATTTGCGGATATCCTGCGGAGAACAGGTACATTTCTTCGTGGGATGTCCGTAATAACCGCATTTACAGGGATTCATGGCGCAGACGAGCATGAAGTTTGCGGGAAACGTTACTTTTCCGCTGACACGCGTGATGGTAACGACACCGTCTTCAATCGGTTGGCGCAAAACTTCCATGGCTTGCGTGGAAAATTCGGGAAGCTCGTCCAGAAAAAGAACGCCGTTATGGGAAAGTGAAATTTCGCCCGGAGCGGGAATCTTTCCGCCGCCTGCAAGTCCTGCTGCGGACATGGTATGATGAGGCGCGCGGAATGGTCTTTCCGTCAGAAGGGAAACACCGACGGGCAAACAGCCGGAAACGGAATGAATTTTTGTGGCTTCGATGGCTTCTTCGACCGTCATTTCGGGCAGAATGGTGGGAATCCGTTTGGCGAGCATACTTTTACCCGTTCCGGGGGGACCGATGAGCAAAACGTTATGTCCGCCTGCCGCCGCAATCTCCAGCGCGCGTTTGGCGCGTACCTGTCCTTTTACATCGGAAAAATCCAAACTGCCGCAGTTTTCGGTTACGTCGAAAATTCCGTTATCAAAAACAGTGCTTTCCAAAATCTCTTTTCCTTTCAGGTGCGCAATCAATGCGCGGACGTCTGGAACCGCATAAACCGTAACGCCTTCCACGATGGAGGCTTCTTTTGCGTTTTCTTCGGAAATGAAAATTTCCTTTTTACCGCTCTCACCTGCCGCAAGACACATGGAAAGCGCGCCTCTGACACCGCGAAGCTCGCCTGAAAGCGCAATTTCACCGATGAAGCATTTGTCTTCAAGCGAAAGCTCGGGCGGTATGGCGCCTGCGCATTTCAAAATGGCAACCAAAATGGCAAGGTCATAGGAGGAGCCTTCCTTTTTCTTATCTGCGGGCGCAAGATTGACGGTGATTTCCGCTTCGGGAAAGAAATATCCGCTGTTGGCGATGGCGGCGCGGATTCTTTCTTTGGATTCCTTGATTGCCGCATCGGGAAGTCCTACGATATTAAAGGCGGGCAATCGGTCATTTGCATTGCATTCCACCGTAACGGAATATCCTTCCACACCAAAAAATCCCGCACCAAATACTTTTGATAGCATTTTACGCCTCCATTCTGGATATAATGTTACTATATATTTTCATTATATACCGAAACGTAAAAAAACGCAAGATACTTTTCGGAATCTCTTTTGTCTTGTTTGAAAAATGTTGTTACGTTTTCAAACAAATTCGAAAGGAAATTACGCATACGGAGGAACAGCGATTTGATACAGAATAAATTTACGGTAACAGCGGGAAATGTCTTGAAAGGAACTTCGCGCGAAGCGGGGGAACTCGGACACACATATATCGGTACGGAACATCTTTTGCTTGCGATGGCCAAGGATCAGGAAAGCGTTGGCGGTGGAATTCTTTCCGCGGGAGGCATTGAATATGAAGCGACAAAAAATCTGGTACGGGAAATTTCCGGTGTGGGAGAAAAAACAAGTCCCGATTCTTCGGAGATGACACCGCTTCTCAAGCGTGTGATTGAAGTTTCTTCGGGAATGGCTTTGAAATACGGACACAGCTTGATCGGTACGGAAGATTTGCTTTTGGCACTGCTTACGGAAAGAGAATCCGTTGCCGTAAAGCTTTTGGTTGCGCAAAATATCAGCATCAATGAATTGCAAAACGATATCATTTCCTTTTTCGGAGATGTCAGCGGAGATTCCGACGTTACCGTAAAAAAAACGAAAAGCAATATTTCGTCGGTTGCAAAATTCGGCAGAGATCTGACGGCTTACGCTTCGATGGGTCTTCTGGACCCCATTGTGGGCAGAGAAACGGAAACGGAAAGAGTGATTCAGATTCTTTCCAGAAGAACGAAAAACAATCCTTGCCTGATTGGAGAGCCGGGAGTGGGAAAAACTGCCGTTGTGGAAGGTTTGGCAGAAAGGATTGCCGCAGGGAGCGTACCCGAAAATCTTGCTGAAAAAACCGTGATTGCGTTGGATATCGGTTCGATGATTGCAGGCGCAAAATATCGGGGCGAATTTGAAGACAGACTGAAAAACGTGATGGATGAGGTCATGAAAAACCGCAACATCATTCTTTTTATTGATGAGATTCACACCATTGTGGGAGCGGGCGCAGCAGAGGGCGCGGTAGATGCCGCCAATATTCTCAAACCTGCTCTCGCCAGAGGGGAATTGCAGGTCATCGGCGCAACGACAACGGCGGAATACAGAAAACACATTGAAAAAGATGCGGCTTTGGAGCGCCGTTTTCAATCGGTTTCCGTTTCGGAACCGAGCGTGAAAGAATCTCTTGCCATTTTGCGCGGACTTCGTTCCAAATATGAAAACCATCATCACGTTGTGATTCCCGATGAGGCTTTGGAGGCTGCCGTACGGTATTCCGTGCGCTATATTCCCGAACGGTTTCTTCCCGACAAAGCTATTGACCTTGTGGATGAAGCGGCTTCCAAAAAGCGTATTGAAAATTTTGCCTTTTCGCCGCGCATAGCCGAGCGGGAATCGGAGATTCGGGAATTGAATGAAAAAAAGGACAGTGCGATCCGCAATCGGAAATTTGAACTTGCCATGAAATACAGAGACCGTCTTTCGGAAGCGGAAGCAACTTTGCGCGAAGAACGGGAAATATTTCGCCGCGAAAAGGAAAAAGAACAGATTGCCATCAATGCCGACGATATTGCGGAGGTTGTAACGGCGTGGACGAAAATTCCCGTAAAACGTCTTGCGGATTCGGCAGGGGAAAGACTTTTGCGTTTGGAAGATTTACTCTGCGCGCGCATTGTGGGACAGGAAAAAGCGGTTTCTGCGGTTTCCCGCGCCATCCGACGGGGAAGAGTTGGACTCGGGGATCCCGTCCGTCCGATCTGTTCCTTGCTTTTTATGGGTCCGACGGGGGTGGGAAAAACGGAGCTTGCCGCTTCGGTTGCCCAAATTGTTTTCGGTTCGGAAAAATCACTTATTCGTCTGGATATGAGCGAATATATGGAAAAACACAGCGTTTCCAAGCTGATCGGTTCTCCACCCGGCTACGTTGGTTATGAAGAAGGCGGCGGACTGACGGAGAAGGTGCGCAGATGTCCGTATTCCGTCGTACTTTTTGATGAAATCGAAAAAGCGCACCCCGAAATTTTCGGTTTGCTTTTGCAGATCTTGGATAACGGTGTTTTGACGGATTCTTCGGGACATACTGCAAATTTCAAAAATACCATCATCATTCTGACAACCAACATCGGAAGCGGCGAAGGCGAACACGGAGGAATTCTCGGTTTTTCTTCTCAAAGCATGGGAAATCATGAAAGTACGCATGAAAGAGAACAGCGTATGAAGGCTTTACGGGAATATTTCCGTCCCGAACTCATTAACCGCATTGATGAAATCATCGTTTTTGAAACGCTTTCACATGAAAGCATTCTTGCCATTGCGAAAAAAATGCTGGCAGAGGTCGGAGAACGTATTGGCGCGCTCGGTGTGGAAACGGCGTTTGATGAAAGCGTAGCGCTTATGCTTGCCGATTGCCCCGACGTGAAGCAATACGGCGCAAGACCGCTTCGCAGAGAGATTTTTTCTAAAATTGAAGATGCATTTTCTCTTTGGATGTTGGATGGAAAACTGATTCCGGGCGACCGCGTTACCGTTTTTGCTGAAAACGGAAAGATTGCTTTTGAGAAAAAGACGGATTTTTCTTTGAGATAATGGAAAGATTGCTAAGATAAACGGGAATTTATGAGCATAAAAAGTTGCTGAAATTTACGTCAGTCATACAAACGAACACTTCGCACTGTCATTCTGGAGGGCAATACTTTGCCCGATAGAATCTCATAGCAAAAGATAAGATTCTTTTTAGTTTAGGGTTGCGATGAGATTCTATCACTACGCTAACAGACCGCCGTAAGGCTGTCTGTGGCTTCGTTCC
>SVRL01000113.1 GCA_015064845.1 Oscillospiraceae bacterium | reverse complement strand
TTCGCCCTTCAAATATTCCACTCGCCGTCAGGCGAATATCACTCTTTCAGAATATCACTGTGCGAAAGCACAATATCACTTGCCGTAGGCAAATATCACTGCGTATTTCCTTTCGAGGAAATACGCTCAATTCCCGTTTACCTTACCATTTTTTATCAAACGCACGTCATCTTATTCAGAATGATCGGTTACATTTATCAGCGAACATCTCAAATAATATGATCTGTAATACAATCATACCAATGAACGTAGGTCGTACCGTTTACGATAAGTCGGTCATTTTCGGGCAATTGTTCGCTCCAGGGCTTCTTGTATCGGTCAATAGCCCAATCATCACGGTTATATCTGCGCCACAGAACCGTTTTTCCATCCTTGTCCAGGAATTGTTCGGAAATCACGCCGCCGTTATAGGTACTAATATCCATTACACAAACGGTGTCATAGCTTTTACCTCCGATGGTAACGGTATATCTGCCGACAATATCAAGGAGGAAATCTTTGTTTGCGCCTGTAACAGTGTTTCCAACTCTCTGAATATCGCCTTTAACGGAAAGGTTCGTTTCGTTTCCGCAATTATCTTCTCCAAATCCCCAGACCGGCATAAATTCATCGCCGTCAAGGAAAGTGATATAATTGCGAACGTCTCCATCATTTCGGAGCGTTGCAAGGTAACGGCAATGCGTATCCGTAAGCTGTGCTACAAAAGTGCGATCGATGACCTCCTTCTTATTTGAGTAGGAAGCTTCTCTTGCGGTAAGCTCCACACCCTCAATACCGTGAACTTTGGCTTTGCCCGTCACTTGCATATCATAAACATGGCTACATTTGCGAGAAGGAATATCATACATACCCCAAGACAGTTTCTCGCCCAGCTTGGGAATCAAAAACCATCCCATCAGTTCTTCCCACTTTACAGAGAAAGGGGCTTTTGTACTTGCTTCAATTTTGTATTCGGGAATCAATTCGGGTAATCTTTTCATCGTGCTTTCTCCTTTCGATACTTCAACATTATATGGATATTTGGTTTTAAAATTTTGTTTTGCCGTATAAAGTCTGCTTTTTACCGTTCCGACAGGAATGTTCAGTTGTTTTGCAATCTCGGCTTGCGGAAGCTCTTTCCAAAAATAAAGATACAAGATTTGCTTGTCTTGATTACCAAGTAAATCCAAAGTTTCTCTTACTGTCTCAACGACAGAAACGCCATGCCTGCTATCTGACAATTCGCTTTCCGTTATTTCATCAATCGGAATTTCATATTGCGTTGCTTTCTTACGAAAATAGTCATTGCATTTATTTCGCGCAATACTGATGATCCATGCCTTAAAAGAGTCCTTATTTTTTAATTGAGGAAACTTTTGATAAGCGGTAAGATAAATCTCTTGTAAAATATCGTCCGCATCTGCTTTTTCATTCAAACGAAATCTTACAAAACGCTCGACAGAGATTCTTTCTGATTTCAACAAGCTTTCAAATTCATCCATATCTTTACCTCCTTTGACACGTAATGTAAACCGGTTTCACTTATATAGACGGATAGCGGTATCAAAAGGTTCATTTTTTAGAATTATTTTTCGAACAAAATCAAATGGCACTATATAGTTTTTAGAAAATTAAAAATCAAAGATAACCACCGAGAAAAACCATCAAAATGGCTCTCGACGGTTATCTTGTTTAAGGTTTAAGGATTGATGTATTTTCCTTCGACGCTGAATACGCCATAGGTCAATGGTTTTTCATTGTCAGGTTTACACAAGGTACCACGGCGAATCAGCTCGTCTGTAACATATCCAATGATCTGATGCACATAACAGTTAACCCACTGATTGATCTGATCGTGCAAGTGTTTCGGAACGAAGTTTTCAAAATGATTGCGTACGGTTATGATCCACTCAGCCAGAAGATCATCCATCTTTTCATCCGTCATCTCAAACAGTGAAACAAATTTTTCAAACTGCGCTTCGGTAAAGTGCGGAAAGTTTAAGAGGAAATCTTCATCTGACTTTATAAGCAGATTGGTTTCAATCAGATGTGCTGCATCTTCTTCGGAAAGAGTTTCTTTAGACACAACACCTTTTACGCTACTCTGCGGTATGCCGTTTGCACACATCCAGCGTATTCCTTTGTTATGGTAAACGCCGGAATCAAAATATTTATTGATCCAATAGTAATAGATATGCGATGAAACTTTATACGCACTGCCGCTATCGTCTCCCGCAACGTTACATCCGGAATTGTATTCAGCACAGGTTTCCGATTCGTCGACCGTTTCTTCTACGATAAACCAACCGTAACCACCGTCCTTTCTCGGAGGATACGGACCGTTTTCCAACTTTAAGCGTTTGTTTTTTACGTTCCGAATTTTTCGTCTGAGAAGATATGGAACGACGATATAGCCAAGTCTGCCTATGCCAAAATCGTTTCCGTAAAAATCAATCGCGCTGATTTTTGTCGCCGCTTCTCTCAAAAGTAATTCCATTTTGTCCGCAAGCATATTGACCGACGACAAGGAAACGTCCTCTGTCTGCTTTCTGTCTTTCAAACGAAAGATAATAAAATTGGTTACGTATTTGTTGCCCACTTTACAGATGGCATCTCCATATTCAAGACGCGGAAGTTCATCTTCAATATACATCGTGGGAATACCCGTGCATATGCTGATTTCCTCAACAGTTAAAGGCTTTTCATACGATGCAAGGCAGATTGCGCGTGCAAGCTGTGAAAAAAGATACTTATTTGTGTTCATGCTTCCATTACACGTTTCCGTATCCCAATTGATTCGCCCATATACTTTATCCATTTTATCTTCTCCTATCCTATCTTTGATTTTTTGGCGTCCTACGTTCAGCCGCCATTTGATTGTGGTTTCGGGGAGTGAATACTTTTTTGCAAGATTTTTGATTGACAATTCGCCAATATAGTGATCCACAAAAATATTCCTATACTCGGATGATAACGTATGTAAATATCGAAAAACAGTTTCATATTGCTCCTGCGTGTTCTCCTCATCGAAATCGGAATAATCGGCAATGTCAAAAAGTTCATCATCACATGACAATATGATTAGATTTTTATTTTGATTGTCAATAAAACGCGCATATCTGTTATGTGCGATGCGCCAAACCCAAGCGTCAAGCGATTCGATTGGGTATTTGTTCATTCCATCAAGAATATGACAAATAATCTCGCTTGCAAGATCTTCGGCATCGTAACGATTGGATAATCGCTTATAACAGAAGCGAAATATCGGTTCAATATACGGGATGATCTTATTCCTGTCCAAGTTTTTCTCCTCCTTTCTTTAGCGGTGTAATCATGATTACACCCTTATAGTGCATCAAATTTGGTTTGGATAGGTAGTTTTATAAAATTTTTTATAATTTAACGTGAGTTCGATGAAATAAAATAAAAAAGAACATGAAAAACAAATTGATGGACTATATCGAAAAATTGCTTTTGCGTAAACGTACTGCTATCAAATGTGTTAATGATTTTTTGAAAAATGTTTGCCGGATCGAGCATTCTCGATATCGTTCTGTTTCCGTTTTTTTCATACCTAAGATTTGACTGTGCTTTGATTTTTTATCGAATCCTCGTTGAATAAAATAATTATAGCGGAACTCTCCGCTTTTTTTGAGTTCCGCTATATTCGTTCGTTTTTGTTTTATAATATGTAATCTCAAATCAGATTTTCCGTTTTCAGATATTCTCTCAATTTGGTAACGTCAAAATCAAACAAATAGCCGTGAATACCAAGAGATTCCGCCATTGCGATATTTGCAGGGTTATCATCAATAAAAATACATTCATCGGGATTCAGTTGATAGGTGGAAAGCAAATATTCATAAATTTCCTTGTCAGGCTTTGCCACCTTGATCTCGCCTGAAATCACAAGCGCATCAAAATATTTCAGCGCAGGAATATAATGCTGTTCATAACGCAAACGCTTGTTGAAATTGGAAAGCAAATAAAGCTTTTTGCCCGCCTTTTTCACGTCATAAACGATTTCTTCCATTCCGGGCATAGCAGGACAACGCATAACCCATTCTTCCGACAATTTTTCCACAGCGCTGTGCAAATGTTCGGGAAGCTCCTGTTTTACCTGTTTCAAATAATCTTCTTCAAGCAAAGTACCACGGTCAAATTTTTCCCAATATTTTCTGGACATACCAACCTTACCCAAAATTTCAGCATCGGAAGCGTTATCCGTGTAATTTGAAGCAATTTCCACTTCATTATAACGAATCAAAACCTGTCCGCAATCAAAAATCACATTTTTTATCATTGTAGTTTCTCCTCCTGCAAAATATTCTGATTACTTTTATTATAGCAAATGTCATTAAAAATTTCAATAGAAAAAAGAAAAAACCAAGTCGTTAGACTTGGTTTTATGTTGGCCTCTCCCTATCTTCCCGGACCGCTTCCAGTCGAGTATTTTCGGCACCGCACAGCTTAACTTCCGTGTTCGGAATGGGAACGGGTGGACCCTGTGCGTTATGAAGACCAACTGTCAGAATCTTTTAAATTCTGTAATTGATTCCCTTCGGGAATCTGTGTGGTGCACCTTCAGGGATTCGAACCCTGGACCCACTGATTAAGAGTCAGTTGCTCTACCAGCTGAGCTAAAGGTACGTATTTCCTTGCGGTTTTCACCGTGTATGAATATATGCCC
>SVRL01000112.1 GCA_015064845.1 Oscillospiraceae bacterium | reverse complement strand
GAGGCGTTACTTTCGGTTTTCGCAAACAGACAGATGTTAGCAAAACTTTTTTATTAACACCTCATCCACCGCAAGCGGTCCCCCTTCCCCCGCTGGGGAAGGCAAACAAGCCGTAATTTTTCGGCAACAGACAAACCCGTAAACGATCATTTATCTTTCCATCGAACTCGCGTTTTATTATTACGCTAAACAATCATTGATCTGCCAATCGCTCTCACGTTACTATAAGAAATTGCAAAAAAAACGAAGAGGCACTTGTTCGTGTGTCTCTCTGCATTTCTTGGTGACCCGTAGGGGAATCGGTCGCCTCGCTCGACGCTCGTTGGTCGCCGCGGCTCTGAAAGCCATTTAGGCTGTCATTCATTGCCGCTTTCTTCGATTCCCCCCTTTGCGTTTGCGCAAAGGGGGGAATCGAACCCCTGTTTTCGCTGTGAGCAAGTAAAAATAGCCTAAATGGCTGTTTTTACGCAGCGATACCCCGCAAAGCAAGGAGTTTCAGAAGCAAATACTTTTGCGCCTGAAACGACTATGTGACCGGGGAGAGAGAGGGCGATGTCGAAACAAAAACTACCGTTCCAAACAGCAACTTTTATTTTGCATAATTCGATTCCCTCTTGCTTTGCAAAAAAAATACAGAGAGGCACTTGCTCGTGTGTCTCTCTGCATTTCTTGGTGACCCGTAGGGGAATCGGTCGCCTCGCTCGACGCTCGTTGGTCGTCGCGGTTCTGACAGCCATTTAGGCTGTCATTCATTGCCGCTTTCTTCGATTCCCCCCTCTTGCTTTGCAAAAAAAACGAAGAGGCACTTGTTCGTGTGTCTCTTCGTTTTTGGTGACCCGTAGGGGAATCGAACCCCTGTTTTCGCCGTGAGAGGGCGATGTCTTAGCCGCTTGACCAACGGGCCATTCGACTGAACGGGATTATTATATCACAACTTTTTTTATTTTGCAATAGGTAATTGAAAAATTTTTTCATTTTTTTGGAAATTTTTATACGATAAGTAATTGCGTAAAATCGACCTTGCCGTTTTACATTGTTTGAATGCAAACAACCTCCGGCGGGCGTTGCCCGCTTTTTACGCGCAAAAAAAGAAATACATCGGAATGAATGTGTTTTTTCTACATATTTTCTTTCAAGACTGTATAATTTTTCCTGTTTTTTTCATAAAGACACAAAAATCAATCAACTTTAACAAAATCCGCCCTGATTTTTATAACCGTCACAAAAACAAAAAATGTTGACTAATACTCAAATGTGGTATATAATAGTAAGTAAACAAGCTTTTACATATCGACATAATTAAGGAGGCTTTTGAATCATGATAGACCCCATCAAAACCGATATCCGAATCATCAAAACAAAAAGGGCAATCCGTGATGCCACAATGAAACTTTTATCTCAGAAAAGCGCTGACGATATTTCCATTACGGAGCTTGCTTTGACTGCGCAGATCAACCGCAAAACCTTTTACAACTATTATCAGAACATTTATCAGGTTATTGACGAAATTGAAAACGAAACCGTTGAAAAATTTGCTTCCACTTTCAAAGCTACCGATTGGCTCGACGGCGATGAACTTGATTTTTACAAGGTATTTTTCTGCGTAACGGAATCCGTGCGCGACAATATGGATTTCTTCCGTCATCTTTTGAGCATCAACAGAACTTCCGTTATCATTACCAAGGTGGAAAAAACGCTGAAAGAAAAAGCCATTCAATATTTTAACAAATATCTTGACATTGACGAATCCCTTTTGAGTCTGGCAATGGATTACGTCATTTCCGGTATGTTCTCCGTTTTCAGCACTTGGCTGCAAAACGGTCAGAAAATGTCGGTTGCAGAAGTTACCGACTACGTTGGTATGATGTCTTTGGGCGCTGTCAATTCCATTCTTGAATCAAAAAATATCAATACGAAAAAATTAACGCTTTGAGCGTTGATCCTTTTTAAAAATTTATACTTTGAAATAATACGATTCGTATGGTTAAATAGACCTGTTCGATAACCTGAATTTGACGAAGATACAGAAAGATAAACGGGAATTTACGCGATAAGGCTCCCTCCGGGAGGCTTGTAAAACAATCATTTACTACACGAATACAAACGAAGAATTGAACCCCCGTCAGCGTACAGACAAACACTTCGTACCGTCATTCTGGAACGAACGCAGTGAGTGATAGAATCTCATCGCAAACCTCAACTAATTTTCAAAAAAATCTTATCTTTTGCTACGAGATTCTATCGCTTCGTTTCACTTCGCTCCAGAATGACGGCGAAAAAGGGCAGTTCAGCGACAGACAAAACGATTTTCAGACTTTTTATTACCCGTAAACAATCATTTATCTTATCATTTCCCATCGAACGCACTCTATTTTAACATTCCGCATTTTACATTTTTATCAGTCTTTTCTTTTTCAGAAAATATCAAAATCAGTTACGACATCGCGGAAAACTCCGCAGAAAGACGGTTGCTTTATGAAATTAAAAACCATTCCGAAAAGTTATGATGAAGTTTTGGCGATGGAAAAGCCGAAACATCGCAAGCCGAAAAAACCGAATATGTTTTTCCGTACCCTTATGCGCACAGTCTCCGTTCCCGACCTTGCGGCTACGGATTTTACTTTCAAAAAAATCGGTATGGAAAAGCTCGGCAAAAAAGAACCTTGCTTATTTCTTATGAATCATTGCAGTTTCATTGATCTTGAAATTGCGGCAACGGTATTATATCCGCGTTCCTTTAATATTATTTGTACATCCGATGGTTTTGTCGGAAAAGATTGGCTTATGCATGAGATCGGTTGTATTCCAACCAATAAATTCACTTCCGACTTGCATTTGCTTCGTGATATGTCGTATGCACTCAAAACGCTGAAAAGCTCTGTTTTGATGTATCCCGAGGCAAGTTACAGCTTTGACGGTACCGCCACCACTTTGCCCGAAACCCTTGGCGGTTGCTTGAAATTGCTCGGCGTTCCCGTTGTGGTAATCCGTACCTTCGGTTCTTTTTCACGCAATCCGCTTTACAACAATCTGAAACGCCGCAAGGTCAAGGTTTCCGCAGAAATGGAATATATTCTCTCTCCCGAAGAAATTCAGAAAAAGACCGTCCCGGAATTGAATGAAATTCTGAACAAAAACTTCTCTTTTGACTATTGGCGTTGGCAGCAGGAAAACGGTATTAAAATCAAAGAAGATTTCCGCGCGGAAGGCTTAAACCGCGTGCTTTACAAATGTCCCCACTGTTTGACGGAAGGCGAAATGCAAGCAGAAGGAACAAAAATCCTTTGCAAGCACTGCGGTAAGGCGTATGCGCTGACCGAAGACGGCGTTTTGGAAGCCGAAGACGGCGAAGGTGCATTCACACATATCCCCGACTGGTACGCATGGGAAAGAGAATGCGTCAAAAAAGAGGTGCTTGACGATACTTACCGTTTGCAAGTTCCCGTTGACATTTGTGTGCTGATGGACACCAAGCACGTTTACCGTGTCGGCGAGGGTGAGCTGACTCACACGTCCGAAGGCTTTCATCTTTCCGGCTGCGCAGGAAAACTTGATTACGTACAGAGTGCCGTTGCTTCTTACAGTCTTTATTCTGACTTTTATTGGTATGAAATCGGCGACGTGATCTGCATCGGAGATTCCAAAATGCTTTATTACTGCTTCCCGAAATGCGAAGGAGATTTCGTTGCCAAAACAAGACTTGCAACCGAAGAAATTTATAAGATCGCAAAATCGAAAAGAAAAAGATAAAGGAGAAATCTTATGAAAATCGGCATCGATATCGGGGGAACCAAATGCGCCGTGATTGCGGGAGACCATAACGGTATTTTCCGCAAATCTCAATTTCCAACCTCAGACCCTGCCAGAACACTTATGCATATTTCACAGTTGATCCGTGAATTCGACGTACATGCAGATTCGATCGGCATCTGTTGCGGCGGTCCTTTGGATACCCAAGGCGGCAGAATCCTTTCTCCCCCCAACCTGATCGGATGGGATGATATTCCCATCACGGATTATTTATCCAATATGTTTCAGATTCCCGCTTATTTATGTAACGATGCCGATGCCGGCGCATTGGCGGAACACCGTTACGGAATCGGCAAAGGGATCGACAATCTCATCTTTCTGACTTTCGGAACGGGTATGGGTGCGGGAATGATCCTCAACGGCAAGCTTTACCAAGGTCGATGCGGTATGGCAGGAGAGATCGGGCATATACGTATGCAGGATTACGGTCCCGTCGGCTACGGTAAAAGCGGTTCCTTTGAAGGCTTTTGCAGCGGCGGCGGTATTGCGCAGCTCGGCAAAACGTTTGCCCTGGAACGCTTACAGATGGGAAAGCCTTTGCCTTACTGCCAAACCCTTGAGGATCTTGACAAATTGGATGCCAAATTGCTTGCCGAACAGGCGCAGGCAGGCGATAAAACCGCCCACGAGGTTTTCCGTCTCAGCGCAGAAATGCTCGGCAGAGGCGTTTCCATTCTGATTGACATTCTCAATCCCGAAATGATTATCCTCGGCAGTATTTACACCCGTTCGTATCCGTTGATGGAACATTACATGGAAGAAGTCATCAAAAAAGAGGCTCTTTTCAAAAGCGCGCTCTTTTGTACCGTCATTCGCTCCTATCTCGGAGAACAAATCGGCGATTACGCCGCGCTTGCCGTTGCTTACGGCATTTGAGAAAATCGGAACGGTAAGATAAATGGGAATTTATAAGC
>SVRL01000023.1 GCA_015064845.1 Oscillospiraceae bacterium | reverse complement strand
CAATATAAAAAAGTGCTTTTGGGTGAAAGGGAAACGCATTGGGGAGTGCAACCTATATCTAAATATAACGAAGGAAAACTTTACCGCGTGAAACATGACGGAACGGAGTGTACGCTCATATATGATAATCCGAACTTTGAATTCAACTCCCGTGAAGCTGTCATTTGCGGAAATCAAATCATCATAGAGGGAAAAGAATATTCCGTGGGAGCAGATGGATACGTTGTTTGTACTTCCAGCGGTATGCAAGTCGGCACCATGGGAGAAGACGGCAAAATCGAAAAATTTGAACCCATTGAACTTGTTTATTGATAAATATTGAAAAATGAAACAATCATTTATTTTCTCATAAAACTCCCATTAATTAAAATCATTTATAAAAATACTTGAGAAAGGATGTATTTTATGTTTTCTTTGATCAAATATGAAATCAAAAAATTGTTTTCGCATAAGATCATTCCAATCATGCTTGTGGCAATTGTGATCTTTAACGTCCTTTTGTTATCAAGCCAAATGGATGAAGAAATGCTGCTGAGCGAAAAACAGTTGGATGAATTTCTCGACGACTATCTTGCCGATCCCGAAGGGATGGAAGCCTATATGGCAGAACATTTGCAGGCATATAAAAATGCCGTGGCATCTATAAAAACGGAAAACCCGCTGCCGTTTCCCGATAACGTTTATACGGATAATGACGCGCAGTTTTTCAGCAATACCGTTACGGCGTTAAAGCAGTATACGGCTACATATCAAAAAACGATCAAAACTTCCATCCGCGTGGCAAATGCGCATATTGAGGAATACCGTTTTTTGAATTATCCCGAAAACGGATTTGAAATTCGTTATCAGCAGGGTGTTCTGGATTCTTATGACGTTTTGAAAGATCTGGAATTTCCGCTTGCCAATATCCGCGGTTATGATATTTTTCTGGATTATTCCGGCTTTGGTGTGATTGCCATGATTGCCATGATCATCGGCGGTATGCTGATTCTGATTCCCGAAAAATCAAGCGGTATGGTCGGTATTCTGCGCGTTTCCAAAAGAGGACGAAGCGAAACTTATCTTGCAAAAATGACGGTGGCATTCCTTTATTGCCTTTTGGTTTGCATAGTTCTGACAGGCTCCGCGCTGGTTACCATCGGTGTGATTTGCGGCTTCAACGGCTTGGATGCACCGATTCAGATGGTGGAATCCTTCCGCCTTTGCCCGATCATGACGACCGTTGGCGGAGGCATCGTGCTTTCGTTCCTCGTGCGTTTGCTTTCCTGCTTTGTTTTCATGGTTTCCGTGATTGCGCTTTCTTCGGTGTTTACGGGTTACGTTCCCGCTTTTTCCATCGGAATCTTTTTCACGGCGGCAAATTACCTCGTGGCAACGAAAAATTATCTGAATCAATACGACCCGTTGAAAAATCTTAATTTCTTTTGGAGTATCAACGGAAAAGAACCCATCGTATATTGGAGGGGTATTAAACTTTTCGGGAAATGTATTCCCATGCTGGAATCTTTGCTTCTGACTTACGCGGTATTTTTGATTGCGGGTCTGATCATCGCGTGGTATTTCTATACGGCGGGAAAAGGCTTGGAATTTCGCGCAATGCGCAATCTTTCCCGTAAAATTACGGTTGCAATCAAAAATAAGCTTCCGAAAAAGAGAAACCGCCGCAGAGCAACCCTGATCGGCTATGAAATCAAAAAGATTCTGACACCCTTTGCATGTCTGGTTCTTGTCGGCGTTATGATCGCAACGGTTATGCTCTCCAATGATGCATTCCGCGTGAAAAGAAAAACCTTCTATGAAGTCGCTTATGCGGAGTATATGGAAGAATACGGCGGCGAATGGACGGAAGAAAAGGATGAGAAGCTGAAAACGCAGTTGCGTGAATTCGAGCAGACGATTGCCATGGAAACTTCCATGATTCAAAAATATCAGAACAAAGAGATTGATCTGCAGACATTTATTGATTATACGAACGTTTTGAACTATGCGGAAAACCGCGTGGAAATCGTGCGTTCTCTTTGCGCAACAAGCGATATTCTCCGTGAATTGAATGAGGAAGGCAAGACGGCGTATTTCGTCAATGAAATGGGTTGGAACAGAATCATCCGTACGAATTTTTCTTATCTTTATTTGCTGGTGATTATTTTCGTTTTTTCGGGTGTTTACGCTGTGGAATATAAAGATAAATTCATGCAGATCCAAAGCACGACGAGAAACGGAAAATTCAGAACCAACGTCAATAAATTTGCCATTATCTTTGCGATAACCGTTTTCATGATCACGGTTTGCGAAGCATATCAGTATTATGTTTGTATCAAAGAAATCGGACTTCCCATGCCGAATGCGCCCGCAATCAGTTTGCCCGTATTGTCGGAAGCCGCAGGTACGATCGGAGGACATTTCTTCCTCATCTATCTCCGCCAGCTCGGCGTAGGTCTTGCGGTTGCGGTTATGACGGCGCTGATGTCCCGCGCAACGAAGAAATTCCTGCCCACCCTTGCCATTATGGGTATTCTGGCATTCGCGCCGATGATCTTCGGTTATTTTGGATTTGATTTTCTTGAAAAACTTTCTTTGATGAATTTCCTTGGAAGAAGCTGAACGATGGAGGTAACAACATGAAATTGGAATTGAATCATATTTCTAAATCATACGGAAAAACAAAAGCGCTGACGGATTTCAACGCAGTACTGGAGCCGGGTATTTACGCTTTGCTCGGACCGAACGGTTCGGGAAAATCCACCTTGATGAATATCATTACGGATAATTTGAAAGCAGATGAGGGCGCTATTATTTTCAACGGAGAAAAAGCAAAATCCATGGGCGTACGTTTCCGTGAAAAAATCGGCTTCATGCCGCAATATCCGGGCATTTATCCTTCGTTTACCGTTGAAGATTATCTTTGGTATATGGCAAAGCTCAAAGGACTTACCAATGCGGCGGCAAGAGAAGGAATTCCGAAAGTTCTGGAAGCCGTTGAACTGACGGAATCCTTGAAAACGAAGGTCGGCGCGCTTTCGGGCGGTATGAAACAACGCCTTTGTCTGGCATCCGCCGTGCTCGGCGATCCCGATATTTTGATTTTGGACGAACCTACGGCAGGTCTTGACCCGAAACAAAGAATTTCCGTGCGCAATTATATTTCCCGTATTTCTTTCAATAAAATCGTTATCATTGCCACACACGTTGTTTCGGATATCGAATATATCGCGGGGAATATCGTCATTCTCAAAAAAGGCCATATTTACCGCTCCGCTTCCCCCGCTTCTTTGGTTTCCGAAATCGAAGGAAAAGTCTGGCTTGCGGAAATTGCGGAAAAAGATGTGGAAGCCTTGCAGAAAACAACCCGCGTTACCAATATCTCAAAGGAAAACGATTTCGTTCGTGTTCGTATTCTTTCGGATACGATTCCTCATCCCATGGCACAAAATACGCCTCCCACGTTGGAAGACTATTATCTTTACGTTTTCGGAGAAGAACCCGTAAATGGGAAAGCATAAATTTTTCGTTGTGTTTTGAACGGCAAACAAAAACCGCTCGGTCAGTAAAAAGATCGGGCGGTTTCGCCTTGAAATCTTTCGGTGCTTCTCAAAATTTTGATACTTACGCGCCGCGAGCCATTCCCTTGCTCTACATGAAAAATCTGCTCTGAGGCTATACGATGGGGAGGTGGCAACCGTAAGGTTGACGGATGAGGATGATTCGCGTAAATTCCCGATTATTTTTCCATGCAAATTCCGTTGCAAAAAATAAATGCTTTTTTCCGCGCTTTCCTTTTTCAAAATATTGACAAGACGGATTTCCGATGTTATAATATTTTTTATAATACAGGAAATTTATATCTCAAAAAGGAGAAAAATAATATGAAAGTCAGCAAAATGCTCGGCGAACGTTTCAAACAGGCGCCGAAGGATTGTATTATTGACAGCCACGCGCTCATGATGCGCGGCGGTTACATGAAATATGTCGGCAACGGCATCTACTCGCTCTTTACCCCCACCAAACGCATTACAACCAAAATCGAAAGAATCATCCGTGAAGAAATGGATAGAATCGACGGACAGGAAGTTATGTTCCCCGTTGTTATGCCCGCAACTCTTTGGGAAGAATCCGGCAGATATACAAGCATCGGAAGCGAAATGGCTCGCTTCAAAGACCGCGGCGGCAATCCGATGGTTCTCGGTATGACACACGAAGAAGCTGCCGTTCACCTTGCCCGTGATACCGCAAAATCTTATGCGGATTTCCCGTTTATGATCTATCAGGTTCAGACGAAGTTCCGTGATGAACCCCGTGCAAGAGGCGGTTTGATTCGCGTGCGCGAATTTACCATGAAAGACGCATATTCCTTCCATACCTCTCAGGCAGACCTCGAAGCATATTACGAGCGTTGCCACGAGGCTTATGAACGTATTTTCAAACGCGCAGGCGCGAAAAACGTTATTTCCGTTAAATCCGACTCCGGTATGATGGGCGGTAACGTTTCTCACGAATTTATGCTCCTTTCCGAAATCGGCGAAGATACCCTCGCAATCTGTCCCACTTGCGGCTATAAGGCAAATATGGAAGCGGCAGACTGCATCGTGAAAAACGAAGCGGGCGAAATTGCTCCCCTTACCAAGGTACATACCCCTAACGCAAAAACTATTGAAGAAGTCGTTAAATTCCTCGGCACTTCCGCAAAGAATCTTTGCAAAGCCGTTGTATATCAGAAAAATGAAGACGATTCTTATATCATCGCGTTTATTCGCGGCGATTTGGAAGTCAACGAAACAAAACTCCGTAACCATCTCGGTTATGAAATCCACCCTGCCGCTGTGATTACCGAAGAAAGCGGTATCGTTGCGGGCTTTATCGGTGCTATCGGTCTGAATAAAAATATCAAAGTCGTTTGGGACCGTTCTCTCGTCGGTATCGAAAATCTCGTTTGCGGCGCAAATGAAACCGATTATCACTATACGGGTATGAATATCGCGCGTGATATCGGCGAAGTGGAATACGTTGATATTGCAAAAATCTACGCAGGCGCGGTTTGCCCCGTTTGCGGTCAGCCCGTCATCGAAATCAATAAGGGTATCGAAGTCGGCAATATCTTCCAGCTCGGCACCAAATATACCAAGTCCATGGATATGACTTACCTCGATGCAAACGGCGAGCTTCAGCATCCCATCATGGGTTGCTACGGTATCGGCGTAGGCAGACTTTGTGCTTCCATCTGTCAGGAAAGCCATGATAAATTCGGTCCCATTTGGCCGATGTCCATCGCTCCTTGGCAGGTTGAGATCTGCAACCTCCGCTGTGATGACGAAACCGTCAACAATACCGCAAACGCTCTTTATGAAAAACTTTTGAATCAGGGCGTTGAAGTTCTTTACGACGATAGAAATATCCGTCCCGGCGCAATGTTTGCCGATGCAGACCTCCTCGGCGTACCCGTTCGCGTTGTCGTATCTCCCAAAACCTGCGATAAAGGCGTTGTGGAAGTTTCTTTCCGCGATAAATCCTTCAAAGGCGAATTTGCCATCGAAGAAGCTGCCGCAAAGATCAAAGAACTTGTTCAGGCAGAACTCGAAAAATATAATATCTGATGATATACTCCGAAATCCGAGCAAAAACTCGGATTTCTTTTTCGTATATAGGAAATAGCGTAAAATGAACCTTGGCGTTTGAATTCCTTTGGTATAAAAAAGGAAAACCTCTCATATACATTAGCGACAGAGAAAAATAAGAAAAAATGTTACGGGAGGTAATTTTATATGGCAAACAACAATATTTACGGAGATATCGCAACGAGAACAGGCGGCGATATTTATATTGGTGTCGTGGGACCTGTTCGTACGGGAAAATCCACGTTTATCAAAAAGTTTATGGAAACACTCGTCATTCCGAATATCAAAAACGACTATGACCGCAAGCGCGCAAAGGATGAAATGCCGCAATCGGCGGCAGGGAAGACCGTTATGACAACGGAACCGAAATTCATTCCCGATGAAGCGGTGGAAATCACGTTGGAGGGCGGCGCAACGCTTTCCGTGAAAATGATCGACTGCGTCGGATATATCGTGCCCGAAGCGCTCGGCAATTTTGAAGGCGATAAACCCCGTATGGTTCTGACTCCGTGGTCGGAAGAAAGTATGCCTTTTGACCAAGCGGCGGAAATCGGAACGAGAAAAGTCATCCGTGACCATTCCACCATCGGTGTTCTGATTACTTGCGACGGCAGTTTCGGAGAACTTTCCCGCGAAAATTATGAGGAAAGCGAAGCACGTATTGCCGCCGAATTGCATGAAATTCATAAGCCTTTTGTTATCGTGCTGAATTCCGCGCACCCCGAAAGAGAAGAATCCATAGCGCTCGCGCTTTCTTTGGAAGAAAAATATCATGCGCCCGTTGCGCTCGTCAATTGTCTGGAATTGGATAAAGATGATATCCGTCATATTCTGGAACTCGTTTTGCTGGAATTCCCCGTGACGGAAATTTCCGTGGAAATGCCCGATTTTATGAACGCGCTCGACCGTTCCCATCCCATCTACCGCAGTGTGCATGAAACCATCTCCGCCTGCGCTTCCGAAATCACGAAAACGGGCGATATTGCAAAAAGCTTTGAAAAAGCAACGGAAAATATGTATATCAAGGAAGTACGTATTTCCCGCATTGACCTTGGCTCGGGCAGAGCTTCCGTTGCCATGGAGCTTGCGGACGGTCTTTTCTACGGTCTGATCGGCGAACTGACAGGCTTTTCCATTGCAGACGATGAAGCGCTTCTGAAACTTTTGCTTGAACTTTCCGACGTGAAAAAGCAGTACGATAAAGTGAAAAAAGCTTTGGACGATGTGAATACTTCGGGTTATGGTATCGTGGTGCCTGATATTTACGATATGAAGCTGGAAGAACCGCAGATGGTCAAACAGCCCGGCGGTTACGGTGTGAAGCTCCACGCTTCCGCACCGAGTATCCATATGATCAAAGCGGATATCGAAGCGGAGGTTTCTCCCATCGTCGGCACGGAACAGCAGTCCGAGGAGCTTGTGAATTTCCTGCTCCGCGAATTTGAAACCGACCCGCGCAAGATCTGGGATACCAATATGTTCGGTAAATCTCTCTATGAACTCATCAACGAAGGACTTCATAATAAGCTTGCCCACATTCCCGACGATGCCCGCGTAAAACTTTCCGAAACGCTCAGCCGCATCATCAACGAGGGAAGCGGCGGTCTGATCTGCATTATACTCTGATTGCTTAAAATAAAACGCATCGTTTTCGGACGGTGCGTTTTTTGCGTATTGTTGTTCATGTGCGTTCGATGGAATATATAAAGATGAAAGGGATTTTATACGAGCAAAACCTCATCCGCCTCGTAACCTCGGCACCTTCCCCATCGTATATGTTTAGAGCAGATTTTTTATCATCATTAGGGGAAGGGCTCGCGGCGCGAAAATTTCAAAGATTTGAATCTAAGAGCCTTCAGCCCTTCCCCTCCGCTGACATAAAAATTTTGTATATCATTAGCGTATGGGGAAGGTGGCTTGCGAAGCAAGACGAAAGAGGGAACGAAAGGAAGTATTCTCTTTGGAAGCATTGTGCTTTTTATCCAAAGACAAAAACATATTTATATGCTTTTGTAACGAAAGCAAAGGGTTCTCCTTGACAATCCATTTTATTTATATTACAATAAAAAAACGATATATTTTGCCGTAGAATGTAAACGATACGGTAAATTTGCGGATTTCAAAAAGGAGAAAATCATGAAAAAGACAATCAGAATTTTAACTTTAGTCTTTGTTTTCGTTCTTTTTTGCTTGGCGATGACTTCATGCGGTCACGAGCATTTTTACGGCGAATGGGTAACCGTAAAGGCTCCCACCTGTACGGAAACAGGCGTGCAGGAGAGAACTTGCGAGTGCGGACAGAAAGAAAGCGGAGTGCTTTCGGCACTTGGACACAAAGCGGGAGCCGATGCCACTTGCACGGAAAACTCCGCTTGTACCGTGTGCGGAGAAATCTTGCAAACCGCCAACGGACACTTACCCGGCAACGAAGCAACTTGTACCACTTCACAAAATTGCATGGTCTGCAACGCTGAATTGAAAGCGGCGCTCGGACATACACCCGGAGCGGAAGCAACTTGCACCACTTCGCAAAATTGCACGGTTTGCAACGCTGAATTGAAAGCGGCACTCGGTCATATGCCCGAATGGGAGATCGTTGCAGAAGCAACCCAAACAGAAGATGGATTAAAAGTTCAAAAATGTTCTGCTTGCGGAGCGAAACTTGCAGAAGAAGTCATTCCTGCAACGGGAAGTATCGGTCTGAAATTTACATCTAACGGCGATGGCACTTGCTATGTCAGCGGAATCGGCACTTGCACGGATACCGATATTGTGATTCCGTCTGTATACAACGGAGAGCGCGTGACAAGCATTGGCTCCGATGCGTTCTATGATTGCACCGGCTTGACGAGCATAACGATACCGGACAGCGTGACGAGCATTGGCTCCTATGCGTTCGATTCTTGCTCTGGCTTGACGAGCGTAACGATTGGAAACAGCGTGACGAGCATTGGCTTCTATGCGTTCGTTCGTTGCACCGGCTTGACGAGCATTACGTTCAACGGAACAAAAGCGCAGTGGAACGCGATTTCCAAAGACACTGATTGGACATATGATGTTCCTGTCAGAAAAGTCATCTGCTCCGACGGTGAAGTTTTGATTTGATGAAACCATAATAAAAAGACTTGCATTGGAAATCCTTTGCAAGTCTTTTCTTTTAAGATGTAATCTTATTTATGCTGTTCGTAAAGCCAATCGACAAGACCTTCGGTTTTGTAGGCCTTGATCCAGCTGTCGTGCCAAACGCCGGGAAGTTCGGTGTAACGGACTTTTTGACCGCCCGCCGCAAGAATGGCGTTATACATATCGCGCGAACCGCTGGGAGGTACGGTATCGTCGCGGTCGCCGTGGAATGCCCAGATCGCAATGTCCGTAAGACGGCTTGCAAGGCTTGGAACGCCTGCACCGCAAACGGGAATACAAGCGGCGAACACTTCAAAGCGGCGTGTGATAAGTTCCCAAATGCCGTAACCGCCCATGGAAATACCTCCGCCGTAAACGCGGGAAAGGTCGATTTTACCGCTTGCGAGGAAAAGGTCCAGCAGTTCGTTTGCGGCGGCAAGACCGATAGTGGGTTCTTCGGTCAATGCTTCTCGCGAGCCCGTTCCCCAAGCGTGGTACAAAGGAACCCATTCGTGGGGAGGACTGCAAGGACATTGGGGCGCAACGATGATGGTATCATCTCTTTCCAAAATCATATTGATAAGACGGTGTTCTTTTCCGAGTACGCGAATCTGCTGTTCGTTGTCTACGCCGCACTCTCCGTGACCGTGCAGGAAGAAGAAGAGGGGATAGGTCTTTTGGTCTTCCGCGTTGTAATCGGAGGGATAGTAAACGCGGTAGGGGAGATCGAAAGCGACGTTTGTTTTTTCATTTTTATACGCATAAATTTTTTTATGCATAATATCTACATTGATTTCCATATGTATCACCACCAAAAATTATTTTGTTTGAGCAAGCTTCAAAAATCTTTCAATGACGTCGTCAAGCGCAAGGGTTTCATACCCTGTGAGATAAGTTTTGACGGTGTTATTGAATTTTTCATACCAGTAAGCGGGAATGGCTTCAAAGCCGAGACAAGCGCCCGCAATGCTTCCGACCGTTGCGCCCGTGCAGTCGTTATCCAGACCGATGGCAACGCAGTCGCTGATGCACTTGGTGTAATCGTTTCCGCCGAGAATGAGAGCAAAAACAATTGCGCACATGTTGTTGATGGTGTGAACGGGATGCATTTTGGGGAATCTTTCGTCAAGAAGCTGACGCGCGCGGATGTAATTTGTGATCTTACCTTCGTAAGACAAAGCCCATTCGAGTTCTTTGTAAAGCTCAGAATCCTTGGGAATCTGTTTCATACCTTCTTTTACGGCATCCAAAGGTGTCTTTGCGGTAAAAGCAGCCGCAACGGCAGCAGCGCAGAACATTTCGCCGTAAATACCGTTTTTACGGTGTGAGAGATATGCATCGTTGTAGGAAAGTTTTGCCGCAGCTTCGGGATTTCCGGGTTCTGCGTAACCGAATGCATCGGCACGAATCGCGGCGCCGATCCATTCTACATATCTGTTGAAGTTTGCCGCGCATTCCGCACGGGTTCCTGCTTTAAGCTGTTCCAATGCTTCTTCTTCTGCCGTGCAAGCGTAGGGAAGAATGTCGAGCCAAAGCTGACCGATATCGTTTACGGTGTAATTCTTTCCGTATTTTTCAAGCAAAAGCATATTCAGAATGACGTAAGTGATGTCGTCGTCAACGGCAACCTTATCAATGTTCTGAAGAAGATAATCGGTTCTCTTGTTCACTCTGTAGTGAATCTTTTCGGGATTGTCCGTACCCGTCCAATAGTTGCGGGGAGGGAATTCCATTCCGCTTTCCAGCGCGATTGCCTGCATATTGGCAACGGAATACATTTCCACGGGAATGCCGAGCATACAGCCTGCGAAACGTCCGATCAAAGCGCCTTTCATGCGGGATTCAAGATTGTCAACCTCTTTTGCGGGGGCATCCGCGCCTTCGGGACGAAGCGCAAGAATTTCGTTCAATGCATCGGGTTGAAGACGGTCGTTATTGATATACATAATAAAACTCCGTTCTGCCGCTTTCTTACGGCTTGTGATGATTAAAATAAGAGATTGCGAATGAAAATATCGCAATTTCAAAACGAATTATCTGTATTTTACCATATTTTGAGAAAAAATGCAATTCGTTTTCAAAAAATAATTTGGAAAGATAAACGGGAATTTACGACCTCTTCCGTCAGGCGTAAGCCTGACACCTTCCCCAAGGGGGAAGGCATTGGAAATCTTATCTTTTGTTATGAGTTTTGCAAAATTTTTCACCTTAAAGCAAAGATATTTAAGAGCCTTCCCCTTTGGGGAAGGTGCCGAAGAATGAGGCGGAAGAGGTTACGTAAACAATCATTTACTTGCGGGAAAACAAAGCGCCGATTCCGCAAGCAGTCAAAAACGCGCCGAAAATTTTGGAAAGCAAAGCGGTATCCATTTTTGAAGCAAGAAAACTGCCGAACAGCGCGCCCGGGATTCCGACGGCGGCAATCAGCGCAATCAGAGGAAAATTGAATTTTCTTTTTTGTAAATGAAAGAGCAGGGAAGCGGCGGCGCTCACAATGAAAAACACGAGATTGACCCCCTGCGCTTGTAATTGAGGTACGTTTTGGCATAAGGTCAGATAAAGCGTATAAAGTCCGCCGCCTCCCACACCAAGCCCCGAAAGCGTAGCAATCAGAAAAATAATCAGAAATGCAAGCATATATTCTCCTTCAGCGCAAAATGAGTGAAATCCCCGCGTATATGACGATTCCCGCAAAAATTTTACGCAAAATTCCGACTTTGATCCGTTCCAATAAATAAGCGCCTGCGATACCGCCGAGAAAAGCGGGAAGAAAAACGGGTTGCAACCGTCCTGCTTCAATGCTTCCGTTTTGCAGATAACCGAAAAGCGAAACGGCGGAAAATGCAAGTGTTACGGCAAGGGTCATGGCAAAACAGTCTTTTTTTTCGTATTCATGCGAGTTTGCATAGATTCGGGAAAAAAGAAATACAATGAAAATACCGCCGCCCGTACCGAAAAGCCCGTTGACGATTCCTGCCGAAAATCCAATGAAGATGATAGCGGAATAACGAAAAAATAAATTTTTCATAAAATTTCTTATGATATCCTTTTGAAAATATTGTTTTTTCAAAAATTATGTGTTATAATTACCTTGTGTTATTATGCATCAAAGGTGGAATTTTATCCCGCCTTCTTCGATATGAATGATTGAAATCGGCAAAATAAGGGACTTTGCGGGTCAGCGTTGCGGAAAACCAAGTCGGAATACTTTTTCCGAAGAAACGGAGCGTTTTATGACTTTTTGGGAAGCCTTTTTTTGCGGACTGATTCAAGGATTGACGGAATTTTTGCCCGTGTCCAGCTCGGGACATCTGGCTCTTGCACATACGCTTTTCGGTATGGAAACCGAGGCATCGTATCTCTCGTTTGACATTCTTTTGCATTTGGCAACGCTTTTTGTCGTGTTGATCGTCTATCATCGGGATATTTTCGCTTTGGTTCCCGCATTTTTCACAATGCCCGTGCATTTGCTGAAAAACGGATTTCGTATGGACGCGCTGAACGAAACAGAGCGAATGGCTCTGCTTCTGATTCTGGCAACGGTGCCTTTGCTCGGCGCTTTTTTTGTGAAGGATTATACGGAATTGCTTTCGGAATATGCCCGCGCCGTCGGATTGCTTTTGGTTCTCAACGGACTTTTGCTTCTGATCTCCGACCGCTTTTCGGGGAAGAAAAAGCGCGTTTTGCTTTCTCCCGCAGGCGCAGTCGGTGTGGGGTTCTTCCAGCTTCTTGCAACGGTTCCGGGAATTTCCCGTTCGGGCGCAACGATCTCGGGCGGAATGCTTTTCGGACTTTCCAGAGAAAACGCTGTGAAATTTTCATTTCTGATGTCTGTTCCCGCCATCATCGGCGCTAATATTTTCAATCTGCCCGAAGCGTTTTCCGTTGCCGTTCCCACGCAGGAACTCGGATATTACGCGGTCGGTATGCTGACGGCGCTCGTTTCGGGCTTCGGCGCAATGAAATTTCTATCGTATATTTCCGCAAAAGAAAAATTCGGATTTTTTGCATATTACTGTATTATACTCGGCGTGGCTGTTTTCTTTTGGCTTTACTGAAAACAGCGGAGTGCTTTTTCAAAAAGGAGGATTATGAAAGTGGCAGAAGAAAAAAACAAAAAAGGTGCCTCGAAAAAGGCATCGGATTCCAAGAAAAAAACATCGGCGGCAAAAAAATCCGCTTCCGAAAATACAAAATTGAAAAAATCGTCTGCGCGTAACCGTAATACCGCAGTTACGGCTTACGAGGACGAAAATTCCATTTCTTTCGGTCATCAGCTTGCCATTATTTTAATGGCTGTTGCGGGTGTGTTTATGACGATCTGCTTCATTTTTCCCAACAGCGTGGGACTTTTCGGCTACGGTATCGCGGGCGGCTTCTTCGGGCTTTTCGGACTGGCGGCATTTCTGGTTCCGCTGTTGCTTTTGCAGCTCGCGCTGTTCTGGAAAAGAGACGTGCTTTCGGGCGCAGTCAAATACAAATATCTGATCTCGCTTGGCGTTTTGTTTTTGACGGCGCTCATTCTTCATACGTTCCGAGGCTTGGCACTGCGTGAAAGCTACACGTTTGCGAGCGCCTTTACATGGGAAAATCTGAAAGCGCTTTTTGTGGACGGTATGGAATATCAGGGCGGAGGTTTTCTCGGCGGTATTCTTGCTTTGGTGATGATTTGCTGTTTCGGTTATCCGGGCGCGCTGATTTTCGGCTTTTTGTTCCTGATTGCGCTTTTGATGGCGCTGTTCGGTCTGACGCCTTCCGAATGTCTGCAAAGATTCCTTTTCTACCGTGAAAGAAGCCGAAACAAGAGAAGACTTCGCAAAGAGGAAAAAGAAAGAGAACGCGCGCAGCGTGAAGCGGAAGAAGACGATGATGATGACGATGATGGCGACGATGAATACGAAGAGGACGATGAGGAAGAGGATGACAGAGATGATCCCGTTTACGAAACGGTAAGAGCTTCCGCGAGGACGGGCGCAAAATCTGCCGTGAAAGCAGAAGAACGCGCATCTGATAAAGAAACGGATACCGAAACGGAAAAATCTGCACGGAAAAACACGTTGATCATCGCTCACGATGAAAAGAAATCCTCTTCGGCAAAGAAAGAAAATCCTTCGGAACCCGAAAAAAAGACGGTTCCCGAAGCGAAAGAAAATTCCGATATTTCCGCCTTGCGAAAAACGGCGGAACCCGTGAAAGCAAAAACGCTCGCGTGGGAACCGGATGAACAGCCGGCGCCGGGGGAAGATTTTGAAGAAGGCATTCCGGCTGAAACGGAAGACGGCGAAATCATGATTCTTCCTCCCGACCCGATGGTGGAAGCGCCCGATACGGAAGATAACGAAGATTTTGAAGAGCTTCCTTTGCCTCCCGTTTACGAATTTCCTCCGATTGATATGCTGAAACCGGCGGAGGAGATCAATCATGACGAAAACGTTTCCAAGGAGCTTCGCGAAAATGCGGATAAGATCATTGATACACTGGAAAGCTTCCACGTCCGCGTCAGTATTTCCCACGTTTCCAGAGGTCCTACGGTTACCCGTTACGAGCTGGAACCCGCCGCGGGAACGAGAGTGCGTTCCATTACAAATCTTTTGGACGATATCGCGCTTTCTCTTGCAACAAGCGGCGTACGAAGCGATGGTATCATCACGGGTAAAAGTGCCATCGGCATTGAAGTTCCGAATAAAACGGTCAACACCGTTTATATCCGCGAATTGATCGAAGACGAACGTTTTGAAGATGCCAAGAGCCGCTTGACTACCTGCTTGGGTATGGACGTTTCGGGCGCTCCCGTTTATCTCGATATTGCAAAAATGCCCCATCTTCTGATTGCGGGCGCAACGGGTATGGGTAAATCCGTTTGTATCAACAGCTTGCTCGTCAGCTTGCTGTATAAAGCCCGTCCCGATGAAGTAAAACTGATTCTTATTGACCCTAAAAAGGTAGAATTGAATATCTATAACGGCATTCCCCATTTGTTGGTTCCCGTCGTTTTCGATCCGAAAAAAGCGGCAGGCTCCTTGCATTGGGCGGTTACGGAAATGGAACGCCGTTTTGAATTGATCGAAGCAAAAAATACGAGAAATATCTCCCAGTATAACGCCGCAATTGCGGACGATCCTACGCAGGAGGTTTTACCCCAGATCGTTATCATCATCGACGAGCTTGCCGACCTGATGATGAGCGCACCCGACGACGTGGAAGCTTCCATCTGCCGTCTTGCGCAGAAAGCGCGCGCCGCAGGTATGCACTTGATTATCGGTACTCAGCGTCCCTCCGTTGACGTCATCACGGGTCTGATCAAGGCGAATATCCCGTCGAGAATCGCGTTTACCGTTGCTTCGCAGATTGACTCCCGTACCATCATCGACGCGCAGGGCGCGGAAAAACTGATCGGACGAGGCGATATGCTTTATGCGCCCGTCGGCGCTTCAAAGCCGATCCGCGTGCAGGGTTCCTTCGTTTCCGAAACGGAAATTGAAGAGATCGTCGGCTTTATCCGCGCGCAATCCGTGGGAAGCGCGTACTCGGATGACGTGATGGCGCAGATCAACAGAGCCGCAGAGCTTTGCGGACAAAAGAAAGGAAAGGGCGGTGCGGTCGCTCCGTCGGATAGCGGCGATGCGGATGAATCCGATCCTATGCTTGACAGCGCCGTTGCGCTTGCTGTGGAAACGGGAAAAATTTCCACGTCGCTGATTCAGAGAAGACTTTCACTTGGCTACGGAAGAGCCGCAAAAATTATTGATATCATGGAACGCCGCGGCATTGTCGGTCCTCCCGAAGGACAGAAACCGCGTACGGTTCTGATTACGAGAGAGCAATATCTGGAAATGCAAATGAATAAATCGGACGATGATTCTTCTCGAAGCATCTCCGACGAAGCGCCGTTTTGACGGTATCTTCGGAAAGGAATTGAAACATGGGAAAATTGATTGTAATTGAAGGCTTGGACGGTTCGGGAAAATCCACCCAGACACCGCTTCTTGCCGAAGAATTGCGCGCGGAAGGCAGGGAAGTGAAGGTTATTTCATTCCCCGATTATCCGAGTGAATCCTCCGCGCTTGTCAGAATGTATCTTGCGGGCGAATTCGGCAAACGTCCCGGCGACGTGAACGCATACGCGGCATCCTCTTTTTATGCCGTTGACCGCTTTGCTTCTTACGCAAAGGATTGGAAGGAATTTTATGAAAAACCCGACAGCGTAATCATCGCAACGCGATATACGTCTTCCAACGAGATTCATCAGCTTGCAAAATTGGAGCGCGACGAGTGGGACGGTTTTGTGAATTGGGCAGAAGATTTTGAATACGGAAAACTGGGCATTCCCCGTCCCGATATGGTTCTGTATCTTGATATGCGTTATGATATTGCCATGTCGTTGGTTACGGGCAGAAGCGAAACGACGGGACAGAAGAAAGATATTCACGAATTGGACGAG
Source organism: Oscillospiraceae bacterium (assembly GCA_015064845.1). GTDB lineage: Bacteria > Bacillota > Clostridia > Oscillospirales > CAG-272 > QALR01. The sequence continues at coordinate 13,205 of SVRL01000023.1, read as the reverse complement.
GCATATATGGAGCGTTGTCATAAAGCGGCGGCTTACGCCGTAGCTAAGCTCGGCTGGGAAAGAATCGTTTGTTACGAGGAAAACGCCCCTCTTCCTCAAGATGAAATCTCCGTGAAGATTCTGGAAAAAGTCATCACGCTTTTGGATATTGCGTAAACGAAAGGAATTTTGAAATGAAAAAAGTAATTTTGTTTTTTGCAAACGGAACGGAAGAAGTGGAAGCTTTGACCGCAGTGGATCTTTTGCGCCGTGCGGGTGCTGAGGTTACGCTTGTTGGTGTCGGCGGAAAAGAAGTTGTGGGTTCTCACGGAATCCGTATTACGGCTGATATTGCCGAAGATGAAATTTCTTCTTACGGTTATGATATGGCGGTGGTTCCCGGCGGTATGCCCGGAACCATACATATGGATGAAAGTGCGGTCGTTGATAAAACGCTTTCTTCGGTCTATGAAAACGGCGGTTTTCTTGCGGCGATCTGCGCGGCGCCTCTCGTTTTGGGCAAAAGAGGCTATCTGAACGGCAAAGAAGCCATTTGTTATCCCAGCTTTGAAGGTTATCTGCAAGGCGCTTCGATTTCCGCTTCCCGCGTATGCAGGGATGGCAGAATCATTACGGCGGCAGGAGCGGGCGTGGCTCTTGAATTTGCGCTTGCACTCATCGGCGCGCTTTACGGCGAAGAAAAAGAAAACGAAATCCGCGCTTCCGTGCTTGCGGATTAAACGGAGCAATTTTCTATAATGTGAAAACAGATATACCGGAAAGATGTTTTCGGTATATCAACGGAAGGAGGGGTTCTCGTGTACGAAATCAGAAAACATAAAATTGAAATCAGAAAACAGCATTTGGAGCGCCGAGCAAAAATTTCTTCGGAAGTGCGCGCGGTAAGAGACAGAAAAATCTGTAATAATATTCTTTCGAGCGCGGTTTACCGATATGCGGATATCATTTTGCTTTATTATCCCGTGAAAGGGGAGGTGGACGTGCTTCCCGTGATGGAAGCGGCGATGGCGATGGGCAAAAAGGTTGCTTTTCCCCGTTGCCGTGAACAGGACCGTTCCATGACGTTTCATTACGTGTCTTCCACAGAAGATTTTGAAAGAGGCGCTTACGGTTTGTGGGAACCGTTTGCTTCCTTGCCTTCATTCGATCCCTTGAAAGACGGAGAGAAGAACGTTCTTTGCATCGTTCCTGCGGTGGTTTATGACCGAAAGGGGTATCGGATCGGTTACGGCGGCGGTTATTACGACCGTTTCTTCGGTGTTTTCAAACCTGCCTCCATCGGTGTCGTTTATGAAGAATTTATCGTCAAAAGCGTTCCTCACGGCAGATACGATATTTCCGTGGATGTCGTTGCGACGGAGAGGGGCATTTATGCAGGAAAATAACAGGAGAAGAAATCCGTTTCTTTTCGCGCCTGTGCTTTTGTTTCCGGCGTTGTTGCTTCTCGGTATCGCAAGTTTTGTTTTTTCGGAACCGCTTGCAAGAAACGTCGGATCGTTCGCCGCGATTTTGATTTTTTTGTTTGTTTTCGGATTGCCGACGGTTTTATTTTTCTGTTTGCGCGGCGGAAGATGGCTTTCTTCCTGTCTTTTGCCCGTGAGCGGAAGGGGTTTTTTGTATTCCATGGGTGCAGCGGTGCTTTTGATTATGCAGAATATCATTTTTCACTCGCTGGCAATCGAGAAATTTTTTGATTACCGTATCTATACGGTTTACGGACTTTCTTTCGAGCCCGCAATGGATTCCTTCGGCTCGGCTTTGCTTTCCTTTTGCGCGTTTGCGCTTTTGCCTGCACTGCTGGAAGGGGTTCTTTTTCGCGGAATCTTTATGTATGAATATCGCTTCGGCGGTGTTCTGCTCAGCGTTTTGCTTTCTTCTTTTTTATGCGCGATGACGGGAATGTCGGTTCAGCTGTTTCCTTTGCATTTTCTGAACGGTATCGTTCTTTGTATGACGGTATTTGTAACGGGGAATCTGCCGTGTTCCGTTTTTGCCCATCTTACGGCGCTGACGTTTTCACTTTTCGAAGAAAAATATTTTATGTTTCTTGCGGAAGAACAGGAAACCAGAATGTTTATGATTTTTATTTTGCTCGGTGTCTGGCTTCCCGCGGTGGTTTTCTTCAGTGACAGCGCAGAAAAAATTCTTCGTAAACGCGGAGAAAGAGAAGACAAAAAACCGATTTGTGTTCCCAAAGGCGTGGGAGCAACGGTTTTTTTTGACGTTGTTTCCGCCCCCATGCTTTGGGCAGACGTGCTGTGTTTTTCCGTTTTTTCCGTTTTGCACCTGTTTCTTTGAGGTATAACCGAAGCTTGCTTTATGCAAAATAATAGAAAATCCTCGGAATTATTCCGTGAAAGGCGGATTCTCTATGAAACCTCAAAGAAAATCTTCGGCAGTCAAGCTGATAGGCATTTCTTTTTTTGCTTCCGTTTGTATTTGCGCGATTGTCATTTTTGTGGCAAACGACGTTTTTTCTCTTGTTCCCTGCGAACGGGAAGAAACCGTGATCGTTCCCGAACATGCGGGGACGGATGAAATTTCCTCTCTTTTGGCGGAAAAAGGTTTGATCCGTTTTCCGATTGCTTATCGGCTGTACGCAAAGTTCCGCTCGTTCGGAGAAAATTATCTTTCGGGCGAATTTCAGTTGAACGCTTCCATGAGCTACGATGAACTGCGCATGGCTCTTTCTCCGAAAAAAGGCTCGCGTGCGCAAACGAAAATCACGATACCCGAAGGCTTGACAACGGATGAAATCATAGAACTCTTCGTTTCTGCGGGAATCGGAACGAAGGAAGGATTTGTAAACGCAATCAATCACGGCGGCGATTTCGGATATGATTTTATCTCGGAAATTCCTGAGAACGAAGGGAGAACTTACCGCTTGGACGGATATCTCTTTCCCGACACGTATTTTTTCTACGTTGATTCCACGGAAACGGAAGTGATTTCCAAATTGCTTGCGGCATTTAACCGCAAATTTGATGAAGAACTGCGCGCCGCCGCCAAAGAAAAGGGATATACGGTGGACGAGATTTTGCGTATTGCTTCCATTGTGGAAAGGGAAGCGTATTACCGTTCCGATATGCCTGCCGTTGCTTCGGTTTTTCTGAACCGTCTGAAAAGCAAACGCTTTTCCCGTATGGAAAGTGATGCCACGGTCAAATATATCAAAACGCTTTCGGGAGATACGAGTGCGCCGACCGCAGAGGATATCGATACGCTGAATCATCCCTATAACACTTATAAAATCAAAGGATTGCCTCCGGGCGCAATCTGCTCGCCCGGCTACGATGCCATTTTTTCTGCCGTTTATCCTGCGGAAACAGATTATTTCTATTTTGTATCCGCAAAAGATAAATCCACGGTTTTTTCCAGAACTTATGCAGAGCATTTGCGCGCGGTGGCAAGCCTTCGGTAAATCAAAAATGAATTGCGGCTTTTACGGACGTCTGCAATTCATTACATAAAATCAATATATCCCAATTATTTTTATCAACGGCTCTCCCGTTGCAAAAGAAAGGATTTGAAGATTATGATCGAACTTTTATCGCCGGCAGGCAATTTCGAAAAAATGAAAACGGCGTTTTTGTACGGCGCGGATGCCGTATATTTGGCGGGAACACATTTCGGAATGCGCGCGGCGGCAGATAATTTTACGCTTGAAGAGCTGAACGAAGCCATCGGTTATGCGCATTCTCTCGGCAAAAAGATTTATATCACGCTCAATACCATGCCCAGAGAATATGAATATCCCGCTCTCCGTGAATTTCTGAAAAAGCTTTCGGCGCTGGAAAACGGCGCACCCGATGCGGCAATCGTTGCGGATATCGGTGTCGTTATGCTCGTAAAGGAATTGTTGCCGAATACGCAAATACATATTTCCACGCAATCGGGTGTTGTCAGCTCCGAAAATGCAAAAGCGTGGCAGGCGCTCGGCGCAACGAGAGTGGTGCTGGCAAGAGAACTTTCCTTTGAAGAAATCAAGGAGATCAGAAGAAATATTCCTGCCGAATTGGAAATTGAGGCATTTATTCACGGCTCCATGTGCGTTTCTTTTTCGGGAAGATGTCTGCTTTCCAACGCGCTTGTCGGCAGAGATGCCAACAGAGGCGCTTGCGCACAGCCTTGCCGTTGGAACTATACCATCCGAGAAGAAAAACGTCCCGATATGCCGTTTCCCATTGAGGAACATCCCGACGGAACGTTTATTATGAGCTCCAAGGATATGTGTATGCTTGAACACGTTCCCGAACTTGTGGAAAGCGGTATCACTTCTTTCAAAATCGAAGGCAGAATGAAAAGCGCGTATTACGCGGCGGTCGTTACCAATGCTTACAGAGCCGCCATCGATGCGTATCTTGCCGATAAAGAAAATTATCAGCTGGATCCGCGTTGGCTCCGCGAATTGGATTCCGTCAGCCACAGAGAATACTGCACGGGTTATTATTACGATAAACCGATGGAAAATGCGCAAACCTGCACACAGCCGGGTTATCTCCGCGAAAAATCCTATCTTGCCGTTTGCTCGGAATACGATGCCGAAACGGGAATTGCGAAATTCATTCAGAGAAATAAGGCAAAGGTTGGCGACGACGTCGAGATCATCACGCCCGGAAAATTCGGTCGGGCACTTCGTATAGAGTCCATGAAAAACGTTTCGGGAGAAAGCGTGGAATCCGCGCCGCATCCTTTTATGGAATTCTATATTCCCGTTCCTTTCGAGGTCCGCAAGGGCGATATCATGAGAAGCGCAAATTGAAATTTGTTATATAAAAACCGCGTTTGAAGCCAAACGCGGTTTTTTGACGGAAAAAAAGAAAAGAAATCCGAAAATCACAAGCATTTATTTACAAAAAAATATTGCAAATGTTTCCGATTCGTGCTATACTGAAAGTGTAATTTATATAGTAAAGGATAGGTGCTAACCAATGAACTACAACAAAAAAACAATTGAAGACATTGAAGTTGCCGGCAAAACAGTCCTTGTAAGATGTGACTTCAACGTACCGCTCAAAGACGGCGTGATCACAAGTGACAAGAGAATTGTCGAAGCGCTTCCCACCATCAAATATCTTCTCGGTCAGGGCGCAAAAGTAATTCTTTGCTCCCACATGGGCAAACCCCACAACATTCTTACCGAAGGCTTCGGTCTTACCAAGAAAGAAAAGAAGAAAGTGGAAGCTCTCCCTGTGGAAGAACAGGCTGCTGAAACCGCTAAGCTTCTTGCAAAAGCAGCTGGCGACAAGAAGAAACTCACATTGAAGCCCGTTGCTGACCGCCTCAACGAATACCTTGACGGCAAAGTTACTTTTGCTGAAGATATCGTTGGCGAAGATGCAAAAGCAAAAGTTGCCGCTATGAAAGCAGGCGAAGCAGTTCTTCTTGAAAACGTTCGTTTCGACGCAAGAGAAGAAAAGAACAAAGCTGATTTCGCAAAAGAACTCGCAGCTTATGCTGACGTTTACGTAAACGATGCATTCGGTACTGCTCACCGTGCTCACGCTACCACAGCAGGTGTTGCTGATTACCTCCCCGCAGTTTGCGGTTACCTCATTCAGAAGGAAATCGGCGTTATGGGTCAGGCTCTTGAAGATCCCGCTCGTCCCTTCGTTGCAATCCTCGGCGGTGCTAAGGTTTCCGATAAGCTCAACGTTATCAACAACCTCATGGAAAAGGTTGATACCCTTATCATCGGCGGCGGTATGGCTTACACTTTCCTCGCTGCTAAGGGCTACTCCGTTGGTACTTCTCTGCTCGATGCGGAAAAGATCGACTACTGCAAAGATATGATGGCTAAGGCAGAAGAAAAGGGCGTTCAGCTCCTCCTTCCCATTGATACCGTTATCACTGCAGATTTCCCGAACCCCATCGATGCTCCCGTTGAAACCGAAATCGTTTCTTCCTGTGAAATTCCCGCAGACAAGATGGGTCTCGATATCGGCGTAAAGACCAGAGAACTCTTCGCAGAAGCAGTTAAGAACGCGAAGACCGTTGTTTGGAACGGACCTATGGGCGTATTTGAAAACCCCATCCTTGCAGCAGGTACCATTGCCGTAGCACAGGCTCTCGCTGATTCCGAAGCAATCACCATCGTAGGCGGCGGCGACTCCGCAGCAGCTTGTGAACAGCTCGGCTTTGCAGATCGCATTACTCACATTTCCACAGGCGGCGGCGCTTCCCTCGAATTCCTTGAAGGTAAGGAACTCCCCGGAATTGCTTGCTTGCTCGACAAATAAGCGGATAATATCCGCGTAAAACTGCCCGCCCGTCTCCGCTTTTCCATATCGGAATCCCGGTAAACGGCGAGCTTAAGTAAATTCTTATTTGAATCAAACAGAACATCCGTGAAATGGTTTCCGTCTTTCCGCTTCCCTGTGGATGGGCGGAAACCTCCGCATTGACTTAAAAATATAAAGAATAGAGGTATTAGAACAATGAACAAGGCAAAAAGAGCTGCAGTTATTGCAGGTAACTGGAAAATGAATATGACTCCCTCTCAGACAACCGTTTTCATGAATGAACTTGCTCCCAAGGTTGCAGGTCTCGACGGTTGCAAGATCGTTCTCTGCGTTCCTTTCGTAGACATCGCTGCTGCTGTTGAAGCAACCAAAGGCACTAACATCGAAATCGGCGCTGAAAACATCCACATGGAAGCAAAGGGCGCTTACACCGGCGAAATCTCCGGCGCAATGCTCGCTGAATGCGGCGTAAAATACGTTATCGTTGGTCACAGCGAACGCCGTCAGTACTTTGCTGAAACAGACGTTACCGTAAACGGCAGAACCAAAGCAGGTCTCGCAAACGGCCTTAAAGTAATCCTCTGCGTCGGCGAAACTCTTACCGAACGTGAACAGGGTATTACATACGAAACCGTTGCAAGACAGACCAAAGTTGCTCTTCTCGGCGTTTCCGCTGAAGACCTCAAGAACGTTATCATCGCTTACGAACCCGTTTGGGCTATCGGTACAGGCGTTACTGCTACCTCTGCTCAGGCTGAAGAAGTTTGCGGACAGATCCGCGGCGTAATCGCTGACCTTTACGGCGCAGAAGCTGCTGAAGGTATTACCATTCAGTACGGCGGCTCCATGAACGCTAAGAACGCAGCCGAACTCCTTTCCATGGAAAACATCGACGGCGGTCTTATCGGCGGTGCTTCCCTCAAGACCGATGACTTTACCGTTATCGTAAAAGCTGCTCAGTAATTCGAATCCAATCTTTTTCCTTCCCCATATAAGAAGCGCGGTGCTCTGAAAAGAGTGCCGCGCTTTTTCGGATTTATGTGCATGGGTTTGCACAAAAGATAAATGATTGTTTACAATTTCCTGCTATTTTTACAAGTTCATCCCCAAATATGTTCTCCCTTCAAATATTCATTATTGAAAAAATAAGGACCATGATGAAAAACACCATAGTCCCTATGAAAGATTTTTGAAAGATTGTTAAGAAAACTTTTTGCAAAAAGTTTTCTTAACGCGGGTTTGGGCGGCAGCCCGATTGTCATCAAGCCATCTTCGACATTTCTCTTTGTGCCATAACGAGATTATAGTAAATGCCGTGCTTTTCAATCAGCTCGTCGTGCGTGCCGACTTCGGCGATCCTTCCTTTATCCAGAACGACCAGACGGGTTGCATTGCGGAGAGTGGAAAGACGATGCGCGATGGCAATGGTTGTGCGCTGGTGAGAAAGCTTTGCCAAAGATTCCTGAATCTGTTTTTCCGTTTCTGTGTCCAGAGAAGCGGTTGCTTCGTCAAGAATGAGAAGCTTCGGATTGTGAAGCAGTGCGCGCGCAATGGCGATACGCTGTTTTTCGCCGCCGGAAAGCGTGTTGCCTTTTTCGCCTACCCAAGTATCGTAACCGTCGGCCAGACGGATGATGAAGCTGTGCGCACCTGCCGCTTTTGCGGCTGCAATGACTTCTTCACGGGTGGCATCCTTTTTCGCGTAAGCAATATTCTGATAAATGGAGCCGTTAAAGAGGAAGGTTTCCTGCAAAACGACACCAATCTGGGAGCGCAAAGATTCCTGAGAAATATCACGGATATCCACACCGTCAATGGAAACGGAGCCTTCGTCTACTTCATACATACGCATGACGAGGTTGATGAGCGTGGATTTACCCGTACCCGATTTACCGACCAGACCGATAAATTCGCCGGGCTTGATTTCCAGATTGATATTACGGAGAACGTCAACGGATTCATCGTAGCCGAACGTTACGTTTTTCAGCGAAACTGCGCCTTTGATCTGAATATCCTTGGCATCTTCGGCATCGACGATATCTTCGGGTTCGTCAATGATCTCAAATACCTTCGTGATAGAGGTTTTTGCCATCATCAGGTGACGGGGGAAGCCCGCAAGGAACTGCAAAGGCGTATAAAGCATACCTGCATAGCTGGAGAATTTGGACATTTCGCCGAGGGTCATTTCTCCGCCGAGAATGGCGTTGCCCGCATAGAACAAAATGAAAAATTCGCCGAAGCTGATAAGAAATTGGAGAAGCGGATTGATGTAAGCCCATTTCGTTTCGATTTTGAGCTGCGTATTTTTTTCCGCAAGCGCGTAATCTTCGAAGCGTTTGGATTCGCGTTTTTCCGTGCCGTAAGATTTAACGACGCGGATACCGGAGAAAATATCGTGAAGAACGGCGTTGGATTGCGCGGAGCGTTCCCAGCTGCGGCGGAAAAGCTTACCCATGATGCCGCGGAAAAGGGCAAATGCGAGCGCGATCAGAGGAGTCGGAAGAACGACGAGAAGCGCAAGGCGCCAGTCGTAGACGAAGAAAGCAATGCCGACAACCAGGAAAAGGAGAACTTGCTCCAGAAGATGGGGAATCTGATTGACGATGAACATACGGATTCTGGAAGTATCCTGAGAAACGCGGTTCATCAGTTCGCCTGCGGTGCGCTTGGAAATACGCGCGATGGAAAGTCTTTGAATCTTGTCAAAAACGATTCCGCGCAAACGGTGAACGACCTTGTTGCCCGCGATAACGAGCGTCCAGTTGCGGACGGAGGAAAGTCCTCTGGAAGCAAGCTGAACGAGCAGGATATTTCCGATGACCACGAGATACATGAGAGGAGAGATCTCATCGGGCGTTTCGCTCAGAATGAAGTTATCCGTCAGATATTCTGTGAGAATCGGCGTAATGAGCCCAAGCAGGGAAATGAAAACGAAGAGCGCCATGGAAGCGAAGATCAGCCATTTGTAAGGCTTTGCCACACCCCAAAGTCTTTTTGCCGCCCGTTTGGTATCAATGCAGTTCAAACAGGTTTCGGAGCCTTGACGGTAAGCGCGTCCGCATTTGGGGCAAACGTTTGCCGCAGGAAAATATTTTTCAAATGCGTGGGAACCGAAAAGCATATAGTGGTTAACGGCTTTGATTGCCGTTGAAATTCTGGTTTTATGAGAACTGTCGGCTCTGGAGATCAAAAAAGCTTCTCCGTCCCCATTTGTGTATTCCGCGAATACACAGCCGACGCCGGCTCCAAAACGGAATTCCTTTACATTCTCCATCGGTTCGCAAAGAACGATCTTATCGTTTTCATATACGGTAAGAGAATAGTCTGAAATCAAAACGAAACCGTCCGTCAAGCCGCGCGGTTTTTCGCGGTCAAGATTGTATTCCCAAAGGGATACGACCTCTTCATGCTTCAATTCGGGCTGAAGCTTGTGTGCGCGTTTGAAAAGTTCATTGGTTTTATTACTCAACTTCATCACTCCTTATAGATAAAGCTCGATTTTCTTGTGGCTTTTTCTGTCAAGCGCTTCGATGTTTTCGATTACGAAACGGTTGCCGTCCACGTCGGAAAAGAAAAGCTTGTTATCACCCGCGCGGGAAATGCTTTTGAATGTGTCCTGAAGGGTAAAGGTAACTTTTCCGGATTCCGTTTCAACGTCCCAGTAGGAAAAGCCGAAACGGTCTTTTACGGAAAGAATTTTTTTGATGGAAGGTGTGTAATATTTGCGTTCCAGTTCGCGGACGATCATTTCTTTTTCTTCGCCGTCGAAGAGGTTAACGTCTTGCAAAAAGGCAAGCTCCATATTGTCCGTGCTCAGAACGGAGATGTAAGACCAAGGATGGTCAAACGGAAAATCTCTGTGCAAAAGTACGCGGCGAGGTTCGGCATCTTTGGGACATGCCATAAAAAGGAAACCGTTTTTCATGGTAAATTTTGCATTTTCTTTGGAAATCTGTACGCTGTTGGGATTTTCTTTTACGGGTTTTCTGTTTCCGGGACCGCCGGGTCCTCCGAAGCCGCCCATTTTCGGTCCGCCGGGACCGCCCATCATCATAGGTGTCATATACAATCTTCCTTTCATTACATATTTATAATAAGAAGTTTTCAGAAATGTTCGTTGCCCGTTATTCGGCAATACCTGCGTTTTTAAGCGCTTCGATCTGCAAGCTGTAAAGTCTGTGGTAAGTGCCTTCTGCCGCCATCAGTTCTTCGTGCGTACCGCTTTCTACCATTTTGCCGCCCTCAATAACGATCAATTTGTCGGCATCACGCAGTGTAGAAAGTCTGTGCGCGATCATGATGGTCGTTTTTCCTTTGACGAGTTCGGTCAGTGCCGCCTGAATTTTACGTTCGGTTTCGGTATCCATTGCCGCCGTTGCTTCGTCGAGGATCAGAATTTTCGGATTGCGGAGAATGGCGCGCGCAATGGAAAGTCTCTGGCGTTCGCCGCCGGAAAGGTCTTTATAACCAAATCCGATTTTCGTATTGTAAGCATCGGGCATTCTGATGATAAATTCGTGTGCGCCTGCCGCTCTTGCCGCCGCAATGACTTCATCGTAAGTGGCATCGGGACGGGCATAACGAATGTTTTCCAGAATCGTTCCTATAAATAGGTAGGTTTCCTGGGAAACGACGGCGATATTTTGATAGAGATCTTCGAAAGCAAGCTTTTTGACGTTCACGCCGTCAATGTAGATCTTACCTTCTTCGGGATCGTAAAGACGAATCAGCAGATTGGCGAGCGTGCTTTTTCCCGCGCCCGTATGACCGACGATACCGAGCGTTTTACCTGCCTCGATATCAAAGCTGACGTGATCAATAACTTTGCGATTTTTGATGTAGGAGAAAGAAACGGAATCAAAGCGAACGTTTCCTTCCATATTTTCAATATGAAGAGGATTGGGCGCTTCGCAGATTTCAGACTGAGAGTCCATGATTTCGAAGAGTCTTTGCAATGCGTTGGAACAGTCGGCAGTCATATTGGACATTTCGTTGAAGAATTGCAACGGCGCGTAAATCATGCCGATATACGCGATGAATGTAACCAGATCGGCATAATCCAAATGCCCTTTGATAACGAGCCAACCGCCAAGACCGAGAGAAATGAGATTGCCGAGAGAATGGAGCAAAAATCCGGATAAGGGACCGACGAAGGTGTTGAACGTTGCGCTCTTCGTATCGGCAGCGGCAAGTTTTGCGGATTTCTCGTGGAAACGCTCGATCTCATCCTTTTCTTTGGAGAATGCTTTTACAACGCGCATACCGGAAAGCTCGTTGGAGAGGAAAGATGTCAAAGCTCTGTTCGTGGAGAAGCGCTTTGCGTGAAGCTTGCGGTTGATGCCGTAGCTGACGCGCATGGTAACCAAAGAGATCGGAATAACGAGCAGGGAACAAAGCGCAAGCCAAGGATTGATCAGGAATAGAAGAATAATCAAAACGACGACCTTGGCAATATTAACAAGGAAGTGCGGAATGACGTTGCAGAAAAATTCATAGATCGTGTTGGCATCCGTGTTTACCTGCGTCATCAAACCGCCCGTTTGTCTGCTGGTAAAGAAGCTTAATGACAAGCGCTCGATCGCGCCGAAAATCGTTTTCTTCAGATTGAAGTTAACTTTTGCGGCGATAATGGACGTTGCGTAGTTGTTAACGACCGTTGCGAGCATGGTAAATAGCTTTACGCCGATGATGATACAGAGAACTGTAACGACGGCGCCGTAAAACGGACTTGCCGTATCTTTCAATACGTTTTTAATGAAGAAACCGGAGGAAAGATTGGTTGCCCAAATGCTGAGCGCGGTCATGGCAATCAAAGAGAGCAGAGAGATGACAAGATCCAACTTATATTGTAAGAAGAATACGGAGATTCTGCGGAAGAGTCTTCCTTTTTCCATACAACGGGGGCAGATCTTGCGGTTTTTTTCCGGATAGCGATGTCCACATTTCGGACAACGGTTTTCTTTGGGATCGTCTGCGGGGTCGAGCGTGAAATTGCCTTCGCGCCGAATGATATCCAGATATTTTTTGAAAAGAATCATGGATGTACGGCAGAAGTTTGTAAGCGCGGTAATGAAGATCGGTTCGCCTGCGGCAGTAATTGCCGTGAATCGGGAACCTGAAATCAATTCTTCAATCTGGAAGCGCGCAATCGATTCTAACGGATAAATACGATAATCGGCTTCCTCCCATGCTTTCTCGTAGTGATGATGTCCCGAGTGACTGTGCTTTCCTGCGAATATGCCGCAAAGTACGTGGAGTTCTTTGCTCGTTGCAAGAAGATACACGTCCTGCGGTTCATGTTCACAGTTTCTGTCACAGTAAGCGGCGAGAAGAATTTCCTCTTTCGGTACGCCCTTGGCAGAAAGCGCATCATAAATTTCCGCAGGAATTTTGTCAATTTCAAACAAAGTTTTTCAACCGTCCTTTCTGAAATAAAATAAAATTCAAGGAAATGTAAAATATCTAATGTAAAAATTATACCATATATGAAAAAAACTGTCAAGAAAATGGAAAAGAACTTTTGGCAATGGTTGGTTGACAAATAAAGGAAAAAACTTTTTAGAAAATTTGGTTGGAATCCTCAGAGGATTGCGGACGGAAGGAAAGTTTTTCAAACTGAAAACTTCGGTTGAAGGCAAAACCGATTTGAAAATCCCTTATGAATAAAAATAATTTTAAGAAGTTTTTCGGAAATTTTTCGAAAAACTTCTTTTTTGGAAAGAAAAAACAAAAAAACGGGAAAAAGAAACGTTGCATATGGTATGTGTTTGATTCAAAAACACAAGATATAGTATATTTTTGGCTTTGAAAAAAGAAATTAAAAAAAGTTTAAAAATTTTTGAAAAATTTTGCAAAAAAGTATTGACAAATGAAAACATATATGATATACTACATGAGCGCTCGACGGAAGGGCGCAAAAAACAACGGTCCTTGAAAATTGAACAACAACAAATAAACGAATTA